>BQJA01000199.1 GCA_021604405.1 Nitrosomonas sp. | reverse complement strand
ACCGGTACACCTCTCTGTCGAATGACAGCAGTGTACCGGTAATAGAGTAGCGTAAGTCTAGCTTGCTTTAGAGTCTTGTGAAGACCGGTATAACCGCACCAGCAATACTGTTGATGTGGCGATTACCTTCTTCATCCCAAGTCATCAGCAAACCACCGAAACGACTTTCCGGATCACCTAACAAAGCCATCAGACGCTGAATTTCCCACAACGCGTCTTTCGCTTCCAGGTTAACTTCCCGTGTTTCGCCCGGCTGTATGCCCGTCTCTTCATCCAAGGTCAAACCGGTTGCAACCAATTCTCTTGGATAATCCGGATCAAGATGCTGTTGACCCAACTCGTTAACAAAACGTACACCCGCCGTGGTGAATTCACCAATCCGAATGTCGCTGTCACCATTGTTGGTGATGTCCATGGTGATCCGCAGAGCACGTCCCGGTACGTCATAGTTAGCATGCGTCACTTTGATCGCAACTGGATTCGGCTCTACCGGCAACGGCGCTACTTTAGATTCACCCGCCTGAATCGGAATGGTGTAGGGATGCTTGTTCTCAGTGTAACGATAACCACCCCATACCAACGCACAGGTCAGGACCGCAACACCAATGGCAATCTTACGATCCATCGGGTCAAGCAGCAAGTCGTCACCAAATGCCAGTAATACCCGGCTACGTGGCAAGAACATCGGCCGTGCAACAAATATACCAATCCAGAAACAGCCAATGGCGATCCACAGAATGTGCCAGAAAAGACCATTAGATAAGTTAAAGGTCTCCGAATCAATGGTTTCACCTGTCAGCAATTTGATCGGGTTGGTAAAGTCATCCCAGCTACCGGTGATGTTCATCCAGGCAGCAGGTCCAGCAATCGGACCCGCATCCTTGACGTTCACCATGGCATGCATGTGGTGACGGCCAGGAATCCGCGCTTTCAGCCTGACTTCAAATTCATAGTCACGGCCAATCACCAGCGGACCTGAAATAAATGTCGGCTCGCCATTGAGCTTGGTGCTCAAACGAACAAACACCGGACTTGGACTCCCAACGTTAAAGAAAGCACGCTCCGGCTTACCAACCGCACGCGGCCAGTCTTCCGCCAGGTGAAACTTACCCGTCATCGTCGCAATGTCGTTGACCTTGGTGACCTTCGGCTGCCATTTCATGTCATACCACTGGATACTACGCATCCGCAGAAATGGCTCCTGTGAACGTTCACCGTGTGCCGCCACCGGGGATACGTCCACCGCTACCGTCAGCACCAGTGACGCCGCGCCAATCGCCGCGCCATAAAGGCCAATAACCCCCGCTTTAAATATGTTTTTTAGTTTCATTATTTAATCCCCTGTGCGAATCCTTCTTCACCAAATGCCGTTACATCGTCTTTTTGGAAGATACGACCTCTTGCACCTTTCACATAGAAGAATGCAGTACAGTAGACCTTGCCAAGGTACCACCAGACGCAGAACATCAGCATCGATACAAACGCCGAGAAGAACGCGGCAATCACCGTCGTATGACCACCAAACGTTCGTAGAGACCCCTGCTCAATCAGCCTCACGTATTCAGGTGTACCGGTACGCACATAAAGAAATCCAGTGTAGTCAGCGACTGAAAGCAATACGCCTTCTACAACCAGCGGTAAATGGGTCGGCCCAAAAATCGGCCAGTTGCCAGGGTAAAAGAACAGCCCCCAGAAACCACCACCCAGCAGTGCCGTAATCAACCAGTTACCCGTCAAGTACAGGATGGTATCCAGCATCAACGCACCCGGTATCATGGTGGATGGCAATACAAAGTTGATCGGGTAGTGTGACCACCAGTAGAAACCCCAGTAGCGGGTTAACCACTCTCCAACCAGCAAACATACAACACAAAGTGTCGCACCAAACGGTAAACGATAGTTTACCCACAGATAGTACATCAGTGCCGAACAGTACATAACACCAACAATCGGCGTTACAACCGGCCACCATTGGCGATCTTTCCAGTCAAGCCAGAAATCCCAGTCACCCGCCAGCAGCATAAAATGCATGTGGAACGTGCCAACTAATAAAATACATAGAATTGGAAAGTACACAGCGTCAATCATGCGTGACATGTGGACCGCTTCCGGCGGCATCTTCGCCGCCTTTAAAATTTCGTCTGTTCTGCTCACTAGTCCCTCCCCTCAATTTGTTCGTGTGATATTAAATTTAAAAACATGACGATTCCTTTCGGTCTTAACAACTTTTCATCCCATCACCCGCCCCACACCACGGGACGGGTAATTCAAATGCCAAATAATTGACGCCCGATTAAGGAACAATCCGGTTGTTGAGAATCTCTTTACTCTGGTTGTTCCAAATGACGTCAGTCAGGTTGGAATAACGAGTGATGATCTGCGCTGCAATACCACCAGCAAATAAGCCAGCCCAGCCCAAAATCACAAAGCCCCAGTGCAATGGTGCACTAAACAGCTCTTCCATGAACCAGAATGCATGACCCCATTCGTTCAAACCAACGTTCGGCAGAATCATCAGCGGGCCAGCAATCGCCATCACCAGCGGAAATGATGTGCCGCGGCTATACAGTGGTAAACGGGTCATCGCATACAGATAAGCAGCAACACCGCAAACAATGTACATCGGGAATGAACCGTAGAACACA
>BQJA01000198.1 GCA_021604405.1 Nitrosomonas sp. | reverse complement strand
GGCCATGGCGTATTCTTTAATGGCAGGTGGAAAAAGAATCAGACCCTTATTGGTTTATGCCACAGCTAAGAGTGTAGGCACTGATTTAACAGTAGCAGATAACATAGCAGCTGCTGTGGAAATGATTCATGCCTATTCATTGATTCATGATGACTTGCCAGCTATGGATGATGATGAATTAAGGAGAGGGCAAGCCACCAATCACATTGCCTTTGATGAAGCCACTGCCATCTTAGCAGGAGATGCCCTTCAGTCCCTTGCCTTTGAAACAATAGCATCTACGCCTACATCACCTGACAATGTTATTCAATTAGTAAAAAAATTGGCACAAGCCAGTGGATTTAATGGTATGGCTGGAGGTCAAAGCCTTGATTTAGAAGCTGAAAACAAACTCATAACATTAAGTCAATTACAAAACATACATGCTTTGAAAACTGGAGCCTTACTTAAAATTGGCATTGAACTGGTGTTATTAACCCAACCTAAATTAGCACCAGAAATTTCTGATCTGTATATAAACTTTGCCACTGAATTAGGTATTTCATTTCAAATTAAAGATGATCTGTTAGATGTTACTGGAGACACCCATACACTTGGTAAACCGGCAAAATCAGACACTCGGAACCACAAATCAACATACCCCAGCTTACTGGGCTTAAACAAAGCACAACAACAGGCCAACAAACACATCGACAATGCTTATCAAGCCTTACAACAAATTCCTCAAGACACCACAGCTTTATTGCAATTGGCACAACTGGTCATTGATCGGGATCATTAATATTGAGCTGATTAAACCAGCACTTTTCTGAGCCAGTTGATTGCAGTATATTCAAGACAAAAAAAAGCCCCAACTTACATTGAGGCTTTTCTTAACTTATAAGATCCTGGCGCCATTAGATTTATTTTGTTGGCCGAGTTGCCGGTCTCGGAACCGAGCTCTTTGTATTCATACAGCGAAGCTGTATTCTCCATGGTAAGTGGCTGTTAACTTTACAATGAAGGTTGGTCAATGATGTCTTGATTTTAATGATTGTGCCTGCTCTTGTTTGCCACGAACCTGAGCCAGTGCGCCAGCGCGCAGCGAACAACATGCCCAGCGCCAGTTGATTGCAGTAAATTCAAGGCAAAAAAAAGCCCCAACTTGCATTGAGGCTTTTCTTTACTTATAAGATCCTGGCGATGTCCTACTCTCACATGGGAACTCCCACACTACCATCGGCGATGCTACATTTCACTTCTGAGTTCGAGATGGGTTCAGGTGGTTCTATAGCTCTATTGTCACCAGAAAACTGGTTGCTTAAGGAAGATTGCTCTTCTTTAAGACTAACATTTGGGAATATGAATCATCAATCTATTGATTGGTAAATGGGTCTTGATTTTGTAGTTATACTCAAAATCGCTTTTCTCATAGAGAAATTTATTAATCATTTGAACTTATATCTATAACTTCCAAATTTCTTGGGTGTTATATGATCAAGCCTCACGGGCAATTAGTACTGGTTAGCTTCATACATTACTGCACTTCCACACCCAGCCTATCAACCTTGTAGTCTTCAAGGGCCCTTCAGTTGTTTCAAGAACAAAGTGAGATCTCATCTTGGAAGAAGCTTCCCGCTTAGATGCTTTCAGCGGTTATCTCGTCCGAACATAGCTACCGGGCAATGCCACTGGCGTGACAACCCGAACACCAGAGGTTCGTCCACTCCGGTCCTCTCGTACTAGGAGCAGCTTTCCTCAAATCTCAGACGCCCACGGCAGATAGGGACCGAACTGTCTCACGACGTTCTGAACCCAGCTCGCGTACCTCTTTAAATGGCGAACAGCCATACCCTTGGGACCGGCTTCAGCCCCAGGATGAGATGAGCCGACATCGAGGTGCCAAACACCGCCGTCGATATGAACTCTTGGGCGGTATCAGCCTGTTATCCCCGGAGTACCTTTTATCCGTTGAGCGATGGCCCTTCCATACAGAACCACCGGATCACTAAGACCTACTTTCGTACCTGCTCGACTTGTCAGTCTCGCAGTCAAGCGCGCTTTTGCCTTTACACTAACCGTACGATGTCCGACCGTACTTAGCGCACCTTCGTGCTCCTCCGTTACTCTTTAGGAGGAGACCGCCCCAGTCAAACTACCCACCACACAATGTCCCTGATCAGGATAAACTGATCTAGGTTAGAACTCCAATTACACAAGGGTGGTATTTCAAGGACGACTCCACGCATGCTAGCGCACACGCTTCAAAGTCTCCCACCTATCCTACACATATCTAATCAAAGTCCACTGTGAAGCTATAGTAAAGGTTCACGGGGTCTTTCCGTCTAGCCGCGGGTAAACTGCATCTTAACAGCTATTTCAATTTCACTGAGTCTCGGGTGGAGACAGTGTGGCCGTCGTTACGCCATTCGTGCAGGTCGGAACTTACCCGACAAGGAATTTCGCTACCTTAGGACCGTTATAGTTACGGCCGCCGTTTACCGGGGCTTCGATCAAGAGCTTCTCCGAAGATAACCCCATCAATTAACCTTCCGGCA
>BQJA01000197.1 GCA_021604405.1 Nitrosomonas sp. | reverse complement strand
CAGAAGGCTATGTATCTCTCATGCGATCATTGGCTGCGGCATGATAACCTGGATAAGATAGAAGTCGAGTTTAACACCGCGGGTGCCGTGCTTTTTGGCGTGGCTGATTTTGTGCCGCCGTTAATGGAATATGTGAAGCGTTACAATGCGAAGCTGGCATTTAATTCCAATCTGGTAAAAGTTGACGGCGCTAACAAAATCGCCTGTTTCGACATTAAGGATACAGCAGGGAATGTCAAACGAGTCGAAAAATCTTTTGATATGCTGCACGTTACCCCGCCGCAAGTGGCACCTGATTTTCTTCGCAATAGCCCGCTGGCGGATGCAAGCGGTTTTTGTGAGGTGAATCAGAAAACACTTCAGCATTCCCGCTATTCAAATATTTTTTCGCTGGGTGACGCTTGTTCATCGCCGAATGCAAAAACGGCAGCGGCAATAAGAAAACAAATCGTGGTGGTTGCTGAAAACATTCTGGCTGAGAAAGAAGACAGGGAATTCACGACGATATACGATGGGTACGGCGCATGCCCGCTTACCGTGGAAAAAGGTAAGGTTGTGCTGGCGGAATTTGGTTTTGGGGGGAGGTTATTGCCAACATTGCCACTTAAGCCCACTAAACCAAGCGCTTTTGCATGGCTGATTAAAGCAAAATTCTTTCCCTGGCTATACTGGAACGGCATGTTGAAAGGCCGGGAATGGTTGGCGCGTCCCAGAAAATCACAGTGAGTGCTTGGCTATGATGGAAACTCAGCTAATCAGTATTCTGCTCGGTTCATTGACGGGTATCGTTCTGGCGCTTACAGGTGCGGGTGGTGCAATCATTGCGGTGCCTTTACTTATTTTTGCCTTGTACCTTACGGTTGCAGAAGCAGCCCCGATTGCGCTGCTTGCCGTCTGCCTGTCGGCGGCAATGGGTGCGTTTCTTGCCCTTATGCAAAACAAGGTGAGATACCGAGCCGCTGGTTTTATTGCAATTACCGGGGCAGTCGCGGCACCGGTTGGTATATGGCTGGCGCAAAAACTGCCCAATGCACCATTAGCATTGTTATTTGCCGCGGTCTTAATGTATGTTGCCTATGATATGTTTCGTCAGAGCCGGTATGATGCAGCCTCAGGAAAAACATTCGAAGCCGCCCCTTTTGCAAAACCTTGCTTGCTTGATACACCCGATGGGCGGTTGATATGGACATGGCCTTGTGTCAGGGCGCTGGCGTTATCGGGTTTTTCGGCAGGCTCTTTGTCCGGCCTGCTGGGGGTAGGGGGTGGCTTCGTCGTCGTGCCGGCACTCAAGAAAGTAACCAATCTTCAGATGCAGGCTATTTTTGCGACGTCACTGGCTGTGATCGCACTTATTTCTGCGACTAGCGTTGTGTCCGCCACGATTATCGGTGCGATGAACTGGTCTGTTGCCACGCCATTTGCTGGCGGGGCGATCGCGGGCATGTTACTGGCGCGTGCCTTTGCCAATCGTTTTTCAGGTCCGAAACTGCAGCAGAGCTTTGCGGTGATGGCCATTTTGGTATCGATTGGCATGGTTGTCAAAGTTCTATTAGCAGCTGGTATTTTTTGAATAATGGATTGACGAGTAAAAACTGGGATGATATTGATCGGTTAAAATACTGATTTGTGTGCGATTGCTTGAAATTCTCTGGTGTTGGGCAATAAGTCCAGACATATCGATTATTTTCATGTTGTCATGCTGCTGACCATACAATCTTCGGGTGTGGTCAGCGGCGTAATACGGGTGAGTGCCGAAAATCCTTTATAATTATCAATGGTACGCGCACGATAAGCCCTTTCATACGAAAAATATCAGCAACATGAAAATCCAATTCGTTTCCGTTCAGTTCTGCCATGGTTTTATATTTGCCCTGATAAGAATTTAACGCTTTACCTCTCGTACAGTAAATGAAGGATGTTAGTCCGATGCGGTTTTTAATTTGCAGCACGCTGGCTCTTTTATTAGTCCGAAGTAAGGTTAAAATCACCGCCTTTAAGGCGGTCAGATTTATCTTTTATAATTTGGGACGTACCATGATACTAATAGTAGGGGAGTATCATGGAGTATCGTTATGGCAGTCACACAGTTTTCAAGATACAGTACCATTTTGTATTTGTAACAAAATATCGCTATAAGGTACTGAAGGGTGACATAGGGCTGAAAGTCAGGGAACTGATACGTCAGACATGTGAAGCATTTGAGATAGAGATTTTGAAGGGTGTTGTGAGTCAGGATCATATACATGTGCTGGTATCTGCGCCACCGAACCTGGCGCCAAGCGAAATAATGAGGCGTATCAAAGGGAGAACTTCTGCGAAGTTGTTTGAAAGTTTCCCAGACTTAAAAAAACGCTATTGGGGCGCCATTTCTGGGCTCGTGGTTACTTCTGTGTAACGTCAGAAGAACTGACAGAAGAAATGATCCAAAACTATTTGGAACATCATTTTGAACCTAGAGGTGATGATAATTTCAGAACCGAAAGCTAAACGGGTCTTATGACCCGTATCCTGACTTTAGTCATTGTCACTAACCCACCAGCTTT
>BQJA01000196.1 GCA_021604405.1 Nitrosomonas sp. | reverse complement strand
GAATTTTTCGCCTCAGATCGCGTTCTATGGGAAAGTAATTTCGAAGATAACGCCCAGGCACTAATGGCCTGCCTTGTCCACCACAACATGCTTTTTCGGGCTGACTGAATATGCCTTGCAAAGCAAATATAGCCGCACGGGCACTTCTGCATTTTGGCCCGAAAACCCTGTCAAGTACTTTTTTCATTTTTTTTACGCTGAATAATTACAATGGCCCTTTCTCTTCTCATCATGAATTTTATTTTATACAATGACTTAACGAATTATTTTAGCGTTCTATTTCGGATGGTTGCTTAAGGAAAAATTTTTGGCTTAGACCAATATGGTGAAACTTTAGTTAGTTTATCAAGTGGACGAAAATGCGCTGCGTATTGCACAATGCAGATTCCACTATTAACATCCACTTTGACAAATTGAAAAGTCACTACCAAGACATCATGGAAAAGGGAAGCGTCCCCTTTTCCTTAGCTTTACATAGGCTGCTGCTTTAAGGATAAGCTGCGGGGGCGGTACTGGCATTGCATGGATTTTTGCGCCTGCGTTGTATCGACTGCACGCATGAAAAGCTGGTGGCCTTCTCTTGCAAGCGGCGAGGATTCTGTCCCTCGTGCGGCGGACGGCGCATGGCGCAGATGGCTGCTCACCTGGTCGATCACATCATTCCCCGGGTGCCGGTGCGCTAATGGGTGATTTCATCGCCGATTACCCATGCGGTTTTTCTTTCTATTTAATCTTTAAAAGAAAATAGATAACTCATCTTTTTGTAGGGTGGTTCACACGACCAAGGAACTGTATAGCCGCAGCACTCACCACACGTGCTTTCACCGTATTTTTTTAGTAGGGATTCTTCTCTGTAAAGGCCTCTGTATTTACCACTCGTAATAAGGAAGTAACGTTTGGGGACTGAGCTCCACTTACCTTCTTTTACACAGAATTCCCACTCGCAGGCAATAGTACAACCTGCAGCGAAACCGACGCCAATCGCCGCCAAATACCTTGCCGCTGCGGCTCCAATCTTGCTGGCTTTCTTAGACTTAGACGCCCACAGGTAGCTGCCAATAAGGCCGGCTATATAGAGAAAAAAGTTAGACGTCCATGCGTAGGTGCATTCTTTGTAACATTGAAAACGACCACTGTACTCCATAATCTCCCATAAAGGTTGCCATTCGAAGCAGCAATAACCTCCTTGTTTCTTCGGATAATCACGTTCGTGTGCTCCACGAAGTCCTAAGGGATCTGTCATGTTGACAGGTGTATTCTTGACAAATGCGTACAAGTTCAGAACGTCCGCGTGTCCCAATGGATCTCGGGAAAGCCAATGGCCAGTAGATGTCGAATAGTATCTATTTCTGGAGTAATACAGTCCCGTACTATTATCAAATCGTCGTGCGGTAAATAAGTAGACGTTACCGAATTCTTTTGAAGCGTGTTGCGGGTCTTGGCTAAAGTTATCAAACAAATCAAATGATCTGTCTTCCAACCCATCCCCGTCGTTATCAACAACAGACAGCACTGTAACCTCTCCGTAAATGGTATAACGGTAATACTCCAAAACTCGATCAGCCTTGTCAGCATCCAGCAACGCCATGACACTCCCCAAGCGATTATTAAGAAAATAATACTCCTGATCGGCATTCATATTCCGTACATTCTTATCATTACTGCCACCAAGTTCACCATCCTGATTACGGTCAATGGCAGTTAACAATGGCTCGTCAATTTGCGCACCATTGACGTATATGCGTTCCAGGGTCGACGTTGCTTCGTCAAGTGTTACACCTGGATCGAACAACCGTTCTTCAGCCACACTCCAGCCATCATAGATGTAGCGCCGTGAGCCTTCAACGATCTCTGCGTCATCCAATTCCATGGTGGCTATCCGGCGGCGCAGCGCGTCGTAGCGGTAATGTTGCTGCGGATTCATGTCACCCGGAGTCATATCGAACAACAAGTTGTAGGCATCCCAACGCGCGCTGGCCATCACATCCTGCTGGTTTAAATTGCGGGTGACGGGCCGTACCGGAAAATTAACTGCATTGCCCGCACGGTCGTGAGCTATTGAAACGGTGTTTCCATTCCGTATGAGCTGCGTATATTCGTTGGCTCTGTTAATGGTATAGCTGTCGCGGGTACTAACTGCAGTATCAAACGGACTACCAAAGCTGGCCTGGCGGCGGTTAAAGTTATCGTCGTAGTCAAAGGTGTTGGCAGGTGCTGCGGGCGGTACCGAGCCCGGCGCGCGGTAGCTGACGCCGGTTACTTCATAACGGTCGTTATACTGGAAATGGTCGCACAGACCCATATCGTGGTCAAAACGTTCGAAAAGCGCGTTGTCCATGCGGTCATAACCGTATTCAAAACCGGCTAGCATGCGGCCCGACCCGTTCCATTGGTGAGCCTGGAGGCGGCGTTTGGAATCATAGGTGCAGGTGAGCGCCGCGCCATTGCCAAGTACTTTTTGCTGTACGCGCCTGGGACCAAGGTAGGCGTAACGGGCAATCGGATGCGTTGTTGTGTTGAAATACGCGGCAGAGATGCTGCCGGTGCGATTGAGCGCATCAAAGGTAGTGG
>BQJA01000195.1 GCA_021604405.1 Nitrosomonas sp. | reverse complement strand
TCCGGTTTGGCCTTGTCCGGTTTGGCCTTGTGAAGAAAGTCCTGACCCGGTTTGGTTTTGTGAAGCTTGTCCCGGGGATGAAAATGGAGAGTTAGCCCCCGATTGTGAAGAAGCGTTTTGTTCTTTATCTTGCGTCGTGTTATCTTCCGAACTTTCCAGGGAATAGGCGAATTGCCATTCCTGGTAGGTCAAGGCTTCTTCGAAAGTTGCGTAGTGTTCCGGAAAATTTCCAGTTTTAATCGGGCCTTCTTTAGACAGGCTGTAGACACCAATAATTCCCAAATCTGATCGACTGACACTCGCACTTGAACCCGAACTTTGTTCGGGAGGCGGCTCTTCAACCAAGCCCCATTCGGTACTTTTTGTCATCGGATCAATAAAAATTTTACGTAAATGGCGTTCGGGAACAGGACCTCGTTTGTCCAACAATAAATCTTCCAGAGACTTCGGAAATTTTTTTTCTCCGCCCGACGCGCTGTTATAGTATGACATGAAAGCCTGTCTGAATTGTTCGCCCACAATTAACAGTTGTTTTTCCTTTTCCCGTTGTGTTTTGACCTGCCAGACCTGGCCTGCGGCTGCGAGAAAAATACCAACCATTGTAACGGTAAAAAGCATCCAGATATAAATTGATCCTTTTTGCGACGGGTTGCTGCCTGGAATTAAGTGGTTCATGCGTCGGGATATGCTACCATTCTTCGTAGTAAGTGCCATCCAATGCCTGCCCTGGATAACCGCTATGTACGTCATACACCCCTTCTTCTTCATCATTTACTGGCGGGATGACCAACCATGTCGTATTACTTTCTGTCATTGGGTCAATGGGAATGCTGCGCAAATAGCGCCTTTCGACCAGTTCTTCTAATGTGATCGGGTAGCTGCCCATATCTGAATAGAATTTATCGATTGCATCGCGCATAATGGTTAAATCTTGTTTTAATACGGCTTCCTTGGCTTTTTCAATCGAATTAAAATAGCGGGGTGCGACAATACTCAGCAGGGTCGCAATAATCGCCATGACCACCAAAAGTTCGATCAATGTGAAACCATTTTTTTTGCGACAAAACCAACGCATTTTATTTACCATTGATTATAGGATGTTCCGTTCAGTCCAATTTCCTCTGAGCGGGAATATACGTCGAAGACATCATCTCCTTCTTGTGGACTATCGGGAGCGCTTTCGTAGCTGCGTTTGCCCCAGGTATCCGAGGCGGGAATTGATTCAATACCGGCGACATCCATTTCCTGAAACATCGGATCACGCGGCAGCCGCCGTAAGAAATAAATCACTTTTTTTTCTTCACTTTTAATGTCGGTAACGCCATTTACTAAATCTTCCAAAGTGGGCGGATAGCCGGATTCATCTTCTTTTTTTTCAACCCGCCCATCATCGACGGCAGCTTTGTAGGCATCGATGGCGCTTCTGATCTGCCACAGAGCCGTCTGCAATTGCTGTTCCTTTTCGCGTTTTGCGACGAGTTCGCGCAAAGGCATCGCCGCTGTCGCCAGTATTGCCATAATTGCAACCACAATCATCAACTCAATCAGCGTAAATCCATTGACACGCCTTGAGGCTCTAGATGGATTCTTTTTAATCATTACTTTACTGAACAACGATCTGCGCTGTCTTTGGTTCAGTTATCTCGACCGACTCGCTTGTTTCTTTATCTTCTGAAATAATGTTTTGAATAAAAATTTCTGCCGTTCCCGGGTTTGCTGAGATTACCTTGAATCGTATTTGCTCGGTTTTACCTGTTCCATCTTTTCCCAGCTTTAAATCACGTGTGCCAGTATTATCCTCGCCATCCAGTGCTTCGAGCATATCCGAATCGTAACTCAGTTCCATCTCGGAAGTAACCGAAGGTTTTGCGCCGATAAGCCCAACCCGCACGGTAAATTCCTTGTCCAATGCTATTCTCGGTGGTGCCTGCAGAGAAATCATCGGGGTTGCATCGGTACTTCTTGCAAACGGGTTCGGTGTTTCTTGAGATTCGTTAGAAGATGAAAAAGTTCCACCAGCTCTGCTGGGTGCGGATGCAGCACCTCTGCCGGAACCGGCTGTTGTAATGGCTAACGAATTCGCGGCTGTTTTGCTGATGGTAACGGGTAGCTTACCAACCGCATTGGCGGTGCCAAAATGAAATTCGCTTTCAAGGTTGGTTTGCTGGTTGATATTGCGCACTACACGGGGTGTTATCAGTAAAACGATTTCATTTTTCTGGCGTCTTACGTCTTGATTCGAAGTCAATCTGTCAAGGCCGGGAATATTTATTAATCCGGCGATTCCTGATACAGCTCTTTGATCACGATCTTCGATAAGCCCTGCCAGTACTTGCGTTTCGCCATCTTTCAATGTCAACAGCGTTTCGGCGTTGCGGGTACCAATCCTGATCGCGGATGCGCCCCCCGGTCCACTTACCGATCCAAGATCGTTGCTTACTTCAAGACCGACTTTCATGGTTACATCATTATTCAGGCCAATGATGGGCTCAACATCTAACTTGATACCGATATCAATATAAGTCGGGGTTGATGAAACAACGTTACTGACCCCGCCGCCAGCAACATTGGATGTAAAAATCGGTTCTTT
>BQJA01000194.1 GCA_021604405.1 Nitrosomonas sp. | reverse complement strand
CGGCAATTGAAATGGATTCGGCCGGTGGTTATCCCCGTAACGTTTTTAATTGGCATGTTCGCGGATCAAGTCGATTCTCAACACAGCTACACCCTGGGCAGAATGGCATTTATAGTCGCCATGCTGGCGATGGCATACATTTTTCACCGCTTTGCACATCCCGATAACGGACTGGGGAAAAATTATTATCGGGAAAACCCAAACAGTTGGCTAAGCCGCTTGCGTTATCTGTGGTATGGCATTTTGCTTCTGATGCCATTAATAATTATTGGTTTTGCGATAACAGGCTATTATCAGAGCGCATTGGATCTGCAGCATAAATTGGTGATCCTGTTGCGGTTGTTTTTTATTTCTGCGTTATTACATGGCATCGTCATTCGCTGGTTATCACTCACTAATCGCCATCTGGCGCTGCAAAACGCCAGAAAAAAACGAAAATTGCAGGAGCAGGCCGAAGATAAAGAAAAGGCCGGTACCGGCGTGATTAATCCCGAAGAAGTTTTAATGCTGGATATTCCCAAGATCAATGAGCAGAGCAGGAAATTATTGAATACCGCCGTCTTTGTGTTTTTAGTGATTGGTACAGGGCTCGTATTTCACGATATTTTTCCTGCATTATCAGTTTTTGATCACGTGGTCCTGTGGCACTATTCGGTCCTGGTTGATGGGCAGGAATCGCAGCAGCCGGTTACTCTGGTTAATCTATTTATCAGTTTTGTGTACTTTTTGTTAATGCTGATTTTTGTCAGAAATTTTCCCAGCCTGATTGATTTATTCTGTGTTGGTAAATACAGAATGTCCGCCGGCAGCCGCTACGCCGCAATCCAGTTGACGGGTTATGCCGTGGTTATCATTAGCTTTATTGCGATAACTGATGAACTGGGCGGCAGTTGGTCGCAGGTTCAATGGCTTGTCGCAGCAATGGGTGTCGGTCTTGGTTTTGGCCTGCAGGAAATATTTGCAAATATGATATCCGGTATTATTCTATTGTTTGAACGGCCTATCCGGGTTGGCGATACTGTTACGGTTGGCGATATCAGCGGTAAAGTCACCCGAATTCAAATACGGGCTACAACTATTGTCGACTGGGACCAGAAAGAACTCATCGTACCAAACAAAATGTTTATTACCGATAAGGTAGTAAACTGGACATTAACTGATCCGGTAACCCGAATTGTCATCCCGGTCGGGATTTCTTATGACGCCGATGAAGCACAGGCTTTACGTATTTTTAAACAAGCCATTGAAGAATCCCCGTTGGTGTTGCAAGAACCGGAACCATCGGTATTTTTTGTTGGCTTTGGCGATAGTTCGCTGGATTTTAAGCTGCACGTATTTGTTCGTGATATGGGTGACCGGTACCCCGTGATCGATGATATGCACCGGAGAATCCGGCACGCCTTTAAAGAACATAATATTGAGATACCGTTTCCACAACGCGATCTGCATATCCGTTCTTCTTCACTTGCTGCGGGTCAGCAAGCTATCTGAATTGATTTGCCGTGTTTTACATCTCGCCATCCGAATCCTTCGGATCTGACTCCGCATCTGGTGCGCAAGCAACCGGAAACAGCCGATCATGAATTCCGGATGATCCGGCGTCATTCTTTCTCCTGTCAGGCGGTTCCCTGATATTTGGCCTTAAGTGTGCCAGAGGAAGTCGTTACGTATGCGGATGAAAAGTGTGCAAGTTGGCCGGTGCATGAAGAGTTCGCCGGGTACACGGTTGCTTTTGTTTTTGGCTTTTTTTGTGCGTTGTCTGTTTTTCGATTATTTTCTTATTTGGGCTGATAATTGCCGGTATGATTGAATTGTGGAAGTTTGTTCGAAAAACTAAATTACCATGCGGTTCCGTTTGTGTAATCGTAGCGATTCAGCAATACAGGTGTTTTGTCTGTAAAAAACTTAGAGGAATTTGAAGATTTAAACGAGGAGTTGAAAGGATAATAATGTGAAAAAAAGTTCTAACGTAATCTGGCATCAGGCGAGTGTGAGCCAGCAGGATAGGGAAAAATTAAATGGGCATAGGGGGGTAACGCTTTGGTTTACCGGTTTGTCTGGATCAGGAAAATCTACGCTTGCTCATGCGGTAGAAAAGCGCTTGTATGAAATGAAAGTGCGAACTTATGTGCTGGATGGTGACAATGTTCGGCATGGTTTATGTGGCGATCTTGGTTTTTCTAACGTCGCGCGAAGAGAAAATATACGACGAATTGGTGAAGTATCTAAATTATTCGTGGATGCAGGTATGATTGTGCTCACCGCATTTATTTCTCCGTTTCGTAGTGACCGTCAGCAGGTGAGAAAATTATTGGATAACCGTTTTATTGAAATCTATTGCGAATGTCCATTAAATATTTGCGAAAGCCGTGATGTAAAAGGGCTGTATAAGCGGGCCAGAGCTGGGGAAGTTCGAGATTTTACGGGTATATCGTCACCCTATGAAGTACCTGAGGCGGCTGAAATAATTGTGAATACGGATTCGCTGAATTTACATGAATCAACCCAAAAAATTGTGCGTTATTTAGCGGATCAGAAAATTATCACTTCATCGACCTAATATGGCAATCCGGGTGGATAGATCATATGATGGG
>BQJA01000193.1 GCA_021604405.1 Nitrosomonas sp. | reverse complement strand
ATATAAATTAGCCCTGCGTCCATGTCCAAGTTGCGCATACAGCATTACTGCATCGATCATGTAGGGTTCTACTTTCCACTTCCACCATTGGCCCCGCTTACGTCCGGTTTGGTATTTTGCATCAACATGTTTCAGCATTAATCCTTCTACCCGTTTGGCATTAGACTGTTGCCGGTAAAGAGCTGCTTGTTGCCATTGTTTTGTTTCTAGCAATGGCGATATTTTTATAACATTTGACTGGTTTACGATTATTTGTTCCAAAATGGCGCGTCGTTCTGAAGTTTTTTGTTGTCGATAATCAATGCCATCAAACTCAATCAAGTCAAAGGCCATAAAACAAACGGGTACTTCTTTAAGTAGCTTTCTGCCAACGATTTTGCGTCCTATGCGCCGTTGTAACATGGAAAATTCCATCACGCCTTCATCTTCTGACCACGCTAATATTTCTCCATCCATTACGATTCCGTCATCAAGATATGCAGCGGCTTGACGAATTTCCGGATAGCGGTCCGTCACAAGATCCTCTCCGCGAGTCCAAATAAAGCACTCGTTATTACGGCGAATTAATTGTGCACGAATGCCGTTCCATTTCCACTCGATATGCCAGTTATTTGCATCACCCAATAACTGATAAAACTCTTCTTCATTAAGCTGTTGATATAATGGGCTTGCTAGACAAAAAGGGTAAGGACGTGTGTGATCGGCAGCGCCGTCGTCTGGCGCAATCAGAGATTGAAAAAATTCTTCATTGGGTTCCCAATTTCCCATCAAGCGGTGCAGGATGATATCTCTGGCTATTTCTGTATATTCAGCAATAGCACGTGCGACAAGTAATTTTGAGGCGCCAACTCGAAGTCCCCCGGTCAGCAATTTGTTCACTAGAAAACAGGTGTCATAATCAAGCCCATTCCACCACAACTGTATACGTTTACGTTGTTGTTCAGGATTCTCATCGCGCAGAACCATAATTTCGTTACTCATCCATTCGCTCAGACTCTGGTCCATTAAAAATGAATTATTCCCGCACGTGTCGCTTAGTAAAGCTGCTGTCTCTGCAAGATCGCCAATATTTGCGTAAGTTTCTTCCACAAGCCAGGCAGGAAGTTCTGAGGCATCAATCAGCCATTGCCGTAAATTTGCTGCGCTCACTAATCGTTTAATACGTCTGCCCGATAAAAAGTATAGGGCCCACGCTGCATCAGAATCACTCGATGTTTTGAAATAACTGCACATTGCCGCAACTTTATTATTGGTAGAGGTTGTTTGATCAAGTTCACGATATAAATCTGAAAAGTGCTTCATACTGATTCTAAACTTCGTGCATTGATGCCTTGTTCGTTTAGATAACGCACCAATATATGCGAAAAACCGTGATGCAGAAGCACTTGTCTGGCGCCGCATTCGCTGATCGTTTGAAGTAGCGAAGGCCAGTCAGCATGATCGGAAAGCACAAAACCCCGGTCATAACCTTTGCGTCGTCGATTGCCACGAACGCGCATCCATCCCGAACAAAAACCTGTTTGCACATCTTTAAATCGTCGCATCCAGGCCGAACCAGCTGCACTGGGCGGTGCAAGGATGAGCTCGCCCCGATAGTCTCTTTTAATCGTAAGATTCAATGGCTCAGTGCGCAGCATCGCAATGCCCGCGTCACGATAAATTTCGACTAACGGTGATATCGCACCATGCAGCAATACTTTGCGCGAAGAAATTTTACCGAGTTCTGCAAGTACCCGTTGCGCTTTACCTAATGCATAACAGAATAGGATCGATGTTTGTTGAGAGGAAATATTGTTTTCCCACCATGCTAAAATGTCTTCTGCTATATCCGATGAAGGCGCCCAACGATAAACAGGCAGGGCAAAAGTAGCTTCACTTAGTATGGTGTCACACATTACAATTTCATAGGGTGCGCAACTTGGATCCGGATCGCGTTTAAAATCACCCGTTACTAACCACACTTCATTGTTATATTCGATACGCACCTGGGCAGAACCTAAAATATGGCCTGCTGAGTGAAAACTCACCTTGGTATCTTTTAAATAAAATATTTCCCGGTAATGATGGGTCTGTAAATCAATATTGCTGCCTAAACGTTTAAATAGAATTGGCGCTGACGCTTTCGTTGCAAAAAATTTATTCGCAACATTGCGAGCATGATCAGAATGTGCATGGGTAATAACCGCATATTCGACTGGGCCGCTATGCGGGTCAATGTAAAAGTTTCCAGGTTCGCAGTACAGTCCATGCTCAGTCATTTTGACTAAAGAGCGCTCATTGTTATTTCGACTCATATCATGGCATTGCGCAAATTTTAGTGGTGCAAATTAAAAAGCGATAGCATTAATTAGAACCGGAACTTTGAGCGTTCTCGCTCTTTCAGACTGACAATTTTCAGCCTGATTTGCTGAGCCGGCCCATGTTTTTTTATTGTTTCGTTGCCTTAATCCACGCAGACTAAGATTGTTTGTAATTATTCAGCGTAAAAAAGTGAAAAAAGTACTTGACAGGGTTTTTGAGCCAAAATACGGGAGTGACCGTGCGGCTATATTTGCTTTACAAGGCATATTCAGTCAGCCCGAAAAAGCATGTTGTGGTGGACAAGGC
>BQJA01000192.1 GCA_021604405.1 Nitrosomonas sp. | reverse complement strand
TAGCAGAATAACGAGAACAATAAAGGGTTGTTTTGAACGCATGTCAGGATGGATAACGGAATTGGATAGATACTTGCCGATAATAAATGACTTACAGAACCTTAACAATGATAAAAACCGGGTCTGAAAAAAATACTGCAGCAAACCATGCCATCAATGTATAAATCGTATCATTAAAGCGGGTCGTCGGAAAAACCAGGCGGCCCCTTTTCCCAGGGATAGCCTTGTTTCGCCATTTCATAGCCCAAATCATACAATTTACGCATATAAACGGGGTCAAAATTTTCATCTGGCTGTTCAGTAAAACTGGCAGGGATATGGGCCAGGTTAAAATCATTGCCATCACGTTTACATAGCGCGTAGATTTGATACAGATCGCCAATTCCCTGTGTTCGTATCAGAGATGCAATCGATCGATTTGCGATAGGAATGACGCTGCGTTTTATCCCACGATAGTCAGCACCCAGAAACGAATTCCGGATGACATACACTTGCGGTTTACCTTTTACTTTCAGTTTACTGCTTATTTCCTGCCAATTAAGCTGGGCCGGATAAACAAAAGCCTGCGCACCCGCGCCACCATCAACATGCATTTCGTCGTAGGATTCGCCATGAATTTCCACGGGAATAACAACCGGCGAAAAGGCAACCGGTATCGCCGCCGATGCCTGCAGAATATCGTGTATCAGCGCTTGCTTGCGTGGATAATCACTGCCAGCGATGGCACCGATACTCCAGATAACGGAGCGGCCGGCATCCAGGTTGACGGTACCAATAAACAGACGCTTGCCGCGCGAGTGTTCTCGAGCGATAGCCGCGATAACATCGGCGGTTATATACTTTTCGATCAGTCTTCGCAGAGGCTCGGAGTCAGCCATGGAATCGCTGAAAATGGCAGAAATAAGATTGCGTTCTTCAGCAATGTCCCTGGTATACGTCGTGGTATAGACCTGTTCCAGTACCTCGTCGTAGTCGGAACCAAGAAATACGAAGGGCGCCGTCAGCGCACCCGTACTGATACCGGTTACCATAGCAAATTCCGGCCGCGTGCCAGACGCCGTCCATCCTGCAAACAGGCCCGCACCGAATGCGCCGTTCGCTCCTCCCCCGGAAATCGCCACATAATTATGCGGCCGATTATAAAGCGCAGCGAAGTTACGGCGTATTTGCGTATCGGTAAACGCCCGGAACCTTTCAATGCCAAACGTTGGCCATTCATCACCCCAGAAACGGGCATCTGGTACGCCAGGAATACCCGCCAGACTGGTCAATTCTGACGGCACCGAGTTACGTTCCGGAATGTTCACACAACCAATCAGCACCGATGCCAGAACACTGGCACAGGTTATTCTGGCCAGCATGCGCAACTTAATGATATTTCCGGTATTCGTCATAAACTGATGCCTTCGGTTCCTGGCTGGAAGTTACCGCAGCCCGCTGTCCGCCTCTATTCGACCAAGCTAATCTTCAAGCCCTCGGGTGCAAGGGTCAGCTTGACGCCTTTCTGGGTAGACTGGAGTTGCATGACGACGCCATTCGCATTTCTCATTGCCTGAACAGAACCACCGCCGCCAAGCGCGGCACCTGCTTCGCCAGCAACAAAAACGCCGTTGAGGTCCTTCGCTTCAACCAGATTAAAGACCTCGCCTGCTGCACTGACCTTGGAAACACCCAGATCCAGCACTGATAAACCTCTGATATCAAACTTGTGCGTGGTACCATCATCCATGGTCAACGTGCCGTGACCCCATTCAACACCGATACCAACGGCCACAGAGGTACTTTCTATCTGCACGGTTCCGGACACTTTAGGCGCAGGTATGACATTGACAGCGTAGGATTTGATATAAAGTGCCTCGACCTCGTCGCCCACATTGACTTCAGACAAATCAATGTCTTCGGAAGCCTCGAGCAAGACCGTATGCTTTGCCCCTTTCAACGTCACTTTTCGATGTTCAGCATCAATTGCCATCACGGTGCCAACCGCCGCAACACTATCGGTAATCATCACGCCGGGTTTATCACCAAGCTTTGCGCGATCCACATCCACCGTTTCAACCCGCTCTCTTAAACCGCTTCCTTTTGGACCGAATGCAAGGGCAAATCCCTCATGATAGGACACAATCACCCGGTCGCCGCGCTTGACCTGATCGAAGTTGCGAACCTCAGGGCCGGCCGTAAAGACGACCTCATCACCATCGGCATCCTTCAAGGTGATTTTTCGAGTCTCTGCATCTATGGTCACGACGGTCGCTACCCCGACAGCCGTGTCTTCCGCTAATATCACCGGCTTATCCGAATTCTCACCCGCATAAACCGCTACGGACGCACACAACATTGCTGCGAATAATGTGACAATTAATAAACTATTTTTCATATTGATTTTCTCCTTATCATTTATTTCCAATAAATTCATGATCTTATCGATTCATCCTCTTTGCACACCCCCGAGCAGTACACCCGCCGCGGCACCCTTGCCGGCATCATCCGCCACGGCGCCATGCATCGCATTACCCAAGGCACTACTACTTTGCGCAGATGCAGTATAACTGATTATCAGTAACGCAATTAAAGCTGGTACTTTTAAAATGAAAACCAAAACCATCCAAGCACCCTAGGCAACAAAAGCATCTTGCTCAGCAGCCGCTTTTGTTACGGTCAAACTTC
>BQJA01000191.1 GCA_021604405.1 Nitrosomonas sp. | reverse complement strand
GGTCAATTTTGGCGCTGAATTCAGTTTTGATGCTTATACGGTTCAAGCAGAAATACAGGGAAATGCATTGAAGATCGGCCAGGTGTATGATCAGGCGAGGAAAGGGCGCCCCGAGGAAAAGCGAATCTCCGCCATTACGCTACTCAACAACATCTGTTCGCCTAAGAAATAATAATCTTGGGGTGGCAATTCAACTGCCAGGCAGTTTAATGTCATGTTGATTAATTCCATCACATTCTGAGGTCACGGCGCTGCGCTGAAGCTGGCAAGCTTCAGGCGCGAGGTAGGCGGCATTCGCCGATTGCGACCTAGGAAAGAAACTGTGGGTAGCGCGGGTCGGTATAGGAGTGCCTTCAGACAGATCCGCCTTATTTTAATTTTCCACGCAACTTTATTCAGCCGGATCGCCGCGCTGGATTCAGGTCCCCGAATACACATATGTTGCAAAAGCTTGTAATAAGCGCTTCTGCTTCCAATTCATCACAGCTGTTCATCGTTTCTGGGGCCGCCAAAATAAAAGCCTGACGGTGTTTTTTGGGCGCTTCATTCATGAGAAAAATACAGACATTCAAGCAAGACGGCGGAAGCTGGCGGCAAATAAGATGCAATTCAGTGGCCGCCGTTTCATCAATGTACTCCGCAAGTATCCCTTCTGCTAGACGACGTTATTCGGGACCGATTCAAGGCGCAATGAGCGCTTCGGGAACCCGGAAGAATGAAGATTATGGTCAGACTGCAGTTTGTCTCCTTTTTGATACGAGTAATAGTCCATGAAAAACGAGTGGTTAACGTAAATATAGAATACTGCGTCATAAATTAGCGACAAATTGTCACTTGGTGTTTCTAGAAATTTACATAAATCAATGATTATAAGAATTAAATTATTATTGGCATGAATATTGCCTTTAACTGGAACTACTTGAGACGCTATCTCATCAGGATTTGAAACATAGACGCACGCGCCCGCAGAATAATTACATTGCGGCACCTGTTTCACGATATTCAGGTTAACGCGTCAGGCGTTACGTGTTGAGTTGCGGCTCACGGTAGATCGTGATGCGCATCCGTTCAGTATAGAATTTTCTAAGTCGATAGCAGTGCGTTATTTTGATCAAGTTTTTTTAAGTAATTGATAATTTTGTCTCATGTATCAAGAATTGAATAATTATATTTCGGAGGAAATTTTAATGATGTTAGTAAAGAAGTTAAGCCGCTTGGTTCCCGTCGCGGCGACTTGCCTGCTTGTGCTGTCAGTTGGTTCACTCAGCGCAGATGATGATCATGACCAGGGGGATGCGCATGACTATAGCTATGATTCAGCTTATCAATATCCGAATGTTTATAATGATTATCTGCAGCCTTTGGTAACCGCGATCGATTATCACACGCGGATGATATATCTTTTTAACTATGAGGATGAGAAGCTCATCATAATTGATCCGCAAAGCATCGATGGCTGGCCAGGCGATATTCCATTACAGCACACAGTCATGATGCCGATGGGGAACAAATTTTATGTGACTACCGATAATACCGAAGAGTATCCTTCATATATTATTTCATTGCAAGTTAACGACATTGACTGGGATGCAGGTTCGGCGTCACTTTCGATGGAATCATGGCTGGAAGCGGACAGTCCGGGTACGCCTGCCGAACTGCCTTATGTGGAGCCGGTGAATGATGCCCAGAACATTCCTAATTGGATCGTAGGCAGGGGGACTCAGATCCACGGCCCTACCTTGCTGCCCTATACGGACTTTCTTTACATGGCAGAGTGGACTGCGGATAGAGTGCGTGTTATGAATCTCAAGACAAATGAATTTGTGGAAGATGTGGATCCGATCGTCATACCGGAATATACAGAACAAACGCATGGGATAACCTTCAATAAATCAGGCACCATCGGACTTGGAACCGGATACTTTTTTGATAACAGTGTGATTGACGTCTACCAGCCCAACAGGGAGACGGGCGAACTGAACACCATAGGCCAGATCAAACTGGGTAATGAACAAAGGCACGCGGCTTTTACTCATTATGTATATTGGCTGGACGAGCGGTTTGCGATCACAGCCTCGATGCAATTTGACAAAACGTCATTAACGTCGTCATCGACCGAGGAAATTATTCCGCCAAGCGTGTGGTTGCTCGATACTATGTTAGGAACCGCAACTAAAATCATTGATAGTACCAATGATGTCAATGGATCCGGTGTTTTCTTGTCTGCTTCGGATCTGGCTGTTGTCAACGGCAAACTGTATATAGCCGAAGAAGATACGATTGACTACGGATTTGGCGAAGGTGGTTACATTTCTGTTTTCGAATTCACGGATCCTTTAAATCCACGGTTCATAAAGAGACTAAAGCCGGGCAATGAACTTCCTGCCGGTTATGCTGTGGCGCATACCATTAGCCCAACGCCGGATAACCGTCATTTGCTCGTGTCAAGCTGGGTGTCCGGTTATGTGCTCAAGATTGATACCTTAACGGATACTGTTGTTAAGGCGTGGGGGCCTGACGACGGTCTTGTGCAGCCGCATGGTCTCTATGCTGCTGGTTCAAACCGCTAACTGGCGTAACTTGTTTGTCTGGCCCACCTGATTTTACTTGGGGATGCATCATGCATGCGGGTAAGCGCAAGGTGGGCCGCAAAAACAGCGCGGAAAAATTATAGTCAACGTGAACTAAGGGGATATAAATTGAAAAAACAAATCT
>BQJA01000190.1 GCA_021604405.1 Nitrosomonas sp. | reverse complement strand
CTGGGCTGGGCTGGCTTATTTGCTGGTGGTATTGCAGCGCAGATCATCACCCGTTATTCCAACCTGACCGATGTCATTTGGAACAACCAGAGTAAAGAGATTCTCAACAACCGGATTGTTCCTTAATTTTCAACGCTTGTTATAGCAATTGACATCCCTGCTACCCGTTGTTTACGGGTAGCAGGAAATGGCAAACAAAGATTTTCTATGGCGGCGGGTTAATAGAATACAGGGGAATTCATATGATTAAGCAAATGACACAGATAAATGCGGCAGCGCTTATCCTTTTTGCAACACTGTTACTTTTTTCTAGCGTCGTCAGCGCACATGGCAAGGTTTCTTTGGAAGACGACAGCTGTGTACGAGGTGTCGAAGGAAGTATGGTGCATTTAAGCGCTTATCAGCCGCAATTTGATCCTGAAGCAGAATACTGCACAGAAATACCTAATGAAGGTAAGACCTTTTGGGTCATAGATTTGATCGATCAGGCATTACGTGATATGCCCATTGCAGTAAAAATAGTGAAAGGCTCTGGCGAAAAATTAAGTGAGACAGTGGCAAACTTACATTCCACCTACCACCCGGAAGGTGTAATCAAAGGAGAGTCTAATCTGGATGGCGGTCAATATACAGTATTTGTTACAGGAGAAGGGATACCGCCGATACAATATGAGTACCCATTACGGGTACATATGATTAATTATGTAGATGCGCTCCGCGCTGCAATATTGCCGGCAATTGTACTCTTGCTACTTGGTTTGATTGCCAACAAATATCTAAAATCAAGACGCGTGCAACAATTGTAGAACATGCGTAAAATTACTTTAATAAATAGCGATGGGGCGGATACGGGTTTCGATTACAACATACTGTTATCGGTCAGTCAGCTCATGACCAATAGCTTATGGTTTGACGTTATCCCATCCCAATATTTACAACCTACAAGCGCCACTGAATGACATCAGTACATGGAAATAATTGTTCCGTCAGTCAGTTGAGCGCTTGGTTGCCGTCTATACTGTTCCTGCCCAAGCAACTTTCTGTAAGCGAAACGTGGCTGTTGTTGTTTCAAAATTGAGAGCCACGACTTATTTCCAGCAACTGAGCACTGTATCTCGCTGGATGCTGGAAACTGCTCAGCGACATACCGATAAAAATCTCTACGTTTTCCAATACGAATATGAATGGCGTCTGCACCAAGCCAGTCCGACGATAACTCAAGCAATTCGAAACGCTTACTGACTGCCATTTCTATCAGCCCTTGATGCACCACCCGGGCACGTTCGATGACCTCATGCCTGGATAATCGGCAATTCGGAAATAACAAAGGACGAAGCATTTTGTAACGCCACTCGGATACTGTTTCGATTGATGCGATCGGGATATTCGTCACCACAACATGAACAGCCTGCCTCTGAAGCCGGCTAACGCACCAATTCACCCAACCCAAAATCTGTTGAGTCGTATACCCATACGGGATATCATTGCCAATGTCCGTTAATAAAGCATAAGTTGGCCGCACATTAGCCCGATCAAGCCGCTTCCATAGACCACTTGAAATAATGCCCGGCAATTCACGAAACATTATTTGGCTAGGTTCGCCATAAGAACGGCCATGGCCTGCAGCGATCAATACGTCGCTCGGGCCACCAACCCTTTGCTGCAAAAGTTCAATGGCCGTATATAAAGACATGGTTAAATTGCTGGCGCCCAACAATATCAACCGGTTTGCCAGCACCGATGACCGAGCGCCACGGTGTACGCTATCGCTCACGATATCCGCTCAGCGGAGGTGTGGTTTTCTTTTTGCGGTCATTTGCATCATCACCTCCGCTCTCCACTACGAAACAAACAATCAAACAAAGCCGCGTTTGTTACGGGAAGACAACGTAATGATATTCCAACAAACCCATCACGCATGTCAGATTGTACATATTTAGCAACTAACGCCAGCGAACAAGCTTGCTCATCATATCAGATTTAGACCGAAACACGACTACTTTGCTGTTTGCTTTTATTGAGGTATGCATCAATTTCCATTTCCGCCATCAACCAGTCTGACTTCGGATCACCCGTTGCAAAGTTTCTCTCCTTTGCCTTATAGTAAGCCGCTTCCGCGACCATACGATGACGCTCTTCCAGTGAAATTTCTGCTACTTTATTTTGCTTAGCTATCTTTTTCACTGATGTTTTTGCAGTTTTCCTTACGGCTACCATAGCAATTATCTCCTTAATTTGAATTTTTTCGTTTAATTCCGGTGTTGCAACATTTCAAACTTTCAATTGTCGGTATCTTAACTCTCAAATACCAGCCTTGAGGCTTGGACTATTTTATTGGCATCTCGCTGCTGAAACCTCGTAATAAAACACATAGTTTTAAGTTAATTCTCAGCTTACAAGGAAATTATTTCTTAGTCGCTGGGAAGACTCTTACTGTCGCATTCATTTCTATACTTGTCGCGCTGCTATAAAGCAGTATTGTAGCATCATAAAAATGTGACAATAAAAATTGACTTGCAAAAATTTGCATAGATACTGTTAACTGCAGAAACTTACTGTTCCATCGCAAGTATTATTTGTGCTCTTACAAATTAGGGTTAAACGCATTTTGGATGAGCGATATTATGAATACCTTGGACCTCACGACCTGGCAACCACAGCTTGGTGATGCCCTGCTGATTGTCGATGTACAAAACGATTTCCTGCCCGGCGGTAAACTCGGCGTGCCCCATGGCGATGATATAATTC
>BQJA01000189.1 GCA_021604405.1 Nitrosomonas sp. | reverse complement strand
AATTTCTGAATTGCGCATTGGGCGTGATCTGGTATAGCCAATTCTGGTTGTGCCATGTCTGTGGGTATGCGCACGTCGGGTCATGCGGACATATACCAGAAATTCTGACGATTATTTTTTTGTGGCGATGGCTTTTCGTAGTTGCCGCAGGGGGCTCGTAAGACGCCATGAGAGAGAATTGAGCACTTCGTCATGCGCCAGTGTTAATTGATCGTACTGAGTTCTTAGATTTTCATAATCCTCTGGAGCAGCCGTGCTGCTTTTGTATCTCGCCACACTTCTTTCCCGGAAGGCGAGCATTGCGTCATAAAGACGCTTGTCTTCTGCGTGAATTTCGTAAAACTGCTCCTTTACATGTGGAGCAATCTCGATCTTTGTCCTGCTTTTTCTCTCGCCTTTGTTATGCATCGGAAGAGGCACTTCAGGCAGGTGAAGCAACCGCTGCAGGCATCTGACATCTTCGGCGAAATGTTCCTGAAAGCCAACAAACCAGAACTGCTCTGGCCGGTCGAACGGCTTGAGAAAGCTGGATACAAGATTGGCCATTCCCGGTTCCAGCAGAAACCGCTCCAGGTCCGGTTCCTGCTCCACAAAATGCTTGATGTATAACGGATGATCGATTGCCGGAGAATTCGGTGTCGGTGGTTCGAGCCAGAAATAGAAATGTGAAACCGCCCGACTCAATGGCTCGCGAAGAAAGGTGATCACCCGCGGTGTCCGAGCAATGGGCAGGTATTCGTGCAGATCGAAGTGGCCGTGGATTACCTCGACTTTATCGACAATGTTGCGCCACGGATCCCGGTCGGGGTAGACGTCAGCAAGTCCTTCGGGGAAAGCGCGTTGAAACATTTGCCAAAGGCTTATACCTGCGGCCTTGGGAATATGAACCGAAAGTATCACATCATCCGGGATGTGGGGCATATTTTGCAAGTTGTCCGGTAACGTCGTCAAAATTCGGTCTCGGTAGATTAATAGAAATGATGAAAGCACTTTTTCGTTAAAGATGAATGTACTAGAAGCCGGAATGGTTGTCAAACCGTTGACAAATAATAGAAAGCACCGAACTTCGACGCGATTGGCGCAAATTATCTAAGAGTTTATATGCATTTCGGTGTATTCAATCAAAGCAAATATTTGGTTGCGCGCGAAAGTGCCAGTCTATTCAGTAGCGATCTCTGAAATTCAGAGCAAGCTATACACATAGACAGCCAGCGTTTTTCATGTCAATCACGTGCTTGAATCCCGCAACAATCCATGGTTTTGAGAGCGTTTGACGGTTTTCTTGGGCATCCGGTTAAAGGCGGCTATTTCAGCGTTGTGCTACTAGCCAATAATTGCGCTGAATTCTGCGCAGATACAGGGTGCGGTAAATTGACGCGCGACAATTTACCGCATTCCAAAGATAGTTTTTCGTCGTTACAATTTTAATCGTTCAATTGGTTTAAACGTAAAAACATGACCCAGGAGGTGCGTATGTATACCAAGCTTAAGGAGAGTGTGTTTTATCAATCACGATTAAAGAAATGTAAAGCCGAACTTGAGGAAAACGGAAAGGATATCAAAAAAAAACAAGTGATGGATCAACTTTCATGTCCTGATGCTATCTGGCATCGCAGTAAGACGGCTAGATTCAGGCTGAATTGAGAAGTGTGAAGACGTGAGGAAAGAGCCGCTAGCCGGGCTTTTGCAGAATACAGATGCGAGTATGAATTGTTTGATTAAATTTTTTGAAAGGAGGCATAGCGTGAGAAAGTTTGGACGCGCTTGAATACAGCTATGAAGATACCGAATAGAATTGAACCGTTAATTGATGAGGGGCTTGTCGATACCGTTATTTGTCAGCTCATGAGCGGCAAGGAGGCTATGGTATACGTGGTGCGATGTGGAGAAGCGCTGCGGTGCGCCAAAGTTTACAAGGAGAGCAATAAGCGCAATTTTCATCAGAGTGTCAGCTACACGGAGGGACGGAGAATTAAGAATAGCCGTCGCGCCCGAGCCATAGCAAGAGGTAGTCGATATGGACGCAGTGTACAGGAAGAGGCATGGCAAAGTACGGAGATCGATATGCTATGCCGGCTTGCCGCTGTTGGTGTGCGCGTGCCACATTTCTATAATTTCTTTGCAGGCGTATTGTTGATGGAGTTGATCGTGGATTGTAAAGGCGATATTGCACCGCGGTTAAATGACGTAACACTAACGGCAGGGCAGGCGCGCGAGCACTATCATCTGTTAATCCGGCAAGTTGTCCGCATGCTGAGCGCGGGGGTCGTTCATGGTGATTTATCTGAATACAATGTGCTGCTGGGGAAAGATGGGCCGGTTATCATGGATTTACCGCAAGCCGTGGATGCGGCGGGCAATAATAACGCGTACAGTTTGTTTCGACGGGATGTTGATAATTTAACAATTTACTTTAGCCAATTTGCGCCAGAGCTGGCCAGTACCAATTATGCCTCAGAAATTTGGTCGCATTATAAAAATGGCAACTTGCATGCAGACATCAATCTGATGGGCCATGTTGAACGTAAAAACAGGCCGGTTAATATAAACAGCGTGGTGCGAGTCATTGATAATGTGCTCAAGAAACAGGCCGCATTGCAGCAGCGCAAACAGGAGAAATGGGCGGATCGCTATTCCCGCTGTTAGTTAGCAGGCGTGGGCCTGTAGAGCGCAGAAATTAAGTCCGGGTTGGAAAGCAATTTGACCTTGGCGAGTTAACTTTGTTACAATGCTCTGCTCAGACGCGGGGTGGAGCAGTCTGGCAGCTCGTCGGGCTCATAACCCGAAGGTCGTAGGTTCAAATCCTGCCCCCGCAACCAATAAAAT
>BQJA01000188.1 GCA_021604405.1 Nitrosomonas sp. | reverse complement strand
TTCACCGTATTCCAGAACCGCGCGAACTGAGCCGTCAGCTCCTGGAGTTGGCCAACGTAAAATTACCCCCTGTACTGGCAAGCAAAGGTATTCGTGTGGCCACTAAGAAAAAACTGCCGTCCCGGCGTAAAGCTGCCTAATCTCAATTGGTTATATGCATTTTTTCGCCCCAAGAAAAAGGGAACATCCGTTAAAAAAACAAATATAGCCGTTTTTTTATTTTTTCACAACAGAGCCACAATTACAAAAAGCATTCGTCTCAGGCCTAACGCTTCCTTTTCTTTTCATTGTCTGGAACATCTGGTATATCGTTCGCTGCAGGAATATCCGATTCAATAATATCAGAGGGAATTCCTCGTCTATCCGTATCTAACATTCCACGCCGAGTATCTTCATGCGCTTTTTTAATCAATTCGCGAGAGCGCTTATCACCCTGCTTGTCAGTACTGGTAGACTCAGTGGATTCGTCACGCTCATGCGGTAGCAGTGGCTGCGAATCTGTTTGATTCTCCGTCTCTGGATGATTGGCAAGATTAATATCTTCAGTGAGAATACTGTTTTTTCTGGAATTCTTTTTGGTTGAAGGTTTTTTGTCTTTCATCATTGTTTTCCTCTATATAGGGCTTGTAATAAGCTGATTCGTCTTAACGAGTTTCTCGTCTTTGTTCGTCGCGTGTATTGATAGCTATTTGAATATTTAATATCGTTTGCCATTGCCGGAATAGATGTTTCTAATACCCGAAACTGAAATCTAAACCAAGAAACCATTTGGTTGGATAAAACCCCTATTGCTGTATTTAAAAGAGCCACAGAAACAAGTCCCGTCCAAGTTTGATTTTATTCTTGTCAGCCGTCTCAATACGTCACGGATGATTACCGGAATGCTAATGGTTATACGTTGGCAGCATATATTCATCTCGTGGCTGCGCCTACGGACCCTCCCAAGATGGAGAGAACCAACCCAATAGCACTGGCGGAGAAAACAGCCCACAATACGGCCTGATAATAAGTGGCCACAGCTTCAGTCGCCGAATTAAATTCATCTTGATATTTGGCGATTGTTTGCTCTACCTCGCGATTCATACCCGCTACAAGATCATTGATTTGTGCATCAATGAGATTCGTATGAGTAATAAATACATCCTTCGCGCCCTCTATATCTCCGTTTATCAATTGCATTACCACGGATTGCAAAGTTTGCATATCTATTTGTTCTAGCGCTTGGTACACATCTTGCGAACCAATATTCGCATCTCCGGGGGTGTCAAAATCTCCGACAAATCTGACAAAACGTTTTTTTACCCGATTTTAAATGTCTGCAGCTAATCCATCGCTATTTTCCGTCGTACCCAACATTTCTTGTGCCTCTTTCGAGATGCTTTCAACAAGCTCATCTATTAGCTGCTCCGGGAGATCTGAATCGGTGGCTAACGTTATCTTTGCCTGTTCAGTGTCACCATCGATAAGTTGCGTAGCCATCTCTTGCAGTACGTCACTATCAAGTTGATCAATTGCCTCGCGCACATCGCTTTATGAAATATCTGTATCGCCTATAGGATCTGCATCAGCTATCATGACTGGCAAGTTCGTTATTGATATTACTTATCAGCAATATATTGATGTTTGTAAAATATTGGTATTAACTATGTTAATAATTGAGTCTGAACCCGTGCAGAGTTGATCAGTCATTGAGTTTTCAGTGAATGCAACAAAGCCAAAGACTGTATTAGGTGTAGTCGGCTATAGAAGTTTTTTGAACCTCAGCTGGAATTCCATCAATAAAAGAATCAATGCATGGTCGTTAAGCATCAAATGGTTAATGATTTTCAGGGCGTTGGTTTTTGATCCGGATTGGAAATGAGATTTTGTTGATGATAGCAATGTTAAAGCGCATCAGCATAACGCTGGCGTAGCAGATCAAGAAACGCAGGCTATTAAAAACCGTGCAGGCAAATACCACAAAGATCCATACGGCGGTTGATAGTTATGGTTTGCCCGTTGAGTTTGAAATCGTCGGTCGAGTAGTCAACGGTTGTTATGCAGTGCATGATTTGATTGTCAGCATACGCCCTACTTCAATATCACTGCAAACTTAAAAATAACTGCTGTGATTGAGACTGACATGCAGCTTGATAGTCCTTTTTGTCGAGCGAAAATCAGTTCGTGAAAACAGACAGGCACAGGTCAATCGTTGATGTCTCCTGCGGATAAAGCTTGTTCATAAAGCGGAATGATGACAGCTAGCCAGAAACTCCAATTCATGTCTCGGAACAAATCTTAGAATTTGTGACAGGATTGTATTACAATGGGCAGTAGTCTGATTCCTTTAGTTAGTTCAACAAGTTATGCGTAGACTTATTATACTAATTATGATCGAATCAGATCACCATTTCTGTGCGTTATCGGGACAGCAGTAATTTTGAGTGCATAATTATTAACCCCTACCATAAAGCGTTGTGTGATCTACTTCAATTCTACGTTCCAGTACCATTTTTTTCAATTCACAGGTGAATTAGACCATTACATTGAGCGCGCGATTATCAAAACTAATACAGCTTAGTACTCCCAAACGGGGATTTATTTTTCCTATGCCCAAGTTGGGAAACGACGCATTGGCCCAACCGCGAGTAAGAGTGGTCAAAGTATCCTCTCTGCCGTGTAGCTTCGAGGATGATTTTCACGGTACTCCCTGCGTGACAAATTTCACTGTGCGTTCAATCATCTGAGCCATGGAAAGTGAGATCGTTCATCCCGATATCATGCATGATATTGTTACACTCTACACGCCGATATTATTCGCGTTCGGGGTACTCGTTCTGCTGGTCGCATG
>BQJA01000187.1 GCA_021604405.1 Nitrosomonas sp. | reverse complement strand
ATGTTTATAAAGATTCGGCGGGACTGCCAACAATCGGCGTCGGGCACCTGTTGACGCAAGATGAATTACGCTCTGGAAAAATCACCATACGCGGTATCGATATCCGCTATGCAAACGGGTTATCCGATGAGCAGGTGGAGGGCTTATTCAAGCAAGACCTGGCATCACGCGAGCAGCTGGTCAGAACACTTGTACAGGTGCCTTTAAACCAGAACCAGTTTGATGTTTTGGTTTCCTTTGTATTCAACATTGGCCGGGGCGCTTTCCAGAATTCAACGTTGCTAAAAAAGTTGAATAGCGGCCGGTATGAAGAAGTGCCCGCGCAATTGCGCCGATGGGTTTATTCCGGTGGGGAAAAAATGATTGGGTTGATTAATCGCCGGGGAAATGAAATTGAATTATGGAATACCAAACCGAGCGATATCGACCGGCGCATCAAAGGCAGTCAGGCGAATGTGGCGGCCACACTGGAATGGCTTATCAAGCGGAACCAGATCAAGCTTGTTGGGGAGACGGCCAGCGGGCACAAGATCACTGTCAGCTATGACGATCATCATAACCAATTCAGGATTAATAAATGAACAATTTTAAATACGTTTTAATCTGGTTGATTTTTTCTTTTTTGATGTTTGGCTGCACGGCGTTGGATAAAGCCGACAAGGTGATCGTTTCCGGCCAGGCGGAAAAGGTGATATTCAACATTGAATACACGGAAACAGAACGCGAAATTATCCAGCAGGCAATCGCGGAATATAACGCCTTCCATAATAAATGGAAGGGATTCATTGAAAACCCCGTCCAATTAAGTGCATTGGGTAATGCGAAATTGATGGCCGATTATGAAGATATCAAAAATATCTATTTTGCCATTGAACATATCATCACGCTGAATTTCCATAGATATAACAAAGAGACGCAAGCGCAGCTTTTGAAGTATCAGGAAATGGCCAACGATGTTGACAGGACAATGGGCACAATCAAGACGGTTAGCGATGTTGCAACGTATGGCGCAATGGTGGCGCAGCTGGCGACCAAGATGCTATGAACGAGTTAATAACCAGCCTGAATATTGAATCAATCCCTGATTGGGGATTGCTGGTTGTGGCGGCGATACTGGGGACAATCTTCGCTTATTGGCGCAAGTGGGCATGGTCAGAAAAAGACTACCCAATGTTAGGCACGCGCAAGGATCGCGCGAAAGCTATAACCAAACTTATCGGCATGATTGCGGTGGCGTTAACGGTTGATATGCAAGCGGGTATGACTGACACGGCGGTTATCGTTTTGGGTATGGGCATAGGCTTAGCCGTGCCTGTAGAAGTGGAAAAAGAAGAATTGAAACGTAATGAAGAAATCGAGGTGACAGATGATCCAGTTGAAATTGGAAGAAGCGCTGGAATGTCTTGAGTGTATCGGACAGTTAAGCGGGATGCGGGATAAGGAATATGCCGGCGCATTAGACGCAAAATATAAAGAGATCGCGGAACTTGAAGAAGATAAACGCCGATTGAATGAGCAGGTGAATGACCTGGTTATCAGTTCAAACAAGCATGAAAAAGAAAACGCGCGGATACTTATAGCCGGGTTGGTTATTGGTGCGATCGTCGGCGCGACCGGCGCAGTATTATGGATGGGTTTATCATGAAACTGGTAATGCCGAAACTGGAACCGGTAATCATACCAACGAAAGGGCTATCGTTTTGGCCGACATTATGGGCGTTGTTGACTTCGGTACGGCGTTGGCGATTGACGGAAGATTGGCGCTATAAATTGCCGATCGTTGAAGATGTTACTATAGTTATACCGAAAGGGTTCGAGTTCGATGGTGCCAGCATCCCAAAACCATTATATTTTTTGGCCGGAGCATTCTTGCTATTGCTTTTCATCGGCGTTGAAATTTCACCCATTCTGATGCTGCTATTGGCGGCGCTTTTCATGTTTTCCGGGTTGTTGTTGTCGCCGGTTGGTATTATGCTAATAGCTGGCCTTGTCCATGATTTCGCGTACTCATATGGGTATCTATGGCGCTTGCTAGGTAATGGCACAGTTGTAAAATTCAGATATCGTGGCGGCAGTCGGCTGGCTTGGGATGACCTGTTTTTTAAAATAAACCTGCATGTCAATGGCGCAATATACGCCGATTGGCTGGCGGCTTTCTTGTTGAGGTTATTCGGCGGGGTAGCATGGCGTAACGCCAGAAATTCGCATTACAGGGAAATAATACCGGATTCCTGATTCTGGTTTTCAGTTATCAAGAAATCCTTGACTGCTTAATCATTACGGAAATATCGCGGAAATACTTTTTAACATATTGTTATATAAGATAATGGTTTTCCTCTTCTGGGCACCAAATTATGTTCTATTCTTTTGATTAATAACAATTTTTCCATTGAAGCAAATTTTCTGTACCGAGGGCTATGTGATTAAAAAAGCCTCTGTAGGTCTTTTTGTCGACCATTGCTAAACGTATCAACAATTCAATGCAAGCTATATGATAGCTTATAACACACTCGCCAATATAAGAATATGTGCCTGGAAATAAGGGCATAAAAACAAAGTTTAAATATCCTTTGTTACAAACAGGGCGTTTCGCAGCAGCCAGGCGATAAAATTCTCCATTCATTTGCCGGGGGGTTGGGCATGATGAACCAAGCGTTCCTGCATTGCGCCGGTTAATCGTTCCGATCCCTGTAAACCGGGTTCATTCATCAAGCGGCAAATTCCACGTAACCAAGATGGCAGCTTTCAAAACGGTGGCTATATATCTCAGCTTGGCAGGCTTATTCACTGCAGTTTAGGACGTTGTGCCATCAAAAACGCCTGGATGCATGTGACCGGCC
>BQJA01000186.1 GCA_021604405.1 Nitrosomonas sp. | reverse complement strand
TTTCATCCAATTTGGTCAATTTTATGCTCATTACTGCCTCCTAGTGTCTTCTACAATAAAGGCTAAATAAAGTTTCCATAATTCTGATTGCTTCCTCGCTTGCCAGGCTGTAAACAATATATTTTCCTTTACGCTCGCTCGTCACAAGCTTTTCTTCACGCAGCACCGTCAGTTGTTGTGATAAAGTCGGCTGGCGAATTTCTAATAACTCCTCGAGTTCACCAACATTTCTGGCCCCCTGGCTAAGCTGGCACAAAATTAGCAACCGATCCTCATTCGCCATAATTTTCAACATCTTGCACGCATCCGATGCAGAATCACGTATTATTGAAATATCCGGAAAATCCGATTGTGCATTGGTTACATATTTCATAAAAATTAAAATAATAATATAATATTGACGAATAGTATATTAAGTTATATATTATTGTCAAATTAAGTGTTGCGAACAAAACCAGTCTAAAACTAAAGGAAAGTGGAATGAAACCAAATATTGAACCTTTTTTTGAGCCTGCAACATGGACTGTTAGTTATGTAATTTTTGATGAAGCAGGTGGACACTGTGCCATCATCGACCCCGTGCTTGACTACAATCCAAAATCAGGCAGAACAGGCACGCAATTTGCCGACAAACAAATTCAGTTCATAAAACGCCAGCAACTGACCGTTGATTGGATTCTTGAAACGCACGCGCATGCAGACCATCTTTCATCGGCACACTATCTCAGAAGCCAATTAGGCGGAAAAATCGCAATCGGAAATGAAATTCCTGTGGTGCAAAAAACCTTCAAAAAGATATTTAATCTGGATGATGATTTTGCGCCGGACGGCAGCCATTTTGATCATTTATTCGCCGATGGCGAGGATTTCCAGGTCGGCAAATTACCGGCAAAAGCCATTTCGGCATCGGGTCATACCCCTGCAGACCTGGCTTATCAATTTGATGACGCGATATTTGTCGGTGACACGCTGTTCATGCCAGATGTCGGCACAGCCCGTGCAGATTTTCCTGGCGGCGATGCCCGCCGGTTATATCAGTCGATACGCAAACTACTCGAATTCCCATCTGAAACCCGGTTATTTATGTGTCACGATTATCCACCGTCTGATCGTCCTGCTGCTTGGGAAACTACCGTATCGCAACAACGCGAACATAATATTCACGTACATGATGGCGTAACGGAAGACGAATTTGTCGCAATGCGCACCCAACGCGACGCCACGCTGGATATGCCCGTGCTGCTACTTCCTTCGATTCAAACCAACATACGTGCCGGCGCAATGCCTCCGGCAGAAGACAATGGTATTGCCTATTTCAAGATACCAATCAATGTAATCTAACCAGCCAAATTTTAAGGAGAGGGGAACACGCATGTCACATCCTGATTACAAAAGACGCCAATTCTTGCAGTATGCTGCAATCGGCGCGATGACAACAGCGCTGCCAAGATCCTTGTTTGCAGAACACGTGCAAATCCACGACCGGCCTGACCCTGCATTCAAAGCCGATATTGAACTGGAACTAACCGCGCAAATCACTGAAGTTCCGATTCTACCAGGACCTAAAACGCATGTTTTTTCATATCACGGAATACTTCGCAAAGGCCCCCAAAACACTTTACAGAACATGCCTGGTTATTTAGGACCGGTGCTGAATTTTGCAAAAGGGCAAAAAGTCCGTATTTATTTTTACAACCAGCTACCCGAACCCTGCATAACGCATTGGCATGGCATGCATGTGCCGCAGAAAATGGATGGCCATCCCATGTATGCAATCGACCAAGGAAGAAAGTATATCTATGAATTTGAGGTGGAAAATCGAGCCGGGACCAACTGGTATCATGCGCACACCCATGAGATGACCGCAACCCAGGTTTATCAGGGGCTGGCGGGATTGATCACGGTCACTGACGATCTTGAAGAAAAACTGGACTTGCCCAGCGGCGAATATGATATTCCTCTCATCATTCAAGACCGCCGTTTCTCCGATAATAATCAATTACACTATCTGCATGGCAGGCACCAGCGGATGCTGGGCTTTCTTGGCGACACCATTCTGGTCAATGGACAGACAAATAGCACTATTCCGGTAAAAACCCGCGCCTACCGCTTGCGGATACTCAATGGCTCGAACTCGCGGATTTATAAACTCGGCTGGGAAGATGGCACACCGTTGACCGCAATTGGTACGGACGGCGGGCTGCTGGAACGACCTGAAACTTTTCCTTATATTATGCTGGCGCCGGCCGAACGTGTTGAGTTATGGGTCGACTTTAGCGGCCGCAAGCCGGGCAGTGATTTAACGCTGCAAAGCCTGGAATACCATGGCGTTATGCCAAGTATGCACGGCATGCGCGGTGGCAGGGGTGGCATGAGACAAGGAATAGATGAAATGGGACGCGGTGGTGGCAGGGGCGGTATGGGAATGATGGGTATGATGGCTGGTGGAGCAGGCCAGGGCAAACCCTTTCCCATCGTTAAGTTTCACATGGCAGAAAAAGTCAGCGACACACCCGGGTTGCCCAGTCAATTAGTGCCGATTTACCGTTTAACTGAGAAGGATATATCCAATCCTGATCGAATCGTTCCCATTGCCATTGGTATGCGGCACATGACATTCCAATTAAACCGCAGAACATTTAACATGCAGGACACCATGGATATTGAAAAGATTCCACTCAACACAACTCAGAAGATCCGCATATTTCATGACAATCAGGGTATGCGGGGAAGTATGAGAGGCGGAAGAGGCGGCAGAGGAATGATGGGCATGATGATGGCCATGCCGCACCCGATCCACCTTCATGGCCAGCAATTTCAAATCCTCTCCCGCCAGCAAAACAAACCCAGCGATAGCTATGATTCCGTCAAGGAAGGCTTTATTAACAGTGGCTGGAAAGACACGGTACTGACCATGGC
>BQJA01000185.1 GCA_021604405.1 Nitrosomonas sp. | reverse complement strand
TTCTTAACGGCATTCCAAATGCTACATGCTTTGCCTTGGATAGACGGAGTAACGCTAACCCCTTTGCTAATTGACTTTTGTTATTTTCTTTGCAGAACGTTCACTGTTTATCTTGTCCACACTATCTGTGGATAACTTTGTAGTTAATTTGTAAGTTCCGGGGTTAACCTACCATTTTATAACCATATTTCGCATTCTGATTAACTTTTGAGCATTTTGTTTCGCCCTATAAAACTGTATGTTAGTGCTAACTCTTCAATTAATGTATCTTCTCACGAGACGAGTAATCAGACCGGGCTTGTCATGTGGATTATTGATAATGTCAAGTCGGATTTGTCAATTCGGCTTGTTTCCTACGGTTGATCGATATAAGAAGACCGGAGAATCACAGTGTTAGTGAAATTAATAAATTATTGGTGTAAATCGTAAAACAGTGGCATTGGTGGTAGACGTAAAGGCGAGCATGACCGTGGTGCAGCGGGTAAAGGTCCAGTGCTTGGTTACTCAGCGAAATGGCAAGGTGTATGGTACGTAACACGGCACAAGTTTTTGTTATAAGTTGTTGAATATAATTAAATATATCATATTCTGAGACTCCCAAAATTAGGCGTAAAAAAGGCCAAGTTTTGGGAGTTGGAAGGCAGCCATTTCTCATTAAAACTCATGTTATTAGTAACATCTCTATGTCGTGTTACGTACCTTAATAAGATTTAATTTCGTATGGCGGCGCAGCTGAGCCAAAGTTCAAAGAATCTAGACCGCCTTGAGTGACGAAACGTTGTCGTTTTCCACACCAAAGTCTACTACCCAACTATATTCGCCAGGCGCAAAGGTCCGATCATATGCGGTGCTGAAGTTGGCGTGGCGATAGAGTTTCCAATCGCCGCTCAATACGATAAACGAACTGATTTTGTCATTGAGGGTATTGTCCTCAGAATGGTTGAGATTGCTCTCTTCCCCAAAGATATGGCGATGTTGGCCGCGAAAATTTCGATGTTCAAAAACGATAATGTGCTCTTTCCTATGTGCCATGATAATACTCCTGTTAGTAAAAAAATATGAAGACAAAGCGATAAGATAGATAAAACTCTTTCTCACCTTCCTTAATATTTAATCATTGATGCAGGTCAAGATGATGTGACAAAAGCCACACTCACTAGGGGTACTAATCAACAAAAGGTTCTAAAGTTTCATAGAATTTTGGTTTATCTGCATAAAGGTACCAAAAGTCCCACAAAACATGTTTATTCTTGAGAGTTATAGCGGTGAAAACTTCAGCTTTTGGGAGCTGCAACCCATCACAAAAAGCCTGTGATAATAGATTAAAAACGCATAGTAGCGCTTGATTGGAAGATGTTCTTTCTAACGTTATAAAACGCAACAAAGGCCGCAAGTTGCGTTTGACTTTGGCCATGATGGCATCGACAGCTTGCCATTCGTAGGCTGACCCATCAAGCCCGCTGTCACTCTAAAGGTACTGACACAAGCGTTCAAGCCGGTCCGTGCCCAGTAGCGTAGTGGCGCGTTCACGCACTACCGAAAATAATGTGTGGTATCAATTGATTGATCGAGAAAAAATTCAAGTATCTTGATTCCCTGCCCGATATCATCACTCGCTTGCACTTTATGACGATACACGGCCTCCTTGGCATTGGCTGAGACCTGGTCCTGATAGCGGCTAACCAGAGAGCAAAAGGCATTGAGCAGGTGATCATTTAAACGCTGGTATCGATCATGAATGAAGCACAGCTGGTACAGTTGCATCATAGCTGGCTTCATCCGTTTGAGTTTGTATACACTGTAGTAATCAACTAGCGATGCGTAGAAGCAAACACTCTCTGCTGGGAGTTCGACCTGTCATGGCTGGACGCCACTCAGAGATTGCCGTCTCCGTAAACCAAATCGTGATATCACCCCGTCGCCGCAATCCGTTGTTATACTCATGCCAGTTCGTCACTTTATAACGAGATTTTTCAATCTTATGACGGCGGCTCTCGTTGTGTTTATAAGGCATTGGCTTCTCTACAGTGAAATTCCTCGGCATTATGCCAGACAGGCTATCTTCTCGCCGATAAGTTCGATTTATTCAACAACGCCATAAAGCGCCGCATGAATGGCTGCCGCCTCAGCAGGATTATTGGTGTGAGTACGGCAAGAAGTGGATGCATATCAAAGACAAATACCGGTTGCGATATGGTAGTGATGAGTGGGAAGCGTTGAGCGCCTTGGCTAGCGCCTGTCGATAGCGAATTGAGCCTATAAGCTCTCCTATATCAATCGCTTTTTATCTGTACTTACTTGGAAACAAGGAAGGAAGCGGCATCACTCCAAAAAAGAACTATTTTAACAACGCCGGAAGCTTACAGCTGAGGACTTAGTGGGTCAAATTTGACCCAGGAGTGGGTCAATCTGATGCATTCCATTTATTGGCAAGGTATTACGACACATCAATACTCTCCAATATCCATTTTTGTAGGTGCAATATGACCCACCTTTTATTTCACATGAAATAAAATATTTAAATATAATCAATATATTAAGTAATTATTTGATCCTGGTATGATCTGTGCTAAGAATTAACTACAGTATTAGCATGTAAAGAGGAACGTGCATTCGTTTTTGCTTTTGCAAATGATGCTGGCCTGTTGCTGGAGCTAGATTAGTGCAGTGCGGGTTGAAATTCCAGTAACGCATAGAACATTTGAGTCCAGTAGGGCGAGGAGGTAGACGATGGGATGGGAAAATCTTGGAGGAATTTTAACATCGGCACCCACAGTGTCATCTTGGGGTTCGCGGCGGCTTGACTGCTTTGTGCGCGGCACCGACAACGCGATGTGGCATAAGTGGTACGACGGTAGCCGGTGGCGTGGATGGGAAAGTCTTGGAGGAATTCTAACATCGGCACCCGCGGCTGTTTCTTGGGGAAATCGGCGCATTGATTGTTTTGTG
>BQJA01000184.1 GCA_021604405.1 Nitrosomonas sp. | reverse complement strand
CGTACAAGATTCGCAAATACGAGAAAGCCGCAGCGGAATATTCTCAGCAAGCAGCTTATCATCACAAAATAGCTGCTGATCAGGCAGAGCTCAAAGCGATTGCAACAAAAAATCAAAGCGGCGGTAAAGACGCTTCATAAGTTAGAAATACCCCTTGTCAGGCCAAAAGGGCAATGTGTCATATACGCATTGCCTTTTTTTATTTGTTGTCCCCGTATACTGCCCCCCATACCTGCCGGTAACACATCTTTTAAAAGGCTTTGATAAATATTTGGCACAGGCCTTCTGTCAAGCTTGATCGCTGTGATCCGCTGCTCAAATTCTCAGCGCGATAGCTGATCACTCAATCTGCTGTTGATGGCAGCTTCAAACCCGGAAGAAAAAATACCCGCCTTCTAATAAATGATGGAAAGTTAGCGCAAAAGATGGATGCGCATCATCCTATGCTCATTTCTCGAGCATGATTCTGTGAAGGATTTCTTTTCAAGACTTTTTCAGGGACGACTGGTTGTCTGTCTCATTCGATGAAAATGGGGCTGAGTTGATTTCTATTGCCTGAAACACCCCAGTGAATCTAAATCTTCGCCAGTTCTGTATTGTTCGAGCCCAAGTTAAGTAATTTTTTGATCGCTGTTCAGTCCGTTTGACGGCCACAACGGCTTCGTGTAAATTTCTATTTGATAAAAAAGGTTTTGTCTTTTTCTATATCCAAGGGAGCTTGCCTGCATATACTTTTTCGCAACAGGATCAATAAGGTTCGTCATAATAAATTAAACGAGTCATGGCTAAAGGATAATAATTATGTTTACTAAAAAAGTAAGGGTCTTTCCATCGTTAATAGCTGGGTTTGTTTCGTTATTAGTTATTTCAAATGCTGCGGTTGCACAAGCTCTTGAGAAAATCCCCTGTCCTGCTCATGTCGATCTGCAATCATTAATTGCGGGCGAAAAAGAAGGTGAAACTTACGAGTGTGGTTTAGTCACGGTGCCCGAAGATTATGACAATCCTGCTGGGAGAACGATAGATCTGGTGTACCTGCGTGCATTTAGCAAAAGCAGTGCGCCTGCGCCAGAGCCCGTTGTGTATTTATCTGGAGGGCCAGGAGGATCGGCGCTCCATGAGATAAGCCCTGGATTTACTAATCTACCGCCAAATCTTGCGTTTAGTCGCGAGGACAGAGACGTTATTGTGTATGATCAACGCGGAACCGGCCTTTCCAACCCAATACTCTGTGGGCCGATGCAGGCAGGACTGGGTGTTGCTCTCGAACTATTACCTGAGCTTGCGCCAGATATTTTAACCATTGAAAATGATGCAGATGCACGGGAGGTCTACCATGTGGCTGTCTGTGCGGGGGCCTATGCGGGCACGGGAACAGACCTTTCACAGTACAATAGTATCGCAAGTGCCCGTGACATCGCATTGATTGCAACGGTATTGGGATATGGCCAGTACGATCTTTATGGAACAAGTTATGGAACAAAACTGGCGCAGGTTGCAGCCCGTGAGACGCCGGACAGAGTAAGGAATATTGTTGTTGACGGAACGACGCCGCTTACAGGGGATGCGATGGTGACGACAGGCATAGAATTTGCCGAGCAGTTTGAGCATATCTTCGATCAATGTAAAGCCGATCCAGAATGCAGCGCAGCCTATCCTAATTTGCAGGAACGTTTCATCGCGTTGTTAGATAAACTTAAGGCCGCGCCTATAGCCCTTGATACGCCTATTGTTCCTGAATCACAAAGTATCTTCATACTGGTCCTTCCTGGGATTGCAGAAGGATTAGCTGAGATTGGTGCGGATTTCTTTCAATTGGTAGCCGTCCTGAACAACAAGATTCCAAACCATGACGTAACTTCAGAATACGCGATTGTTCAGAAGGTTCCTAAAATGATCGCTGCGTTGGAAAAAGGAGATGTGGATTATGTGCGCGCCGTATTTGAAAATGCGCCTAAACATCCAGCCGCTCAGCCTGGCGGAGAGCCGATAATCATCGCCGACGTCAAGGATGAGAACGCCATAATTCCCGATAATACCTTTGTTGCCCAGTCGATTGAGACGTTGCTGCTGATAGCATCCCAAGAGACAGCTGAGGCTTCGACACCGGGACAACGGTGGGTCAAGATAGCCTTTGATGATTTGTCGCTAAGGTTGGCAGGGGGCGAGCCGCAGACGGAGGTGCTTGACGATATGATCGAGTTGTCTGTCATTCCTGCACGGGGAAAGGAAAAAGAACACTTTCTTGTTTATGCCAATGAACGCCTGCCGTCTGCAAAAGCGGCCGAAGCAAATGCGATTGTTGACGTGATGACAGCGGCAGAGTTACGGGAAGCGCGATGGTTTATTAGTGATATTGCGGCTAGCATGAGTTTTGAAGGTGAGGCTGTATTGGGGCTTCATGAACAAGTGATGTGGGCGGTGAACTGCCCTGAATCCGTCGTTCTGCATACTCAGGCGGATGTTGATGCGGCTGTTGCTGCGTCGCCATTTCCTCAACTATTCGGCTGGGATGATAACAAGTACCAGTTATATGAGATAGCGTGCAGCTTCTTCCCGCCAACTGAGTACATTACCGAAGCGTTTATTATTCCAACCAGCAGTGATAAACCAGCGCTGTTTCTGCAGGGAGCGCTGGATACACAGACACCACTCAGTGGCGCACAGGCTGCGGCTGATTTTTTCCCAAACAACAAGTTCATATTGTTCGAGAGTGAAGGACATGTTATTTCCGGACAAACACAGGGGTGTCCCGGCATGATCGCTGCTGAGTTCCTCAAAAACCCTGGCGGGACATTAGATGCGAGCTGTGCTGATGAATATGTCGTAAAGTATGAGTTGCCTTAGAAATTAAACAAAACCACCAGCTAAAGCTGGTGGTTGTTTAGTTAATCTTGGAGGGAAGACACTTCTCGGTTTTTTTAAGTAAGCGTAGTGTGTAGTCAGTTTGATAATCGCGGGTACGGAGCGATTATCTTAAAACAGCACTGATAAATCTTTTGATATCATCCTGTTTGTTGTCTGGCATCGAAAGTCGTATCGGTCATAAATTCATTGGCAGGTCGT
>BQJA01000183.1 GCA_021604405.1 Nitrosomonas sp. | reverse complement strand
TGTTCCTGGCTTGTCCGCTGTTCACCGTCCGTTTGATTATTGTCGGCATCTTGCGCATATGCTTGCGCACTCAAAATAAAAGTGAGTAATAATATAAGTTTCATAAGACCCCCCATAATTTTTAATATAGACAGCATTCTTAATGCTGCAGTCCACTATACTACGAAAATTTTTGGTTATAAACCAACTGGCTGTCTGATGTCAAAAATTCCGCGATTTTGCGTTTCATTTAGCAGGCGTTAATCAGTTTCTTGCTCATGAAGATGTCCACTTTCATGATTATCGTCGTGTTCATCATGTGGTATTTCCATTGAATTGAGTTTAGTGATTTGTTCATCTGTTAGGACACCATATACGGCTTCTCGTTCATTAGTACGTTGTTCAACAAAACACATTGAATACTTCAGTGCGTGCAGCACCCACCTCGCGCAGCTTGGTTTCACTGGCGTTGGTATCGCCAGGCTGGCCACCTGTCTTGCGGCTGCTCTGTCCGGTTCATTTCTCACTATGGGGGTTGTTATTTGATGACGACAGTCTGCTCCTGTTGCGACTGATAAAAACTTAAACGATTAACCACCAATTGACAATCAATAGCAGTATTTCCAGCATTGCGCTTAATACAGATGACATACCTGGTTCCTTCGCCAGTAGTTCTCGCACCTATTTAGCGTTGACTCAACCCCAACGCCATCGACTGTCAATTTGTTGCCTGAATAACTGTCCGTAATTAACAGCTATTGTACAACCTGTTTTTAAAACAGATTTTATCGCTCCTGATCGCGTTCTATGGAAAAATAAGACGAGGGAAACTCCAGGACAGCATGAATATTTATGTGTCAGTGCGGTACATGTTCCGACCCTGATTTCATTTTACAAAAGCAGCTCTGATTTTTTGTTCCATTTCCGGTTTCATGCCGGCGGCCTTGCCTTCTTCAATTGCAATTTCTGGTGCCAAGCCTTGGCTAATACGGTATGCAACCCACATTGCACCTGCCCGGTTGCCAGAAGCGCAATGGACGATCACTGGTTTGGCTGTATTCTCAATAGCTTTTCTGAATGCGGTCAATTGTTTCTGATTAATGCCTTCTCCGGTAACCGGTATATTGATGTAATGCAAAGCAACAGTTTCTGCGGCCTGCTTTTCTTCGTTGGTTCCTTCTGCCGGGGTGCGTAAGTCAATAATCGTTTTAAATCCATGCTCAGCCAGTAACTTTGTACCCTTATCACCAATGAGGCCTGATGTGGCTATCTGCGATGTTGCCCGGTTGTAATTTTTTATAGAACTTACCTGGTTGCCGAATGGGATCTGATCGGATGCGTAGGAAATGTTGATAAATAATAGACCCAACAAAATAGTGATAGCGGTGATGTGTTTCAAGGGGTACCTCGTAGCTTGTAGAAAGTGATTATGGTTAAACTTTTCTTGCTTCTGAAACAACAACTGCCAACCCGCGGTTGAAATCGCACGGTCTGCTGTAACAAGCGGCATGCGGTTCATTTTAGTTGGCAGCCATTGCCAGCATTGGACAGGTTTGAGGCATTAATGTTCAACGCGCCGGTAGACAGTACGGTGGCACGGTGGGTAGCGGTAGAGGACCCGTACATTTAAAGTGCAATAGTTGTGTCACAGATTCGCGCAGTTTTGTGAATTAATTCAGAATTTCTTTTTCTGCTAGCAGCAAAATAAAGCACAATCTGTCGGCAAGGATGCTTATAGTTGAAAACTCGGCAGGCATGCAGATCATTTTGGCGTTGTTTGTCATTCGCAATGCCTGTTTACAGGTGCCTGGTTTGTAGACAATCAGCGAATATGTATTGCTAACTGATCTTGCCAGCATAAAAACTGTCATATAATACGTAGCATTTGTCATTCAGCGCGCGACTTTTTAGGTCATCGTGGTCAGTTAGTTACTAAAATGCAATCCATAGTTACGCCACCAACAGCAAGTATTTCGAAATATACAGATTTTGCCGGTTCCAGTGATTCGCTCGTGCTGGCGCAACTCGCCCAGCAGTCAAAGCCTGTTGCCATTATCACGGCAAGTGCGCTTGATGCACAAAGGTTACTGGAAGAAATTCCTTACTTCGCGCCAGCGTTAAGAACACATTTGTTGCCCGATTGGGAAACTTTGCCCTATGATACTTTTTCCCCGCACCAGGACCTGATTTCCGAGCGCCTTGCGACATTGTATCAAGTGATGGGCGGGTTTTGCGATGTGCTGATCGTTCCGGTAACCACTGCGCTATATCCATTGCTGCCGCGAGAATACCTTGCCGCCCATACGTTCTTTCTAAAGCAGGGGGAGCCACTTGATCTACAAGGATTCCGCAATCAAATGACGCTGGCAGGCTACTCTCATGTTACGCAGGTTCTTTCGCCGGGGGAATACAGCATTCGGGGTGGATTGATTGATTTGTTCCCAATGGGCAACCCGCTGCCTTATCGTATTGATTTGATGGATAATGAAATTGATACTATCCGTACTTTTGATGTGGATACGCAGCGGAGTATTTTTCCGGTACCTGAAGTCAGACTGCTGCCAGCGCGCGAATTCCCGCTTGACGAAGCAGGACGATCCTGTTTTCGAAAAAAATTTCGTGAGAAATTTGAAGGTGACCCCTCAAAAAGACGTATTTACAAGGATGTGAGTAAAGGCGTCGCGCCGGCCGGGATCGAATATTATTTTCCATTGTTTTTCGATAATACGGCCACTCTGTTTGACTATTTGCCACAAAGTACGCTGATATGTCTGCATCAAGACATTCGGCCGGTTATTGACGATTTCTGGCGCGATACGCAGTCACGCTATCAGTTATTACGCAGTGACTTAGAGCGCCCACTCTTGCCACCCAATGACGTTTTTTTAGCCAGCGATAGATTTTTTGGCAAGCTGAAACCCTATGCCCGCATTGAAATTCATTCCAATGCAGGGCCAGCAAAACCTGCAACAACAAAAATTGCGCATACTTTGCCATCCATTCAAGTTAATCGCCATGCCGACAATCCGGTAGAAAAGCTTGCTGCATTTGTTGGTGAGTTTGCCGCATCTGGCGGACGCATATTGCTGCTGGCGGAAAGTATGGG
>BQJA01000182.1 GCA_021604405.1 Nitrosomonas sp. | reverse complement strand
TTCCTCCGCCACCTTCAATCTCAAAATTTTTTGCATAATCAAGAGCTGCGTCTACCGTTATGCATATAAGGCATTTTGGCCGATGACGCCTTGCAACTGAACCTTCCCTCTTCAGGCGTGTCTATTGATAACAGTTCGCCTGAAGAATTTATTGGCAGTAATTATGCGGTGATGGAGCTATAGTCTATTCAGATTATAGAAAATCAAGCAATGGCAATATGGATAAGCGGATTGCTGTTAATGATTTTTCACGTTGTACAAAACTTATTTCAAGAATTAAAGATTCGTGTACGGATAGATAACTGGTATTTGCGGCGTACTGCTGAAGCGTGATTTTCATGCGATCGAACAAACAAGAAAAATGCGCGTCTGGACGATGCACCCGGACCGGGAGAGGATAGCCAGACGATGCCCAACAAACTGAAGCAGGCCCGGAAAATGGAAAAAGCGTAGTAGCAAACATGCAAGCAGTAGACGCGTCATGCCAGATCACGCTTGCGAAAACAACCTCCCAAATCAGCCAGGCAAATCTCTGAAAGCCTGTCCGGCATTTTAAAACATGCTGCCATCAGGCAATGGTGGAATGTGAAATATTCATACCATCAAATTGACACAATAATAACAATCTTAGTCTGCGTGGATTAAGGCAACGAAACAATAAAAAAACATGGGCCGGCTCAGCAAATCAGGTTGAAAATTGTCAGTCTGAATGAGCAAGAACGCTCAAAGTTCCGGTTCTAATTAATGCTATCGCTTTTTAATTTGCACCACTAAAATTTGCGCAATGCCATGATATGAGTCGAAATAACAATGAGCGCTCTTTAGTCAAAATGACTGAGCAGGGGTTGTATTGCGAACCTGGAAACTTTTACATTGATCCGCATAGTGGCCCAGTCGAAAATGCTGTAATTACTCATGCACATTCTGACCATGCTCGCAATGTTGCGAATAAATTTTTTGCAACGAAATCGTCAGCGCCAATTTTATATAAACGTTTAGGCAGCCATATTGATTTAAATACGCATCATTACCGCGAAATATTTTATTTGAAAGATACCAAGGTGAGTTTTCACTCAGCAGGCCATATTTTAGGTTCTGCTCAAGTGCGTATCGAGTGTAACAATGAAGTGTGGTTAGTAACGGGTGATTTTAAACGTGATCAGGACCCTAGTTGCGAACCATATGAAGTTGTGATGTGTGACACCTTAATAAGTGAAGCTACTTTTGCCCTGCCTGTTTATCGCTGGGCGCCTTCATCAGATATAGCAAAAGACATTCTAGCATGGTGGGAAAATAATATTTCCTCTCAACAAACATCGATCTTATTCTGTTACGCGCTCGGTAAAGCGCAACGGGTGCTGGCAGAACTTGATAAAATTTCTTCGCGCAAAGTATTGTTGCATGGCGCGATATCACCTTTAGTCGAAATTTATCGTGACGCGGGCATTGCGATGCCGCGTACTGAACAATTGAATCTTTCAATTAAAAGAGACTATAGGGGCGAGCTCATCCTTGCACCGCCCAGTGCAGCTGGTTCAGCCTGGATGCGACGATTTAAAGATGTGCAAACAGGTTTTTGCTCAGGATGGATGCGCGTTCGTGGCAATCGAAGACGGAAAGGTTATGACCGTGGTTTTGTGCTTTCCGATCATGCTGACTGGCCTTCACTACTTCAGACGATCAGTGAATGCGGGGCTAAGCAAGTGCTTCTACATCACGGTTTTTCGCATATATTGGTGCGTTATCTAAACGAGCAAAGCATCAATGCACGAAGTTTAGAATCAGTATGAAGCGCTTTTCAGATTTATATCGTGCACTTGATCAAACAACCTCTACCAATAATAAAGTTGCGGCAATGTGCCGTTATTTCAAAACATCAAGTGATTCTGATGCAGCGTGGGCCCTATACTTTTTATCGGGCAGACGTATTAAACGATTAGTGAGCGCAGCAAATTTACGGCAATGGCTGATTGATGCTTCAGAACTTCCTGCCTGGCTTGTGGAAGAAACTTACGCAAATATTGGCGATCTTGCAGAGACAGCAGCTTTACTAAGCGACACGTGCGGGAATAATTCATTTTTAATGGATCAGAGTCTGAGCGAATGGATGAGTAACGAGATTATGGTTCTGCGCGATGAGAATCCTGATCAACAACGTAAACGTATACAGTTGTGGTGGAATGGGCTTGATTATGACACCTGCTTTCTAGTGAACAAATTGATGACCGGCGGACTTCGAGTTGGCGTCTCACAATTACTTGTCGCACGTGCTATTGCTGAATATACAGAAATACCCAGAGATATCATCCTGCACCGTTTGATGGGACATTGGGAACCCAATGAAGAATTTTATCAATCCCTCATCGCGCCAGACGATGGTTCCGCCGATCACACACGTCCTTATCCTTTTTGCTTGGCAAGCCCATTGGATCAACAGCTTAATGAAGAGGAATTTTATCAGCTACTTGGTGATGCAACTAACTGGCATATCGAGTGGAAATGGAACGGCATTCGTGCACAATTAATTCGCCGTAATAACATGTGTTTTATTTGGACTCGCGGAGAGGATCTTGTGACGGACCGTTATCCAGAAATTCGTCAAGCCGCTGCATATCTTGATGACGGAATCGTAATGGATGGAGAAATATTAGCGTGGTCAGAAGATGAAGGTGTGATGGAATTTTCCATGTTACAACGGCGCATAGGACGCAAAATCGTTGGCAGAAAACTACTTAAAGAAGTACCTGTTTGTTTTATGGCATTTGACTTGATTGAGTTTGATGGCATCGATTATCGACAACAAAGAACTTCAGAACGACGCACCATTTTGGAACAAATAATTGTAAAACAGTCAAATGTAATAAAAATATCGCCATTGCTAGAAACAAAACAATGGCAACAAGCAGCTCTTTACCGGCAACAGTCTTATGCCAAACGGGTAGAGGGTTTAATGCTGAAACATGTTGATGCAAAATACCAAACCGGACGTAAGCGGGGCCAATGGTGGAAGTGGAAAGTAGAACCCTACATGATCGATGCAGTAATGCTGTATGCGCAACTTGGACATGGACGCAGGGCTAATTTATAT
>BQJA01000181.1 GCA_021604405.1 Nitrosomonas sp. | reverse complement strand
TAAAATCAGTACCAAAAACATGGGTCCATAGAGCGTTTCCGCATCATTGATTGTCGCTTCAAAGAAAGCAGCGTTGAGGGCCGATATGCCCGTCAGAGCTATCTTCAGATCTGGATAGTTTTGTTCGAATTCGGCTACGAGTGCGCGTGCAAAATGAATGGCTTCTGGCAGTTCATCCAGGCTTTCTCCCGGATATTGCAGCGTGACATTGATGCCTGATGCGCCACGATCAAGCGCCACCAGACTGCCGGCAAGCAGTGGTTCGTTAAGTGCGATATCAACGCGTTTGGCTACTTCTGCCTGTGAAAGATTTGAGGCCTCTTCAATCAGGTCTTCAACAATTAAATCGTCTTCTATTGCATAGGTATGTTGAAAGTTGGTGATTGAATCAACCCGTATTGCGAATGGAATCGTCCAGGCGCGAGTCGTTAATTCTTCAATAGCCTGGGCAACAAAGGGTTGATCAATCGTCCCTGATTTTGGTTTAACAACAAAAAGAAAATTGTCGTTTTTTGTATAGGTCTCTTCAAATTTTTCAAATGTCAGCAGATCAGGGTTTTTATCGCTAAAAAACACGCGATAATTATGTGATGCCTGAATCTGAATCAATCCTGTGGCAAAAATTAATAAAACAACTATCGCAAAAAAAATTGTCTTCAGGCGATTTTTAATGACGAAATCTGCCCATTGAAGTGCAAACCGATCCATTTTGTTTGATTGTTTGGTTCTGTTACTAAATGCACCCACTATAACCTCCATTTAAGATCAATTGATCTTTTATAGCCGAAACTTCTTGTATTACAATTCGTTGATTGCGTGGCAAGCAAGGCTGATATATTTTAAATTTGATGACTTTAGATGAGAAAGATCACTACAAGTATTGTAGTGATCGATACAATACAGTCCGCAAGTATCTATGTCAAGATTTTTGTAGCGAATGTTATAAAATAGTAAAACATGGTATCTCTAAGCGCAACACATTTCGTTTTTTGTGATTATTTCGTTGCGCTGCTAATATCAGCCCTTGTGGTCGATTTAAGATCAACTAATCTTTTATGGTCAAAAAAATTATTTAGATTTGTGCAGCAAGCGCAACAAATAAGCACTTGAGATTAATAACTATCGACCAATACGCCTGGTCCTGTCTATTTCAACACATGCAATGACTGCATCATACAAAAAAGCTCGAACGATCTTTTTGTAATAGTTTTTTTAATCCAATTGCTCAAGCGCGGCAAGTATGGCTTCTTCAATTGTCGAAAATGACATGCCGGCTCGAGATAATGCAGCCAGGCCGTGGATGGTTGTTGCCATGGCAATGGCTATCCTTTTGACAGGGAGATCATTCCGGACTTCCCCGGCTGCAACAGCATGCGTAAGTGCTCTACTCAGCGCTTTCTTCAGTTTGTTAAAGTTGCCCAGCACTATACGCTTAAGCTCATCATCTGTTTCAGAAAACTCAATGGCTGTATTGACCAGCATGCAGCCATGACGCAGGCGTCCATCTTTATTCATTTGCAGGATGAGTTCGAAAACGTACTCAATTTCAGCGCGTCCTGCATTGTTGCGGTCAAGAACACCGAACATTTCATCTGCTATTTTGAGGCAATATTTTTTAACAGCAGCTTTAAAAAGACTTTCCTTATCGCCAAACGCAGAATAAAGACCCGCATGGGCCACTCCCGTATGCTTGACCAGATCGCGTACTGAAGTCTCGACAAAGCCCTTTTCCCAGAACAAATGCATCGCTTTGTCCAGAGTTTCATTAACATCAAATTCACGCGTTCTTGTCAAAGCGAACCTCTGCAAAAAATATTAAATTAGCCTCTTAATCTGGATGCCTCTTTTTTACAATTTTATATATATGCTCAATTGTACATCTAGTCAAATTTGCAATTGAGCGTTCAAAGCAAACGCGCCGCTTTCCTGGTGCCGTTTGCACACTCAGAACAGCGCAAGGGCAACCATAAGGGTGCCAATGACGCCAGCGGCCCATGCCACCGTGCGCAGGTACGGGATGCCGGCCACGTAGATTGGCCCGTGTACCAAACGAGCGAAAAAAAAGATCTGCGCCCCCAGCGCTGACATCGCGTTGTTAGCGCCTTCAAATTCCACGGCTACGATAACTGGCGCAAAAATGCTCAAGGCCTCAATGGCGTTTCGGACAGCGCGATTTAATCGGTCGTTCGCTCCGGTCCAGGGGGCAAGGTCGTGCTGATTACCCGCTGCCGTTGGCAAGCCCAGTATCAACACGTTTCGTGCGCCCTGTGCCAGGGTGAGCAGTAAGAGTACGAGACCTGTGTAGGCCAACATTTGGATTTCTATCGACATGACTGTTTCTCCCTTAATGAATACTTGCCAAGTATAGAAAAATTAAACCAGATTTCCTGTAGCGATTAAAGTTATTGAATAGCGTTCTAGAATCATGTTCTTGCTGTAGATATTGTAGCGGTTAATACAATATAATATACAGATTTCCATGTCAAGATTTTTTATAGCGAATGCTATAAAATAGAAAATATGAATTTTATTTTAGAAATGAGTGCATCATGGCCAGAACAAAAAATTTTGATGAAATTAAAGCACTAGAATCGGCAATGCTGCTTTTCTGGAAGAAAGGCTATTCCGCCACATCCATGAAAGAACTTGAGAAAGTTATGGGCTTGACAATAACGAGTATCTATAACGCATTTGGGAATAAGCGTGCCTTATTTGAGAAGGCACTGAATTACTATCTGCAACATATTCTGAATAAATTCATAGAATCGCTAGATAATGCAGATTCACCGGAAAATGCGCTAAAAGCTGTCATGATGGAAGTGATACATTTACACTTTAATCCATCATGCCCCGGTGGATGTTTAGTTGTATTTTCTATATTAGAAAATGAGCAGCATGACGATAGAATTAGAAATATTTTGAGCTCAGCATTAAATTTATTACGTGAACGCATTGTTCAGCGACTTGAAAGTGATCAAGAAAAAGGCCGGGTTGCATCCGGGATTGACTGCCATTCAATTGCGAATCATATAACGGCATTGATAACAGGTATGACAACCATGGCGAAGGCAGATTTTGCCAAAAATGAATTAGAAAGACTTATTAATAATGC
>BQJA01000180.1 GCA_021604405.1 Nitrosomonas sp. | reverse complement strand
TTTAGTACAAATGCCCTAATTCATTACAAAAAAATTAGTTTAATTGTCACATACATAATAGGATTAACCTCCCTTATCTTAACGCTGCTTTGATTCTAGAATGGCGTGAAATTAGCAATGCTATTTTTTCAACGTTAAACGGAAGTTTGCTAATCATTAAAAATTCATTACGAATGATAGGAATTTTTGTAATTTTGTGGTTTGGATTGGGTATTGGGCTGGCAAGTGCAATGACTGCGCCCGCCACTGGGGCAACTTTGAGTCCATCATCATTTTCTAATGCAACTCAATCATCGCCCACCAACACCGCTTCATTACAGGCGCCAGGTCCGATTAATAAATTTGCTGCTGATGCTGAAAAAAATTCGCACGTTTCAGCGCATCAAACATGCGCCATGCTGCTCGGTGGCTTAGGTCTGCCGGGTTTTTCTGCGCGCCACAGAACGAATGCCGTCTAACGCCTGGCACTGCTGATCGTGAATTGTCGGTGCGTGTCCAATAATTGCGGAATCATCATCAGGACAGGTCACGTCAAAGCGCATGGAAGCAAGTAGATAGCTATAAAAAGAGAAAAAGTTCATTTAACTATGGTTGACGTATCTATTTACTCAATAATATAAAGATCAAAGGAACAATAAATGACAGTCGAAGGCGCAATACAAGTTGGATTAGAGATTCTGGTCAATACCGCAAAGGAAGATCTACTGGGAAATCCACAAATTACCACGCTGTCCAATGATGGTTTTGTGGCTGTCTTTAGTGTTAATAGCCAGGGTTGTTGGGGGTGTGCGATCGGCGATTCTAGCGCTAGGGCTGTCAAAACGCAGGTATTTGCCGCTAATGGCAGTCCGGTGAATATTTTTTCATTAGAGGAATGCTCGCGCCCAGAAGTAATTTTATGGGGTTTTGCTTTAAATAGAGCAAAACCTATCAAATTTATCCTCAGCCCATAACCACTGTGCACCTTACTAATCTTAAAACGGTGAAACTTCAGTTTTCACTATGCCCATTGTACTTTTCTGCTTCCAGCTAGTGACACAAACCACGCCTTCTACTTCCTTTGATGCCACGCCAGACGAGGCGCTATCGGCAATTCGGTCGCATAGCGGCCCGATCCTGGTCGATCTGGACGAAACCCTGTACTTGAGAAACTCGACAGAAGATTTCCTCGATACAGCACGTCCGGCGGTCCTTGCGTATTTCTTATTGCAATTACTAGAGCTGTTGGCGCCCTGGCGCTGTACTGGTGGCAATGCCACGCGTGACGCATGGCGGGTCCGGATAATTTGTTTGCTGATGCCCTGGACCTTGCTGATGTGGCGAGCGCGCGCTGGGCAGCTTGGCAGTTGCTGGGTGAATAAGGATTTACTGGAATCGTTGCAAGCGGTTGATCCAAGACACCAAACAACCATTGTTACATTAGGCTTTACGCAGATCGTCAAGCCATTGATTGCTGGTCTCAACCTGACTAATCCGCAAATCATTGCGATGAATCCATGGCGCTCAAGCGATCGGCGTGGCGGCAAGCTAGCTTTGGTTTCCAAAGCCATGGGCGATGATTTCGTACAGCGTAGTTTATTGGTGACTGACTCGCTGGATGATCAGGATATTCTTGAGCGATGCGCACGACCATTGCGCGTAATTTGGCCGATGGCGCGATTTCGCGCTGCGTTTAGTGGACATTACCTGCCCGGACAGTATGTGTCCAAGGTCAAGCATCCGGGGGAGCGATATATCTACCGCGTGATATTGCGCGAAGACTATTTGTTCTGGCTTCTAGCCAGTATTTCGCTGGCAAGCAACTGGTTGACACATATGGCGGGGCTGGGCTTGTTGTTATTCTCTTTTTGGATTCTCTACGAGTGGGGCTACGCGGATAACGATGCGATAGGCGCACACCATGAACCTGATCCGAATTTATCAGATGCTTATCATGACGGACAGTTCAAATTCTCGACCCCTTTAGCCTGGGGCTGGGCGGGTGTGAGCGGCGTGTTGGGTTTGTTGGTGCTGCGCTGGCCAGCCGTACCGGTTGCTAGCGACTACCTTGCATGGACAGCAGTACTGCTGGCGATTTTCTGTACTTTCTGGATTTACAACCGAGTTGATAAAACCACTCGTGTCTGGCTTTATGCGATTCTACGTTTTTTACGCGTCGGCGCTTTTGCCGCGGTGGTGCCGGTATCAGTAGCGGGAGCAGCAGCCCTGGCTGCCTACACGGTATCGCGTTGGGTGCCGTATTTGCAGTATCGTACGGCCGGTGCTAGTTGGATAGAAGAGCACTTACATATCAGTTGGCTGTTGTGTTATGCGATCATGGGAATCTTGCTCGGTTACGCGGTGGGATGGCAAGCCATCGTAACTCCAGTGGCTTTCTTATTCCTGGCATGGAATGTATACAAAGCGCGCTACGAGATTGTGGACGTTGCGCGTCGGGTCAAACGCATTGATCGCTGATTTCTGATGTCCTTCGCAACACTGCGCTGTGAGCTGATGTGCCCCCATTTTGACGGAGACTGTCAATCAACAACCAAAATTTACCATCTATCAACATCCAAAGGCTTTCAATAAAAAGTATTAACGAATTGTATCCTATATTTTTTATTGAGTTTGATGGGAAATGTTCAGTGTTGATTTCGGTCTTTTCCTGGTAATTTTTGAATGTTAATTAACAGTCATAAACACTGCACCGTCACACAAGGCCGAGGGTACGGATCTGTCGCATTAAGCAATACTCGGGAATTTTTCCTCAATGAAATCAATGAACGATTTTAATGAAAACGCTTAATGCAACAGAGTCTTATCAATCGCATCTAACCAAGATTCCATTTTTTCTACATCTCTATCTACACCAATTTCAATAAACAGAGACATTGCTTTTTGCCAGTACATTTTTGTCTTAGAAAGATTATCTTGTTCTTTATACACAAGCCCTAAATTGAAGTATTGAATGGCTACACCATGTTTATCATCCAGGTTTTCTTTGATGTAAAGTGATTTTTTATGAAATTCAATGGCTTTATCCAGACATCCTTGACGTTGATACACAAGCCCTAAGTTGCTATATTGAGCGGCCATGCCTATTTTGTTGTCCATCGCAACATGGATATCTAGGGACTTATTATAAAAATTAGTGGCTTCAATTAAAAATCCTTCATCTAAATATAGATTTCCTAAATTCCCATAAGTAAAGGCTATCCCC
>BQJA01000179.1 GCA_021604405.1 Nitrosomonas sp. | reverse complement strand
GGGATGAATGACAAACGCTACAGCAGAATGTGGTGAGACGAGTATATCAAAAGAGCTGACAACGAAATCCTGCGGAGGGTCTACATCAGAACGTATCTCAACGGGCTTGACAAGCGGTGAATCTTGTCTGGTGTCTTCATTGATACTGACTTCAATTGATTTCTCACAGCAAGTCCCTTTATTGGGTCCGAGCATTACATTGCAACTATGATCTACGCAATCTTCATCAGCTCTATTTCCATCACAACAACACTCGTAGAATATTTTTGCATCCATCATCGCGCATGCGAAAACGGTGTTTGCTTGCAATGACCCGATAGTCATCATGAACAAAAGCAATAGTGCAAGTAGAAATGATGGAATTCGATAATTCATTTTTTAATCTAGCTAATTTGACAAGATCACACAAATGAACAACTGAAGTCTATAGTGCAGCAGAAACTTAATAGCTTGGTTTACATAGGCATCTGTTCGTAATACGTGTAAAAGGTTGTCGCTTATCTGAGTTTGAAGTCCAATAGAACGTATTTAAGATACTTATTGTGCCATAGCGACAAGCGAGGCACAATACTAAGAACGATACCTGAGACTTGCTGTTTAACAACCTGAATAGAATATAAATTTAACTCACTTTGAGCGGTTTTTCGTCGCCTACTATTTTCCAATGTAACCCTTGAGTAACCCCAGATAAGAATTTCTCAATCATATAACTTCAAACTACTGATTTTATGATATCGATAACAAGAATCGAACTATTGACTTTCTGATTACAAATCATGATTCATGGTTAATTTTCTTTGAGAGTTTACCTGATAGCAATACATCAACCTTTGACACTAATACTAACAAAATACATAAAATATCCGACGAATCTATAAAATTTGCCTTAGCGAAATCAATGTATTAATGAAAAGTTTCTGTGTAATTCCTGTGTAATCGTGCTCAGAAAATTACACAAATCAGGGGATGTTTACAGATGTTTTGGACTACCGATGTTCAATAGATAATTATAAATAACAAATAGTTGAGAAAATTTTGGAATTACTCAGAATTGATGAATTGAATACTGTTAATCCGCAGGTCCCAGGTTCGAGCCCTGGTCAGGGAGCCATATTATTCAGTACCTTACCTGACTCATCTGTTTCAACTGCGTGCTTAACGTGACAAATACGTGACAACGGAATCACCTTGCTGTCACGAGTCGATTCAATTCTGGATGCAGCAAATGCCAGATTTTCAGTGGCAAACTTGGCGTAACGATCCACCATATTACGCGACTTCCAGCCACCTAGGTCTTTCAGTTCATCACAGCTCGTGCCAGCCTGTCGATGCCATGACGCCCAGGTATGCCGTAAATCATGAAACCGGAAATCTTTAATATCCGCTTTTTTAATCGCGTTTCCCCAGGCCGTATTGGTTAAATCCCAACGGATAGGCTTGCCACGATACGTAAAACAGTATTGTGCATGTTTTCCGGTTTGTGCTGCTAATACAATGACTGCATCCTTATTCAGCGGAACACCTCGCGGTGTGCCATTTTTCGTTTTATTCAACCATGCGGTGCGCCGATCTAAATCGACGCGGTTCCACTCCAATCCGGTAATCTCACGCGCCCGGCAACCCGTTGCCAACGCAAAACGAATTAATGCTGCCAAATGTTCAGGTGCCGCATCAATCAACCGATCGGCTTCTTCCCGAGTCAACCAGCGATCCCGTTCCACTTCACCCGGCATTAAGCGGATTTTAGGAATGCTATCGATCCATTGCCATTCATCGCGTGCTATTTTTAGCAAATTGCGAATCAAGGCCAAATAACGATTCACGGTTGCCGGTGAGTTGCCTTGCTTGAGCCGTTCCTGAACAATAAACCAGATCATGTCGCCATTAATCTGATTCAATGTCAGACTGCCCAGATAAGGATCAAGCATCCGGCAAATCCGTTGCACATCCCGATAGCTTCTTAAACTCGCTTTAACCGCGAGATACCGTACCACGGCTTCTTGCCAGGTGCGCTGCGGTTTGATACCGAAATGATGTTCCCGGAACGCTTCCAGCCGGATTTTGGCTAGCAGTGCTTCGGCATCCTGACGGTTTTCTGTCCCAGCGCTTTGGCGTATTCTTTTGCCGTTTGGAAGCGTCGTGGCAATCCACCAGTAACGGGAATCTTTTCGCCGGTAGACGCCTTCTTGTGTTTGGGCCATATATGTTCCTCCTTAGCCCGCCCATGCTCGCGCTGCTTATAATCCTCTATCCAGACATCTAAATCAACCTTGTCGTATAAACAGCGGCGGCCCAGTTTGATAAAGGGAATGTCCAATTCAGCCAGTAATGTGACCCCGATCCCAAGATAGGCAGCGGCTTCTTGCTTGGATAGACAGCGAATAGGTGGCAAAGGCAGGCTAACTTTTTCCATTGTTAACGACCTTTTGCCTTGCGGTATGCTTTGGCAGCTTCCAGGGTTTCCAGTCGTTTTTGTTCTTCTTCAGACTGATTCAACAAGGTGTTAAATTCTTTTGCCCGCAAACGCACTTTTTCGAGAATGTAATCTTCAGCTGACAGCCCCATGAAGAAACCACGTTCATGGAAGTATTTGAAAATGTCCAGCACATAACGGTCAATCCCGTCATCAAATTCGGTAATGCTATGCTTGGCCATATAGGAAGCAATGGAGCTGGCACCCAATGAGAATATGCGGTTATCCTCGGGTATTCTTGTCGCCTTGAATGATCGCGATAACGGTCCACCATCGCCCGCCCAGTCTATTGAGGATATATAGCCCCATAACGGATGAATCGGCCAACGTGAGCGTGTTTGATCGTCATCATTAGGCAGGGTAAGGCGAAGCCATTCAGTTGCGGCGTAGCTCCATAGCCCATTCAGATTAGCCATCACACTATCCAGGCTGATTAAGCCATGCTGTGCCAGAACTTCACGCATGAATTGAAATTCAACACGCCAGACAGGTTCATTCTCAGTCCTTCCAGCAGCTTTCCACAATGGCAGTAAATCAGTACGGCCACTGGTTTGGATTTCCAGTAATTTGTTATACAAACGGCAAGAAATATTGCCACCCATGCCAATCGACCAGCCAGTGAATTTTTCACTGACGGCATGCGCATTAATCTTTTTGGCGCGTGTCACCCATGCCCGGCGATCCCAGGATTCCATGTTTTCACTGGATACGAAATCAGCACACAGATCAATACGGCTAACATGCGCCACGTCAGTCAATGTGCCCAGCTCATTCAGGATTTTACGTAACTGTTTTTCTGCATTACCGGGTGTGATACTGCATAAATACCGGGATGACAGTTTCACGTACGCCATCGGGGTTTTCTTG
>BQJA01000178.1 GCA_021604405.1 Nitrosomonas sp. | reverse complement strand
CTCAAGCGCTGCAATGACGCTTATTGCCCGCAATCCGCCGCCCCCCAAAAAAACGCATTCGGCAGAATCGGGCACATTGCTTCTAACCCATTCAAACACCTTCTCTGGCATCACACTCAATTGGTCCGTGGCAAGTCCGCTGGCAGATTCGGCAGATACCACGTCAACCCCCGATATACGGAAATAATCTGCCCCCATTTTGGTTAACTCTTCCGGAAACCATGGCGGATTTATCATCGTCAACTTGCTTATTCCCAGTGTTTGCAACGCAAGTAACACCGAACGACAAGGAATAACAATCGGCATACCGTGAGATCTACCTTCAAGTCTTTTGCAAAATTCAGCATCTCCGCCTGGACCCAGCAAATAACTGCTACTGGTAAATCCATAGACAATCACATCTAAAGGAGCCGCAGCAAGCAATTCCACTGCATCATCAATGTAGGGTGGATTTGCGAACGCGCGTACAGCGGCTAATCCTATCGGCGCCGGTTCTGGTCCGCTCCGCCAGCCCAACGAAACCCGGGCAGCGTGAATCGATATATCCCTTGGCGCCAGCGTTTGAAACTCACTCTCAGGCACGATGTCCATATGCGGCGTAATAATGCCAATACGGGCCTTTGATCCCCAACCATCCGGCTGAAATTTATCGGCGCTAGACATGTTTCCAATCCCGACTGAAGCTACTGTTAAAAACGGAAAATTTGCCGCAAGTCCAGCGCTGAAAATGCAAATTTAATCGCCTCGTGATATCTACCTGCATACAGAGAACCCTCAATCAATACAATATTTCTCTCGCTATGATGTAGTCGCGTCAAATATAGCGCTTAAGCATAAGCAGAATGCCCGTTCTCGCACCCATATGTGTAGCACATCAAAGCGCCGCGTGAGCGTGACACATGCCGTCTATCAATGAGCAATCTTAGCATCATAAATACAGTGTCTCGAGAACGTCCGACCAGGATAGTCGTTTTAGCTGCACAGCGGCCATACTTGGTACCAGCGTCGGCATCGAAACTGTTCTTCACAACGGCGCAGTTGCGCACCGTATTCGCGCGCCGTGCGGTCGACGCGCCCGGCTACTCGCAACAGCCATTTTTTGTTGCGATAAGTGCCGCGGCGGTAGCCGCCGTGACCCTCATGATAAGCAAGATACAGATTTTTCGGATCCCACTTGGAAATACCAAGCAATTGATTGCTCCTATGGTTATACCAGCCAACGAAATCCAGTGCGTCTTTCATGTCCGAACGGCTCTTAAACAATCCGCCGTTCGACTGCTTGTAATCCTGCCAGGCCGCATCCTGGATCTGGGCATAGCCTTTGGCTGAGGAAGCCCGCCCCAACGGAATAAACAGAAACCACTCGAACGGCGGCTTGGCATTGTGCCGGTAGCTGGACTCGTGACGCACGAACGCCATCAGGATATGCGCTGGCACACCCCATTTGTCTTCCGATGCCTTGGCATAGTCGTACCAATCGGGATGCTGGTCATATATTGCGCACAGGTCGTGCTGCTGGCGCGGTGGATTGGCAGCGCAACCGACCACCAGTCCCAGCAGCAGAAGCAGCACAAAAGCGAGCCGGAAAAGATTTCTGGTTGCTCTCATTACTTGATTCAATTCGTATCTGTCTGATTACACCAGAAGAGAAATCGCCTTTCCACCAATTTGCTCACCCATCTTCCCTGAAATTAATCATAAGTGTACGCCGTCTATGGATTTCTGCGATCGTTTTAATAAATCGAGATTCTTCTTAGGCGTTAAAAACAAACAATAGTCCAAGATTTTAACACCCTGTACCTGGCGCCATTCTCTGAGTAAGTCAAGATAATGCAGTATGTTTAAAAATCAATCCAGCCTCCAGTACCTTCATCGTTGATGAAAAAGAGCGTTTATATCTTTTTCTAATAAAGACTACATGCCACCCATCAATGCTGATTTAAGTGCGGCCGCAACGGTGCTTCCCCCGCTACCTTCAACATATTCCAACATGATGGGTATGAATTTTTGTACCATATCTGGCTTTAAGCCGATTTCCAGAAAAGTAGCTGCCATACCTCCACCGCCAAGAGGGCTTGCAGGAGGTGCAGCGGCCAAAAAGACTTTCATCTCGGGAACCGATTTACTCAGCGTAGTGAAATCTCCCGTTGACATTCTTGATTTGGCTAATTGGAATAATGCTCCTGCCCCACCTTCTGCATGCAACTGGCTCACGCCTAATTGCTGCATTAATAAACCTGCCAACCCAGAAGTCTTAGTCGGCACGGTCGTCGTGGCTGACTCGTCGACTTCCAGAACCCGCGCGCCTTTCTGTAAAGTTCCGGCTGCGCCAGAGAAATCATTAAAATCGAGTGCGTGCACATGATTAGCCAAAAATAGAGAAATACTCATTGAGAAACATGTACTTAATAATACAATTATTTTCATCGCGTACACTCCACTATAAAGGATAGCACTTATTATGGAATCAGAATCTCATAAGTAAATTTGGCATTTAGGCTAAATACCCTTCCCACTATCTCCGCCACCATCGAAAATCGTGGGAATAACTAGCTTACCACTGAATCCCTTTTCTCCAGAACGATTAAAACTTCAACTGTTTCCTTGTGTATTTATGATTTTTCGCAAACACTATTTCCGGCTCAAGCCGGCACTTAGCCTCATCGTTACCAAGTAATACATGAACATGTATCCTTTCTTCGAGTAAACACAGCCACCCTCCTAGTTTCGCAGTTTTACGGCTGCCTGACGACACAAATCAGCCGCCGGCGGCCGGTCGGCTGCTTTTGATCCTTAAGCACTCTCAATGTCCATGAACTTCTCTACAGGAACTTGAATCTTCTTTTTTGGCTCTTTTCCAAAAAAATAGATTTTATTGTAAACACCAATTTCCCCTGGTTGCAAAAATAACGCATGCCAATCATGATGTTGGACAATTTTTTACCTAATTACATATTGCGCACCCAGAACTCTATGGGATACAGTGCAAACGAAATTGCTAGGGCTATTGCTTGCCGTATGCAATGACACGGACAATAATGCAGAAACGGCTAGGGAACCATGGTTTAATTTTTTTCTGGAATGTGAAATGGACCATAAATGGCCCTTTCTCCTCTCATTATAATTGCATTATTTATACAATGACTTAACGCATTATTTTAGCGTTCTATTGCGGATGGTTGCTTAAGGAAAAATTTTTGGCTTAGACCAATATGGTGAAACTTTAGTTAGTTCCCATCCATAAACATAACTCTATGAATTCATTTTTATAATTCATGAAAAATAGATGAAAACTCCAGTGGAGAGGTGTACAATTATAGTCAAGCCATTGATTATAAACAGAACACGAAACCACTGGAGGTGCA
>BQJA01000177.1 GCA_021604405.1 Nitrosomonas sp. | reverse complement strand
GTATGAGGAAATGATGTTTCCCTGTCCATGCAATGAGAATAAATACGAGCGCGTACTGGTTTTTGACGGCGCACCCGTATATGTTAACGACCTTAATCAGAACCTTGGCGGCAGTCCCGATAACACGCCCGGTGAGTCCATTCCCGAAAATCCGTTGGCACCTGACAACGCCGGAATAGCAACCAACATCTGGTTTTTTACAATGGGTGAAAATAATCTGCATGGTATAACGCCTGCCGCACTGGATAAGGGATTGTTTGTAACACGTTCGACCATGCTGCCGGACGGCTCCACGCTGGTCTACCATGTAACCATGCCAACGAGTATCGCACTGGGTAGCGCAAGCAGCCTGGCCGTGATCAAAAATGCTGTGATTCCGAGGAATCGCTTGCCGTTGATTGACTTTGATAATCGTGGAGCATAACAATGGCCGATAAATTATCGTATACCGGAACCATTTTTGACACGAGTAGACAAAATACGGTGACGCCGGAAAAGAATCAATCAGCACGGCAATGCCATCACGAAGATGTTCGGGCGCTGCTTCGCAACGCGTCGGTGCCAATGGAATTCAAACAATCGGTGCAAGGCGTCCTACCCGGTCAGCGGCTATCATCGTTTACATTCCCAGGTGAATTTGTCACCGGTGCCAATACCTGTCTGGAAAATGCACCATCTGAAATGAAAATATGCCAGGATCCAGACGGTTTGTCGGCAACACCGGAATATGTACCGCAGTCATTCTATTTAACGGACGCAATGATCAGCCTATCCCAGATCGAACATGCCACCGCTGGGCTGCAGTGTTTCGATACTCGCCCGTTATCAGCGCTGATCACAAATACCTATTTTCTCGATCCTTGTCTTTATCCGCCTGTCTATTGGTGTCCATGTCAAAGTAATAAAAACAAAATTACAGTATGTGTCCGATTTTTTGTGGTTGACTTGTGTGGCGGTAGTAAAGATGTGAAAACCGGCCTGCTAAAAGGAATCAGCTACACAGGCAAACCCGCCACCTACGTGGGTAAGATCCACAATGATACCAAAAAGATGATCAAAAAGACTTTGGACGACGCTAATCGCATTTGGAAGCGGTGCGGCATTCAATTTTGCATTGCCAAAAATTCAAACGATGGAAACGCCGAGTCCATCTACGCTCTTGATCCCAATCTCAAGGCGGTGGTAACAGAGGTAAAGAGATTTCCTTTTCGTAGAACTGTAGGCGAGATCTGGCAACCTGAAATCACCATTAAAGACGAATACGAACTGTGCATTTTGGTTGATAAGGGTACCCGCAAAATGACTGTCAATGATGGCAACAAATCGGGCCGCTACACCCGTGAGGTTACCTGGAGAAAGAATAATATACTTGGCAAGAAGGCTGGGGAAAAGTTAGATCCACAAATGATTGCAGCCAATCTCAAGCAATTCAAGCTGGACCTCGAGGATTCCAGTTTGACCGAAGAACAGAAAAAGAAAACCGAAAGAGCCATTGCCATGTTGGAATACATTTCGGTTACAACGGCCAACGAGACTATGGGTGCTATTACCCCATTCGTATTAGGTGTTGAGGCCCTATTCGATGATAAGTGCCTAAGTGTCTTCATCTTCGAGGACGTGGAGGACACTGCTAAAAAAGGCAAGGAGGCCGGACTCGGCGAATTGGGGTATTTACGTAAAGATGATAACGATAAAAGAACAGCCTTCCCTGGTCTTGGGGTGTTCATTGACGATGCGGTTATCATGAGAGGAGACGGGCGCTCTCTAGCTCACGAGTTTGGGCATAACCTGGGCGAGAATCACAAATATATGCAGGGTGGCGTCATGATAGATCAACCCGCCGATAATCTCATGAATCCCAAAACGAAAGGAGAGAAGCTCAGAAATCAGCAATGCAAGGACGCAAAGGTCATGGCGGCTCCGCTCGCGGATTGTTCATGACCCACTCCACAAGGCCTCAAGTGGTTCGTGTTGTCAATCACAGAAACACTGGAGAGTATAGTCATGAAAGCCTCTAATTTTCGAGAGCGATTGGAAAAAAATCGCAACATAGCCGGGCAGAAAGAACAGGTCAGGCATTTCCTGTGTAAAGCGGTACAACAAGTTGTGGTCGTGAAGTGACTTGAGGATTCTTTTAAGTCGGGTTGCGCGTGTAAGCACACGTTCACAGCCGTGTCGAGAACTCCTTTAGCCTGTTTGCGGCATAAGGTACAGTGGTTGAATTACAACGCGGCGTTGATTGCAGGGTTAACCGTGCGAGCGCCATCCAATGTGGGATTAACCCAGATTTTCCATTAGCCCAGATTTCTAATGGAAGTCATTAAGATAACTTGTTAAGAACAATAATATTTTGGTAAATCAGGAGTGTTTACATGATGCATATTTTTCTTCCGGGAGATTGATATGGGTTTTGAGCTTCGATTTACCGATAAAGAGATCACTGCGTGGGGCGGTACGGGGTTGATGAAACGGATGCTTGATCGGATCGGATTTCAGGCGGCAGTGGCGGCATGTGAATTACCGCAGCCGGGTAGTAGCCGAGGTTATGCACCGATTCAGTTGATTTTGCAGTTCATGCTGTCGGTATGGTATGGTGCGAATCGGTTTGAGCAGATGGAGGTTACCCGTCATGACCCGGTACTTCAGAAGTTGTTTGGCTTCAAACGTATGGCGAATTTTAAGGCGATCATGCGGTTCTTCAAGAAGTTTGATCAAGCGACAACGACTGAGACATTTGGGCGTTTGTACCGCTGGTTTTTTGGCAATCTTCATATTGATCACTTGACGCTGGATCTGGATTCAACGGTGATGACGCGCTATGGGCAACAAGAAGGTGCGGCGCGTGGTTACAATCCACGCAAGCCTGGTCGTTATTCTCATCATCCCTTGATGGCTTTTGTTGCAGACACGCGTATGGTTGCCAATCTCTGGCTGCGTCCTGGTAACAGTCATAGTGCTAATAATGTATTGGCATTTCTGGATGACAGCCTGAACAAGCTGGATGGCAAACGGGTGGCGTTGCTTCGTGCTGACAGTGGGTTTAGCGATCGGGCTTTTCTGAATGACCTGGATCAGCGCAATATGCATTATTTGGTTGCGTTACGGCTAAACCAGCCGTTGCAAAGAGCACTGGTTGATGAAACCGGTTGGTGGACATTGGATGATGGCATTGGGCTGACAGCCTTAGATTATCAAGCGCCCTGTTGGGACAAGCCACGACGGGTTGTAGGTATTCGTCAAAAGATCAATGCACGTCCCAATGCCAAAGGCAAGCAACTCTCTTTATTTACCAGGGTGAATTTGTTCACTAATTAAAATCAATCAGATTCAGAAAGTTATTTAAAGATCTGGACAAGCGAGCATTTTCAGAGTAAAAAGTGCTCATGAAAATCAATCTTGGGCAATTAAGTATTCGCCCAGTGCGCAAAGT
>BQJA01000176.1 GCA_021604405.1 Nitrosomonas sp. | reverse complement strand
TTTGTGCTTATGCGGTGATGAGTAATCATTATCATGTTGTCCTACGTGTGGATACAGAAGAAGCCATTGCTTTATCGGATGAAGCCGCATTACGGCGCTGGCAAATGCTTTTTTCGGGCAACTTGCTGGTTAGCCGTTACCTCTCGGATAAACAAGAGGATATGGATGCCGCAGAAAAGGATAAAGTGAGAGAGATTGCTCAGGAATGGCGCGGCCGTCTGATGGATATTAGTTGGTTCATGCGTTGCCTGAATGAGAGTATTGCGCGTATGGCGAACAAGGAGGATGGGTGTAAGGGGCGATTTTGGGAAGGACGGTTCAAGTCTCAAACGTTGCTGGATGAAGCTGCCTTATTGGCGTGCATGGTTTATGTGGATTTGAATCCAGTGCGGGCTGGTTTGACCGAAACCCCGGAAGCATCTGATTTTACGTCGATACAGGAACGCATTCGTAACCACTTTCAGATCAGTATTAAGCCAGAAAATTCGCCGACATCCAATGCAACTGCTTTACTTGATCAAGAATATGATAAACAAGCGTTTGATCAGTCACCTAATTTGCCAGCTAAGCCCTTGTTGGATTTATTTGATAAAAAACAAGCGACACCATCAAAAGGTATCGTGCTTTCGTTAGAAGATTATATGGAATTGGTTGACTGGACGGGTAAAGCGATTATTGACGGTAAGCGTGGAATTATTCCGGATCAATTGTCACCCATTATCTCGCGGCTTCAAGTGAATCCCGATTACTGGGTCGGAACGGTTAAAAATTTCAATCGTTTTTTTCCGCGGATGGCGGGGCATATTGATCGGCTGAAAATGATTTGTCAGAAATTGAATCTGGCCTGGGTTCATGGCATGGGAGCAAGTAAGTGTTTGTTTAGCTAGTCCCGGAAAAAGTGCCCGATTCTGAGGAATCTCAACATTATTAATAAAAATAAGTATTTAACTTGATTAAGTAAATTTAGTATTAGATTCATGCTGAATAATAACCGAGAAGAAGGAAGGGGGAGGTCAAGGAAAACAACTAGTAATGTTTGTGACGAGATTGGTATGAGCTTAAAGAGGTTATGCGTCGAAAGGATTTATGATCGTTAATCCGCAATACTCATAATCCCGGATATTTCGAGTGGCAATAGCAAAGGTATTCGCAAGTGCTATGGCAATGATTTGACCATCTGAGCTAGCCAAAGGGTAGCCCATCTCTTTGCGGCTTCCCATAATATCACCGTATCGACGTGCCGAGGCTTCATCAAAACCCAGGATTCGGTTTTGAAATGCGACTTTTACCAGAGCCTCAAAACCTTCAGCCAATAACCGACGACGCTTGCCATCTGGTAATGCCCGGATGCCATAGCCAATTTTTCCTATAGTAATCGTTGTCAAATACAGTGACATGGCTTCTTGTTCATTAAACCAATTCAATACCGCTGTTACGGGCGAAGGTTTCATCATTTCCGAGATGATATTGGTATCAATAATGATCATTGCGAGAGATCCACCGGTTCGTGCGGCTTCCTGGGCGGAAGCTCCAATACGACACCGTTAGCGGGGCCAAAATACTTGAGGAATAAATCTCCAATTCGTTCCGGGGCAGAAGTTGCCTGCTTCAAGATTCGGCGGGCTTCCTCTTCCATTGAAACGCCATGTTGTGCGGCACGAACCCGCAAGCGTTCATAGGTATTATCATCAAGTTTTCTGACACTTAGGTTTGCCATGACTTTATTTCCATAAAATTATTATCAGAATGCTAGCATACGCTAGCAGTGACAGCAAGAATCAACTTACAAAAAACCGAAACAAAATATAAAGAACATCCATGTAATTGCCAACGGATTCTATCTCGTCGATTCTCCACAACAATTGCCTTACTTGATCAAGGATATGATAAAAACAAGCGCTTGATCAGCCACTTAATCTGTCCGTTAAGCCCTTGTTGGATTTGTTCGATAAAAAACAGCCGACACCATCAAAAAGGTTAGTGCTTTCATCAGATATGTTAAAAGGGGGGGTGCATCCTTTTATTTTTTAACATACTTGCGGTGCGATAAACTATCGATGTTCTGCAAGTATAATCCCTATCTTTGAGGACTTAACTATTCGCACCACCATAGATATCGATGATCAATTATTGAATACGCCAAACTTCAAGCGGCGCAGCAAGGATGTACTTTAAAACAAATCATTGAAGATGCGCTTCGTGAATCGTTTTAGCATCAGGGCCAGGAATTAAAGCCCGTTAAACTTGAGACTGTTTCCAGAGCAGACCCGAAACCCGGGGTTAATCTGATTAATGCAGATTGCGCAGGGTCGCGAATAAACAAGATTGCCAAGGAATCGCTCAAATTAAAGTGTAGTGTCTTTCATTGCAGCGTACAATTTTATGGCAATGGTATCAATCTTTGGATTAAACCCCTATTTTTTCTCCCAATCGATTACTCTCAACCCGGTTATTCGCGCAAACTCTTTAGTATTATGTGTTATCAGAATTGTGTCGAAGGCACGGGCAGTTGCGGCTATGAGCAGATCATTGGGGCCGATTGGATTTCCCTGGGCGGCAAGATCAGCACGAATAAGGCCGGCTTCTTCTGCACATCGGTCATCAAAAGGCAAGCTGATTAGTGGCGCAAAAAATTGTTTAAGTAATTGCAGATTGGCTTCCACATGTTGACTATGACGTGCACCATAGAGCAATTCAGCTTTTACGATACTGCAAAGTGCTATTTCATTAGGTTGGTGCTGACGCAGACGCTGCTCAATGTCCGTATGCTTTTTATTTAACAAACGAATGCAAACATTGGTGTCAAGCAAGAATTTATTCAAAGCTTGTGCGGTTCTCATAATCGCCCTGAATCGGGCGTTTCAAAGGTTCTCCTTGCCAACTGCCAAGCAATTCAAAATAGTTTTCTGGCCACTGATTCTCAACATCTCTCTCAATCAATAACGCCAAATATTTTGATACAGGCAAATGCGCTTGTTCTGCCTTTGCCTGTAATTTTTTTGCGACATCGTCTGGCACGTAGCAATGTAATTGTGACATGATTATTTTCTCAAATATATTTGCTATATTTGGATGCTATCATAAAAAATAATTATTTTGAAACTATAGAACATAAAGGAAATATAAAACTAAAGTTTCACACTTTTTTGGAAGTGGCGATCTAATTTCATCAATTTTTTGTGATCAGCGGATTTTGAGTGGCTTTCACAGGTATTGAGCACTTGGCGCTGCATGCGTTATCCCAACTCAAGTTAGACGAGAAGATGCGCGCCCTGGGGTTTAACCGTCACCAATTGGCGGCTGCGCTGGGGACGATTGTCGCGCGCATGGCGACTCCTGCCAGTGAACTGGCAACGCATCAATGGTTGCAGCAACGCAGTGGATTGGGCGAGTTAATCGGTTATGATTTTGAGGGCATGGGACTGGATCGTCTGTATCAAATATCCGACTTGTTATGGAAACACCACGCTGAATT
>BQJA01000175.1 GCA_021604405.1 Nitrosomonas sp. | reverse complement strand
GTGAATCATGAAGACTTCAGGCATTCTCTCTGAAAATTAGTCATTACGAATTCCTGTTAAATTCTGACTGGTTTTCCATACGAATCAAAATCCATGCATTCAAATCCAGTGCTGCTGGGATAGCCAAGCTGATTTGAAATGACCCGCGTTTTACCGATACGCTGATCGTCACATTCATGTGTGTGCCCGTAAACCCAAAGCGCTGGTTGATGCTTTTCGATGATGTCTTGCATGTCCAACGAATTAAAAGCCGGGGTCAAAGGACTGTCCATAAATTGTGTGCGAGGGTTGATCACCGGTGCATGGTGGCTGATGATTACACGCGGTCCGGCCAGCTTAGACTCAAACCAATCCAGCAAATTCTTGACGTAATGTTTGTGTAATTCAAGCGTGTCACTGGGTTTGAAAGGCGAAAAATCTGGGTTTTTTATCAGCCTGAAATCATTGATCTGATGTTCGGCTATCTCCATGGATTGCACATCTGCGTTATTGAAATCCGTCCACATAGTACCACCGAAAAAATGAACACCGCCTATAGTGACGGCTTCATCATGCAGAAATGTCACATTGGGATGATTGGTGGCAACCCAATTTTTAAAATCTGTTTCTTCTTGGTCTCGTGACATTCGCGTGTAATATTCATGGTTGCCTGTAACGTAAAGTACGGGCTTTTCCCATCTATCCAGAAAAATCGTCAGCGGGGAATAATCCTTAAACGTGATGATATCGCCCGCCACGATCATAAGATCGGCATCAATATCATCTGGCATTTTCCAGCCAGATTCAAATTCAAGGTGTAAATCGCTGTAGCTGATAATTTTCATTGCACTTTTGGTTTTGCTTTTTTGCTTTCAAATAGGCTGTAATTGGCTTATAGCTTAATTTATGGAGCAAATATAAACTAGGAGGTTATTTGCATGTCAAAATTCAAACCATTCGATAAAGTTGCCTGGTTCAAACCAGAGACCGGCAGCTGTTTTTTGCTGTCTGTCATGAAAAATGATGACAATTCGTGAATTGTGATTCTTTTAAGCGTTTTCTATGAAAAGCGATTACCTGCCAAAAGTTTTACAACTCCAGAAAACAGTTTACAGATTAATCAATATGCGGCGATAATCGCCGCATATAATTGGAATGTTAAATAATGCCATGGAATGCTAAAAGAAAACAAAGATTGTTGAAACTTCTACATCTCGCACTACAAAATCTTGCGCCAATTGAGTTGGATGGACAATATTATTTATTTTCTCTAGTCCACGCTTCCGCTTCATCACGTTCACTTACATCAAAGTAGCGCACTTTGGCTAAAGTAAAAGCTTTGCAAAAATAGGCCATACCTTTCTCCCAAGCTTTATCGCCAACAATAGCTAGACGTTCAATGTCGTTGAAATGCCTCACACCGAATTTTGTATCTTCCCAAGCCGCGCCAGCTGTCCAGCCATGAAAATCAATCAACTCCAGTAACATATTGACCTTACCAAATTTCTTAATCTGTTGGTCAATTTCGGGCACGAATATATTGTAATCTTCTTTTTCCAGTTTTCCCGTAATAGTAAGATGAATAAATTTCCCTTCTTCTATAAGTTCAATGCCTTTAAATGTTATGGTCATTTTTTTCTCCTATTTTTAGACGAAATCCAGTGTATGTGAAAGCGCCAGAAATTTGTTCGCAGTCACGCTCTGATACACCAGTACTTCGGGCAGTGGAATACCATACGCCGCGAATATAGATTTCCATTTCATCAATAATCTTTCTGGCGTCTTCTTCTTTGAGCAGAAAACGGGGGCTCTGGGAAAGCAAGTTGCTGGCGCTGGCACAGCGGCCTTCATCTCCGCATTTCATAGCCAAATCGCGGTGCTCTTGGCTGATCGGAACAGCTGGCGTTAAATCATAAGCAGGAGAAAGCCGCCAATCACTCTCTTTGGCAATAATAGCGTGATTCCGGGGATGATCGTCAATATTCGAGATCAGGGCATTAAAGCACATGCGTCGAAATAACTCAGCCGCATCCTCTTGAGGTTTTGCACTGACACGTCGCAGTTCTTCGGCTAAAAGTACATATGACCATTTATCTCGAGACTGATACGTATCTTCAGCGCGCAACAAAGTCAGGGAGCTGACCATTCGTGCGCGCAGATAGCCCTCTGTCACTTTTTCGCGGTCAAAGCGCTTAACCAGAAGAACATCACGACCGGCAACTTCAATAACCCGGCTTTCAGCCGTGTTCAAGCCACAGCTTCGTGCCAGAACAAGTATGGCATGTTCAACGCGCGCATTATTCCATTTATCATCTGGCCTGTTGAATTTAGCGATCCAAAGACCATTTTCATCTTCAACAACGGCCTTTGGCCTTGCACCACCCATTGAAGTGCCGATCAGCATAAGGTCTTCTATCTGATCATTTGCGCTATCAGCGGGGAGTTCTTCATCTTTTATAATTGCATCGGCAACATCTTGTAATTTTGCCAAGTCAAGTGTTTGATTGAATCTGCATTTGGGTGCAGGAGGCTCCACATTAAGGCCAAAACCAAGCGCTCCGGCGCGATCATCGGGTGAATAGAGAAGATAATCTATTTCGTTTAGTTGTGGCATTCCGGCATGACGCTCAATGACGCGGCGGCCCCAATAATCCGGCCCGGCGTCCCGTGGAGCACCAAAAATGCCGTTTAGTGCAATCGTTTCATAAAGCTGAGGTGCCAGTTTAAGCTCCACCGGATCAAACGGAAGCGCATCAGACCGGGAGAGATAGCTTTTTCCGTACACAAAACGCCCAGTGGGTATGCTCTGTCTATTTGTGGTGAAAGTATAGCGCCCCGCAGTAACCGGCGCAGTTTGACCCGGTAGCGTAATGTAAACATAGCATTCAGAATGCGGGATCTTAGAAATCATTATCTATATCTCCGCTTTGTCGTGCCCGCGTGCGTTCTCGGGATAGTGCAAGCGCTTGTCCTTCTTTATCTCTTGCGGGATCAGCAACGTCTTCCATCTGGCCAATAAGATCATATGCCCACAGCAATGCCATATATACCGCAGTGCTCGTAGATGGATTTCCTTTCTCGGCATCAGAAATGGTGCGCCGTTGAACGCCTATTTTCTGAGCAACATTCTCAAGTGTTAAATTCCGACGTAAGCGAGCCGTGCGCAGATTGGCACCCAGCCTCTTAAGCGTTTGCTCTACTGGGTATGGTGGTGCTGTCAATAATGGGTTTTTCTTTGCCATGAGTTGTTGCCAAACTGTTCAAGTTTAACAATAGCTTGATTTCTCAAAAAAATCAATAAAATGTGTGTTATAATGCACCTTATTAATTTTAATGTTCTATTTATCGTACAAAATTATCATTTTAATTATCTGGTTTTTTGGCTGCTGGTTTTTGGGTTCTGTCGCATTTAGCGAGATCATCAACACATTAGGGTAGACTGTGGACATTGAAAAAACGGTGAGGCTAAATGCTGGCTGTAAAAGGAATGCGATTTCCGATTGAGGTGATTCTAGTCTGCATCCGCTGGTACGCGGC
>BQJA01000174.1 GCA_021604405.1 Nitrosomonas sp. | reverse complement strand
CAAACTTGAAGAAAAAAAGATGAGTCTGTTTGATCAACCTGCCTGGTACCCAGATGGATTGCTTATTCTCAAAAAGCTTGCCTTCCAATCGGTGGAGCAGGCATTTTTTGTGCACAAGGCTGAATTACTTGACAAGGCCAGAAAAAAAACAACACAAAAAGTGAACCTCTATGAAAAAGTGCAAATTCCGGGATATAAAGAGGCCATTGCTAAGATTAAGCACTTTTTGGAAGACCAGGAAGTCCTTGCAAAAGCCGCTCAGAAAATTCTAAAAAATAAAAAAATGCGATTACAGGCATGATTGTTCCAATGCTTAAATATTCCCTGGTGATTTACCACAAGCAATACGATGCTTTGATTCATAGATTAGGTGAGCTGGGGATATTTCACGTGCAGGCAACAGAACCCAGGGCCGATGATACCTTGAAACAAATCACCACACAGATCGCACGTATAGAGAGCGCTCAGGAGAGCTTGCAAAAACACATATCACCCATAAAAACCAAAGCCCTTGAGCAGCACATGCAATCGGACGAGGAAGTGCTTTCAGAAATTGAATCCTTGGCTTCCCAATGGGAAGAACTCAAATTCAAAGAGGCCAGCATTGCAGCGGAGATGGCGCAAAATCTTCCCTGGCGGAACATCAACAAGGAATACCTTGAAATCCTGCAGAAGCATAACCTGAACGCATTCTGTTTCGCTTGCCATAAAATGCACTTCAAGGAGGAATGGAAAAAGCAGTATATGCTGGAAGTAGTTGGTCGCCATCGCGATAAGGTCTTTTTTATGATCCTGGCGCCAAACCATGAGCGCGTGCAGTTGGAGGCGGAAGAAATAACCCTGCCGGAACATAAATGGGATAATTTACTTTCTGCGCAAAATGCGATACGCAACGACTTGGATAAGACACATAAGCAATTAAGCTTTATGGCTCACTATTATTCCGGCCGGCTTCGGGAAAAACTAACTGCCCTTAAAGAATCGCTCGCGATCGAAAAGGTTTTTCTGAGTTCACTGGAAACCAGTGAAGGAAAGATATTGATACTCGAGGGCTTTATTCCAGAGTCCAAAGAACAACAGTTGTTACACCTGTTGGATGAACATACCGTGACCTACCTTAAGCAAAAGCCACTTAGTGATGATGCGCCGCCCATACTACTGAAGAATAATCGTTTTTCCCGCTTGTTTGAGCCCCTTGGTAATTTATTTTCCTTGCCCTCATATAAGGGCATGGATCTTACGCCTTTCTTTGCTCCGTTTTTTTTGTTGTTCTTTGGGTTTTGTCTAAGCGATGCAGTTTACGGGCTTTTGATAATGCTGGTGGCGACCCTTTTCAAGCGCAAAAAGAAATATCAGGCCCATAAGCCTTTGCTCACGTTGGTACAATTTTTTGGCTTGGCAGCAATGATCGTGGGTACCGTAACCGGAACCTTTTTAGGCGTAAACCATGATGGTATTGACCTAGGATCTTATCACTCCCTTTTTCTGGATCAAAATCAATTATTCTACGTGGCCATCGCACTTGGAATATTCCAGATATTATTCGCGCAGGCATTGCAAGCGTATCACCGAATGACCACGCAGGGATTCTTATACGGCTTGGTACCCATTGGGTGGATGCTGGTAATATTGAGTGTAATTGATTTGAGCGTGGTTCAATATATACCTTTCGTGTCCAGCAATACTGTTTACGCTGGTTTGGCGCTCATTATTCTGTTTGCCGACCCGAAAGTCGGCATACTTAAAGGACTTGGGAAAGGCATCTGGAGCCTGTATGGAATTACCGGGTTATTTGGCGATGCGCTTTCTTATATCCGATTGTTTGCCCTAGGCGTATCCAGCAGCATTCTTGGCCTTGTAATCAACAGCATGGCATATGATGCGCTTGGCCTGTCCTACGTTGGATGGTTTTTCTTTATTGTAATCCTGGTAATCGGGCACGGCCTGAACCTGGGCGTTGCTGCTCTGGGCGCATTTGTGCATCCCTTGCGGCTCACCTTTGTAGAGTTTTATAAAAATGCCGGCTTTGAAGGTGGCGGAAAAGAATATAAACCATTTTTTCTCAACCATAAAATAAATTTAAAATCATGACAAATCTGCTTATTGCCTATTTCGGCCTGGCCTTGATGGTTAGTCTTCCCGGAATCGGAAGCGCCATCGGCGTTTCAATTGGTGCAAACGCTACGGTTGGCGCCTTGAAGAAGAGAGATGATGCCTTTGGAAATTACATGTTGTTGAGCGCGCTACCAGGAACACAGGGACTCTACGGCTTCGCAGCCTTCTTTATTTTTAATGCCAAGGGAGTACTTACGCCTGATATTACAATCGTTCAGGCCATAAGCTTTTTGGCTGCGGGCCTGATTCTTGGAAGCGTGGCGCCATTTTCGGCAGCCAAGCAAGGTCAAATTTGCGCCAATGGGATCGCCGCCATGGCTTCCGGTAATGATGTATTCGGTAAGACCATGATTCTTGCAGTGTTTCCGGAGCTTTATGCAATCCTTGCCTTTGCTGCGGCTTTCCTCATCAGTAACGCGATTTGAATGATGATTCATTCAACGTCAGCTCCCCTTCCTTGAGAAACCGTATTTCTTTACTATATTTTTTGTGCTCCCCATAAAATGAATTTAAAGTTTCATATTTTTTTAGAATCCATAAGCCGTGTGAAGGAGCACCTTTTCAATTCTAGTCAAAATCTGGCTTATCTCTTTTTTCGCTTGCTTGACCGCCTCCCTGCGGACAAAATCCATCAAGGCATCAAACGAATTAGTTGGTTCCGCAGACATCCTTTAATCATCTTCAACGATGATTTCCCGTTAATTCCTCGAACATCACTCGAGAATTTAGATCGTTTATGATTCTGGCTTTGCCAGATGACGAAATAGAACCGGTCCCAATAAAGTTGTTGCGATCAGCACGGCGGTTAAAAGGTAAGCGTCTGTTGCACCCGTCGTAAGCGTCTGTTGCACCCGTCTAGAATTATTTTCGATGTAATGCTTCGATAAATTCTGTTGTTAATGGCAACAATTCATCGATACGGCTATTAGGCCAGGTTGGCAGTTTTTCAAGTGTCTGCTTGAGCCATGCTGCTGGGTTGATGCCGTTCAGTTGTGCGGTACCAAACAGGGTTTGAATAGCAGCAGCGCGTTGACCGGCGCGCTCAGATCCGACAAAGAGCCAATTCTTTTTGCCGACGGCTATGGGACGAATTATATTTTCCGCTGGATTGTTGTCTATCGGCAAATGGCCGGTACGTGGTAAGCGTCTGTTACACCCGTCTAGAATTGTTTTCGATTTAATGTTTCGATAAATTCTGGTGTTAATGGCAACAATTCATCTATACGGCTATTAGGCCAGGTTGGAAGTTTTTCAAGTGTCTCCTTGAGCCATGCTGCTGGGTTGAGGCCGTTCAGTTGTGCGGTGCCAAACAGGGTTTGAATAGCAGCAGCCCGTTGACCGGCGCGCTCAGATCCGACAAAGAGCCAATTCTTTTTGCCGACGGCTATGGGACGAATTATATT
>BQJA01000173.1 GCA_021604405.1 Nitrosomonas sp. | reverse complement strand
CTCTTTCAAACGGGATGTCCGTTACCACGGACTCACCAATGTCGCCAACGTAACCCATGACCACGCTAAAATACGGGCGTATTAGCACCAGTGATGTGTCGGTCTTCTCCAGCGCGACATTCCAACTCTACTCCTCAGATTCTGATGCCGCTTGTTTCTTCTGCGCGCCTTGCCGTCGCCAGCGGATTACTGCGCTAAAATGGTTCCCCTTATTTCCCTCAAATCAAGAATTGAATTCTCAAGTGATTGGTATCATGTAGGAACTATGGTGGCACATATAGACGCGCACAGTATGTCACGCTTTCAATCAATGATTTAGAGAAAGTAAAGATTGTAGCCATACATCCGGACTTTGTATTAGGTACATTGCCTTTGTCTCTGATGGAATTCGCCGGTCGAGACTCATGGGCTTGTCGCCAGGCGAGCTTTCCCAGCTACGGTCTGATCAGTCTTGCCATCATTTCATGATTGCCTGTGCAATCGGTGGAATCTTTACCCTTACCTATGTAATAAAATAATATTAACCGTAACATCTCTATGTAGCCGCCCTCATCACACTTTGCTGTCTACGTTACATCGAGTACAGTTAGCTGTGTTATATTCTGGTAAAAAAATGGCAATGTTAAGTCAGCTTCATTCTCTTGGAGATTAAAAGATCATGGTATCAACGCGTCAAATATCTGATGAACGCGCAATTGCAATGCTTGCAGTTATAAAGGAATTCCAGACGTTATCTTCAGCAGATCTGGGAGCTGTGGCACAAGTCTGCCATTGGCACCGCTATGAGGCGGGTGAAAGTATCGTGCACTATCACGATAACAGTAATAGCACTTTTTTCATTGCGCAAGGTGAAATTCGTGTTACCTATCATTCGTTGTCAGGGCATGAAGTTATTTTGTGTGATTTGCTGGCCGGCGAAATGTTTGGCGAACTGACCGCGATTGACGGTCATACCCGTTCTGCAACTGTAGTGGCGAAAACAAGTACCTTGCTGGCATCCTTGCCTGCGACTGATTTCCAGAATCTGATTTATTCTAATCGGCCAATTGCCGAGGCAATTTTTAAACGACTGACCTGGGAGGTGCGCCGTCTCACTGAACGTGTTTATGACTTTAGTACCCTCGCGGTATGTAACCGTATCCATGCTGAGTTATTGCGCATGGCAAAAAAACATATGGCAACATCGAACACGGCAATTATTTCTCAAGCGCCTACGCATACTGATATCGCAAATATGGTCAGTACCCACCGTGAAGCGGTGACGCGCGAATTGAGTAATTTAACTAAAAAAGAATTGATTCTCCGCCAGGGCCACGATTTGCATATTCTTGATGTGGCAAAATTAACTGAAATGGTTAATGTGGTACGTGGCGGTTTGTAGTTCTAACCGTATATCTTTTTCTAGAAGAATTTTTCTTTCCTTGTTATAAGAATTTCATATGCCATTTGTTGTGATAGCATCTACCCACCCCAATACAGCTTTTCAAATCTTGCAAATTTCTGCCACGGAACACTTATATCGGATTAAATTCTATTACTGAGCAAAAAATTTGACTTCCTACCCTGTTTAGCCGCTTTGGTAATTAGAAAGCTTCTTTTTTATCAGCAGGAGATTATGTCATGCTAGATTTTAGTGAATGGGAACTGAGGCAACTTCAGCTGGAACTGCAACAGATTGATGAAGACTTTAAGTCATTTCTTCCCCCATTTAAGAGAATTTTCTTTTAACTGGGGTTTCCGGGTCTATTGGACCATGCCACAAATAAAGTAAGAAAACAATTCGTGATGCGTTAGGAAAATTTATGTTCATATTGGGCCGGAATAAATGTTCAATTTCGCCGGAATACGCACTTATGCTTTAGTTTTGATAGCTCCATAATTGAATATCTTCTAAATATTTATCAATGTTGTGATCTTCGATGCCATCCAATCCTTTTTGTTTTGCAGATCTCAGGGCCCCTTCAACAGAATCTAGAAATATAAACTATTTACCTACTTCTTGGTAAATTTTTCTTTCGTGGGAAATATAGAGGTACGTGCCGATATGGCTGTAATTCATTTCTCTTGAAGGTATTTTTGTAACGATATCATTGTTATTGTGGAATCTAAAGAACCTGGATTTGCATTCGACGTTATAAATTCTTGCAGTTTCATGGGTTAAAGCCCGTGGTTGGCCAAACGTGTAAACACTGATAAAAGGTAAATCAAGATGAATCAATTTTGCGGCCGAAATTGTCACCATTGCCCCGCCAAGGCTGTGTCCCGTTAAGAATAATGGGCGTCTTTTCTGCCTATTTAATTTCTTATATTCATTGAAAATAAGTTCCAAAACGTCATCAGCTAACTTCCAGAATCCTCGATGAAACTCACCAAACTGTTGCTTAGTTGGAAATACATCGATGTTATCCAGCCAATCCTCCAATTCGTTGGTACCCTCCTAAAGGCCATGCAAAAGTATTTCTCATGCTCAATTAGCGCAGCTTGAGCGGTATTTTTGTCAGTACCAAACACGGATTTAAATTGAAGATCTGTCTTCTGAAGATTTTTTAAAATTTTTTTATCATCTGGTATTTTTTTTTTACTAGATATTGATAGATATACTTATTTAGATATCCTGGCCATCCAGTAAGCATTGCCAGCATCCAAGCCAGTTTTGTATTCTGCGATCGTTTGTTGCGTTGTTTCTGCAGACATGGTTCTCTCCTTTTGGTGGTTACGTGAATATGGTTGCCACTTAATGTTCTCCGTATTGTTTTTTAGAATTCTTTTACTAATAACCATTATCAGCGCCAAATTCACGGGTTCTCTGTTCTGGGCGTAATTATTCCGCTCAAAAGTAATGCAGCTAAAGTAGCTTGGATGGGTGTAGCAGAATCCGAGATTAACAACTTTTCGTATCAAATTTCCATGTCTGATATGCAGGAGGATTAAACAGACGGCAATAAGTACAGTTTTTCCGAATGATGCTTCTTTCCATCCAAGCTACGCAGGCTGACTATTTTTTGGGAACGATCTATCCTTGGTGAAAGCTGTCGTTGCGGATCAACTTTTCTTTCCATAAATGATCTAGTTTTAAAAGAATTTCCATATTTCAATTAATATTTGCCAGAAACTTTAAATAGGTAATTTGCAGACAATCATTTTTTATTTAGCATCCGGATATTCCGGGAAATGATCAACTACAAATGAAGGATAACTCCGTCTCATGAAAAAACCTGTGTGAAAACTCACATCGGATTCATGTTTTTTTGGTTCGATCTAGACTGAAGGAAGAGTCAATAAAGGGTCATTTGTTTACTAGTCCGAAGTAAGGTTAAAACCACCGCCTTTAAGGCGGTCAGATTTATCTTTTATAATTTTGGACGTACCATGATACTAAAAGTAGGGGAGTATCATGGAGTATCGTTATGGCAGTCACACAGTTTTCAAGATACAGTACCATTTTGTATTTGTAACAAAATATCGCTATAAGGTACTGAAGGGTGACATATGGCTGAAAGTCAGGGAACTGATACGTCAGACATGTGAAGCATTTGAGATAGAGATTTTGAAGGGTGTTGTGAGTCAGGA
>BQJA01000172.1 GCA_021604405.1 Nitrosomonas sp. | reverse complement strand
AAATTCGGTACCTTCAACGCCTGCATTGACAAACGGCGTTGTTATTTTGAATGGTTTCGGTGTGCGGGTCAGAATATGTAGTGCGCCGGTGAATAAATCAATCAGCGAAGTGGTTTGGTCTTCAACCAATTCCGGAAACAAGATAGTGGTTCTCTGATCAAGCCGCAGCATACTGTCATTACTCAGACGTAAAGCCACCCGGCTGCGCGCAAGAACCCGCAGCATGTCACCCGGGCATAAAGCCATATCCTTCACCACTTGTTGCCAAATGGTTTGCCCAGCGCGGCGCAACTCAACAATACCCTGTATCGATACAATCTGCGCAATTTTCGATTCACAGGCTGGAGCGGCTTGTGCCTTACCAATAAAACCGAACAGCGCGGATACAACAGATACAGCGAACATCAAAGCAGTTGTTCGGCTGTAATGAAGGTTTAACATGATTGCCCGGTTCGTTCTCATGATAATCTTTCGATAAATAATTGAACATTAGAAAGCAGGCGGCAATACGGTCGTCCTCCTTACTTCCTTAGTAACGACTTAAACAACCAAACACAGACTTCTGATCTAATTAATAAAGAACCCTTCACATTGGCAAGCTTATGCCATCTACAAACACAGATCAAACTTTTTCGCAACTATAACGAAGAATTGTTATTGCTGTCTGTGACAATCATCACAGTATTTTTTTGCCAGAAATGCTACCAGAGCGGGATCTGATGATTATTTTGTGGACATCTGAATCGCTGCAGGCCATGAACCCACTGACGGCATAAATTCATGTTGCTGACAGCGTTTAGAAAAGAATTGTGCCGGCCCGTCATACGGAAATACTTTAAGAATTTCTGAAAAGCCATTTTGAGCCTGCTGCCATTTCCCCGTATGATAGGCTTGCATTGCCTGAGCAAAGATTTCGCACAACCAGCGTTGTTCACTGCTTGCCGCTTGTTTATGTGCAACAAGTTCAGCCAGACCAACTGGAAGAGATTTGCCGGTCAACAAGAAATCTCCTAGCGGACGAATCAGAAAATCATCCAGATCTGCAACAACTTCATTGGACAATAACAAACGTGTGCCAAGTTTTTTGTTGGCGGCCTGAATTCGGTTGGCAGTATTCACCACATCACCAACTGCGCGGTATTCGAAATGACGGCCGTCACCAACCCTCCCCAACATTATTTCGCCAGAATGCAAACCAAAACGCGTAATCAGCTTGGGCCGGTTATCCGCCAGATTAAAACGGTCGACTGCAGTCGCAATGTCCAGACAGGCCAGACAGGCCTTTTGCCGCACTTGTAAGTTTGAATGTGACGCTGTCCATAACGCTAACATCGCATCACCGACGACATCAGAAACATCACCACCGTATTTTTCCACCGGCTCAAACAACGCAGCATAATAATCATTCATTAACTGGCTCAACTGAGCGGGATTCATTTTCTCGGATAGCGGCGTATAGTTCGCAATATCCGTTGTCAAGCAGACACCAGAAACCAATCGATCGGCGGGCGTAATCTGACTAACACTTTCCTTGATATGCCTGACTACCCGCTCTGGAAGAAATCGTTCAAATTGCTCTTCAATTTGTTTATGTTCCTGTTGTTCACGGTAATAATTCAAGGAAAACGATGCAATAACTGCCAGGGGAAATTGCATAAAAAGTGGAATAAACAACGGTAACCAGGTACCTGTCTCTGCAAACTGAAAGCTGGCATATCCGGCATAAATAGACACTAAAACCACACCAAACAACATCGCATTTCGTCCAGAAAAGACAAGAAAAACGATTCCCAGTATAAAACCTAACAAAAAAAGAAGGCCTGAGCGCTCAGCATATGGTAAGAGTCTGACGGGTTTGTCTTCCAGCAAGTTGGCAAAAGCCGTTGCGGCGATTTCAACGCCACTGACGGTCAATCCATCATAATTGGAAAACACCGTGTGATAATCGTCTCTAATTCTATCCTGCTCGAACGAGGTCGCCGCCGAGAATCCGATAAAAACTGCCTTACCATTAAAATCAGCAGTGCCGGGTACAGCCAGATTATCACCGGGTTCTTGCAACACTTGATAATAAGGTATGGTCTGAATGCTGCGCGGCGGTCCGTAAAAATTCAGATAACGCATTTCACCACCGGCATATAACCTGATCAGTGAACTAAGCATCCTTTTTTTCTCGGCATTGATGCTTGTATCACGTTTTAATGCCGCTTGTAGTTGAGGTGTTATTTGTGGCTCATTGGCAAAAACCTGGCGCATTGTAGAAATCAGCCCTTCAATCGCCAGTGCGTTATTATCCGCTGGCAACGCTGCCATATACGAAGGATTCACTCTACCCAATAAGCGGATAAAATCGTCGTAGACTGTTATTGTATATGCCTGAAATGCAGCAACCGGCAGCGTTGGGATATCACCGGCGCTGGCCTTGAAAGTCCAATAGGCATTGACGCTTGTCGCTCTGGGCAGAGGAAATGGCGCATGTGCCATTGCGGCGGTCGCAATAATGGGCAAAAGTGGTACGGTACTTGCTGTTATAGCACCAACCTGCATTGGTTCAGCCTGACTTGCAAATAATGGCACTTCCTCTATATCCAATCTTTCAACCACGACTACATTGCCGGCCTTTTGTATTGCCCGGGCCAGCTTATTATCATGTTGTGGAAGAATACTTGGTTTTTCAAATAGCAGATCAAAAACAATGACACGGGCACCTGCGTTGGCAACTTTTTCAATCAAGCGGGCATGCAAATCGCGGGGCCACAAACGGGGGCTAATCGGCAAATCCAGCTCCATGGCAGATGGTTGATCAATGGCGATAATAACCACATCATCAGGAGCCGGTGCCGCACCCCGCAACTGAAACAGCCAATATAAACCGTATTTCTCTTCCAGCGCCATACCCAGCGGCGTCAGGTTAAGAAAAAGCCCTGCCAGGCCGATGAATACCCCAAAAAGAAACAGTCTGAATCTGCTTGCGGTCATCGGTAGATACTCCTTTGTGTCAGATCATTACTTGGTACTCAGCCATTAATTTGTCAAGTTTTTGCGCATAAACCCTTCTATTGCCATGATCCATGCTTCGCGCATATAAATGAATCCATCATTGTGACCACCTTGCAGCGTTAAAAACTGTTTAGGTTCAGGCGCAATTTGAAATAAGTCCTGGCCATGCGTAAAAGGTACAATTTCATCCTGTGGACTGTGAGCGACGAACACCGGGCAGGTAACCGATCGCAAATACTCAAGTGTATCGTAATCAAAACGGGCAATTTGGCGAACTGGCAGGAAAGGATAAATTTGTGACGCCAAATCAGGCACTGATGTAAATACTGACGCCAATACCAGCATGCCAGGCTTTTCACGCGAAGCCAGCCATGCCGCCACAGCACCGCCGAGCGATTCACCAAATAATACAATGCTGGCTGGCACGTTCCCTTTTACCTCGGTGAGATAATGCCATGCCGCCTCCGCATCCTGGTAGGTACCGGATTCCGAAGGTTTTCCGCTACTCTGACCATAACCGCGATAATCAAATATCAATGTGTTATAGCCAAGCTGGTTAAACATCGATAAGTAATCCAAACGATGGGAAATATTACCGGCATTGCCGTGAAAAAACAGTACGGTTCCTTTATCCTC
>BQJA01000171.1 GCA_021604405.1 Nitrosomonas sp. | reverse complement strand
TTCATAACCGCTACAATTCTGTTTTTGAGCGCTTACCGATGCCTTTACTTTTTGATGTCGGCGGGTTCTTCATGACGTAGCGGTGGCCTTCAACCAGCTTTAACAGGTCAAAGGAGCTGATGATGCCAACAACCTTTTGCTCCTGAGTAACGATAAGGTGATGGATGTTATGGTTGCGCATTACACGGGCAGCCACCGACACATCCTCGTACTCTGGGATGGTATAGACTTTCTCGGTCATAATGTTTGAGATCAGCGTACCGTCTTTTTCAACCGTCAGTATGTCCGATGCGGACACCACCCCGACAGGGGTGTTATCAGACGAAACAACCGGGACGCTGCTCACACTGTGTTTGGTCATTTTACCCTTGATCTGGGCAACCGTCTGGTGGGGTTGTGCGGTTGTGACATCACTGGTCATTAGCTCATGCACTTTTACAGTCATTGTTTGGTTTCCGTTTTAGTGTACGAAAATTAAAAAATAACTTGCATTATCCAGTATTATCCAAATTCTCTGCAATCAAAATCTGTTACATAACGAAGTGTTGAAAAACCTTGGATATTTAAATCAACAAAACGCGTGTGGACTGACATGTTTAAGTATTGCCCAAAATGTGGCACTGAAAAAATTGAATTTATTAACAATCGTTATTTCAAATGCAGCAATTGTGAATTTATCTATTTTCATAATGTCGCCACTGCAACGGCCGCTATTATCGTTCATAACAATGAAATATTGATGACCGTGAGGGCAAAGAACCCGAAAAAAGGAAAACTCGATCTGCCCGGAGGTTTTGTCAATCCTAACGAAAGCTTAGAGCAAAGCTTAAGCCGCGAAATCAACGAAGAACTTGGCTTAAAACTTACAAATTGGCTGTATTTTTGCGGTTTGCCCAATACCTATACATTTAAAAACATCACTTATTACACACAGGATTGCGTCTTTATTAATCGCCTGGCCACTAAGCCAGCCATTACCATAGAACAATCAGAAATTACCGATTACCTTTGGTTAGATATGGACTTACTCGACCCATCACGGATGGCTTTTAATTCGCTCAGGACAGCGGTTGAGCATTTTATCCAACAGAGCAAATAATACCAAAACGGCATTTTAAGATCAGATAGACTCGACAAGGTCACAGCTTCATGCAGACAGTGAAGGCAATACCGAAATAGCCAAGACAACAGGGTCATGATTTTAGAACGAAATGGGATGCGCGAAAAGCCAGACCCAGGAGTGGCTGCCTGAGAATAGCAGCCATAGCGAGGAAAATCATTCGATACAATTATCTGCTCATTTAAGACGAATAGTCGTTCTTTTTAACGAAAATGGTCGATAAAACCGACCAAGCCGTCTTTTCTCAGTACAACATTTTATCTCAGACAGTTTGCAACAATACCTGATCTGGCCTCAGCTAACCCCCACTTATTTTAATTGGATTACAACTTTTTTCAGTCGCTTAAAGCAAGCCAGAGCTAACAGCCATACCAATACATCCGCCATTATTGCAGGATACTCGTACTCGATTACTTGAACTGGACGCCATGCCAATACGCGCAACGTTGTTACTCGCACCATCAACTGCGGTGGATGCGGTAGATGCCGTGGCTGTTGTATTGACCATTAACAAAAATAGCAGTGTGCACGAAACAATAGTTATTAACATTTTGATGTGATTCATTAAATACCTCTATGTATAAGAATTTTGCATGACCTAAATTGTATTTCTTCTGATACGACATAAACCAGTATTTACAAAATACCTGCTTACGCAGAGATAACCAAGCATTTTTCATGCCAATTATTTTTTATATTTCCAATCAATATATTAACTAAAATCCAAATAAATTCTGAACAATAAGTGTCGTTATTAATGAACCCAGTATCATTCCAACAGACTAGTATAATGTTTTATAGATACTTTATATGTCCTCAATCAAAGACAGAACAGGTTAACCGGACCGCAGAAAAACAAAAAGAAAGCCATTAAAAACCTAGCGGAATGGGCGTGTATGAGCCTGGACATCTTGTGCCGTATTTTTTAATCAAGTTTGGCGTATCCAGAAATTATTTACAGGGTGTATTGATGAATTCGTTTATCGCTTCAACCGCCGTCACTGGGAACAACAGTTGTCTCAAAACTTGCTTGAAGCCGCTGTTGCACATGTACCCATTGGATTTGAGGCGGCTTAAAGTTTAGCGGCAATTTTTTAATTCATCTAAAATTGTATCATGTCACAGCTACGCTTTTACCGGGCACTGACACTTATCGATGCGCGGCAGATAGCGAAGATAGGAAGGATGCTGACGCAAGCCGGTTATGAGTGTCAATTACAGAACGGGTTAAGCAGATCGTCGGCAAGCAGTCGCGTCATACCAGCCCCGGCACTCAGCTGCTTGAAGATACAGCAGGACTGGTTTTTTCAATACTATCCGGCAGACTTTGTCCACCGGCATCCCGAACGCAGCAAGCAGAAATTGTTCGGCATCGTCCAAAAATTGGGAGAGAAATTTCCGTTCGAGCCCGACAGTTCATTCACTCGGTACATATAAACTAACTGATACCTTGTCATTGCTTGACACACAAGCTCGAACACAATAAATAACTGTGCCAATTTGAATTGACTGAATTCAGATTGTGTAATCTGCTAAATTAAACCGGAAAATTAATGTCGGATCTGATAAATAATCTGGTACTGCCTTAAGGTAGTCCCAATGAAGAATCCCGCAGCAGGGCTGTAATATCTGTCTTTCATTGTCGCCAGCACGATTTTGAATAACGAGCTGGTCAACGTTGGCAAAAACAGCAAAAGCCATGAACACTGAAAGCTGTAATAGCTGTCATGAAGCACAGGCTGTGGATGACTTCGTATTTACCCAGTATTATCCGGTACTACGGGCTGGAAAAAACCATTAACAACCTAAGGAAAATAAATATGTTAAGCATGTACGCAAAACCAAAAACATTAATGATCTTAATAGCTTCTATCGTTTTACCAGTCCATCAGACTGCCGCAGAAAACTCAGATTTTTCTCCGTATGTCAATGCATCGGGAGCTATCAGCTTTCCTGGTGACTTCAGGATAAATATGACTCATCTTGGCTCATGGTACGTTCCTGAGGGAGAAGCCAGTGGATTTCATGATGTATACACCGAATCTGAATCAGTGCTTCATTATAGAAAACACGGAGAATTTCCGGATGGCGCCACGGTGGTTAAAGAATTACGGCACGCCAAATCTGACGACTATACAACGGGAGTAATGTCAGTCATGCCACCGCTGAAATAAAACAGTGGTTTGTAATGATCAAGGATACTAAAGGACGCTTCAGAGACAACGCCATCTGGGGCGACGGATGGGGATGGGCGTTGTTCCAGACTGTGGACAAAAACAAGAATATAGCAAAGAATTATACGAAAGACTGTCTAGACTGTCATGTTCCGGCAAAGGAAACCGACTGGATTTATGTTGAAGGTTACCCAACGTTGACCAGCCCTGAATAATTTTCCCTATAATTAATCGATTCTATACAAACATCGCAGGTCCTTCACCGGAACAACAGTCAAGGGCTTGCTAAGTGCGTGTCAGGGTGAATTTGTTCACTAATTAAAATCAATCAGATTCAGAAAGTTATTTAAAGATCTGGACAAGCGAGCATTTTCAGAGTAAAAAGTGCTCATGAAAATCAATCTTGGGCAATTAAGTATTCGCCCAGTGCGCAAAGTT
>BQJA01000170.1 GCA_021604405.1 Nitrosomonas sp. | reverse complement strand
GCACAAGCACTGCGCATGGCGGCGGTTTCGTTGAAATCCAGCCAGTCTGCACTGGGTGCCTATTACAGGAGATTATGTGGCAGGCTCGACAAGGCAAAGGCAATCACAGCAACAGCGCACAAACTGGCACGCTTGATCTACGCGATGCTGACGAAAGGAACCGAGTACGTCGATAAAGGACAGGATTACTACGAAGAGCGATACCGTCAACGCGTGTTGCATCATTTGACTGTCCGTGCTCAGAAGCTGGGATTTAATCTCACTCCCGCTCCTAAGACCGTTTAATATCTACTGTAAAACCAGCGTGTTAAATTTGTTTCTTGAAAGGTCTTTATTATTGAACAGATCTGACTCCTATTCAGAATCATCGAACTGCTAGTTGAACAAAATTTGTACATACAAAAAATGTGTTCTGAGTTATTTCGAGACAGTTCCATCATCTGAGCGAAATTTCGATAGCATCAAGTTAAAAGATGCTTACCAGCGTACTCTCAAAATGACAATGTTTAGAAAAATACGTAGAGCAAGTCATAGCCGCTATTATCCGAATAAAAAAGTTATCGTTCCGAAATCAGTGAGGCTATGCCCAAGCTGAAAAACCTATCTTTTTCCTACAGTTTTGTGAGAATTCTCACCTCTCTCAGCTTCTTAAACAAGAATAATAAATTACCGAAGCGACAACATAGAAGAAATTTCTACATCACACAGCTTTGTTGTCATCCGATGAAACGCTAGTCAAAGTGTATAGAAAAACTTTTATTAAGATTTGACTATAACGTTTCACACAAATTCTTCGGCGAATCTTTTTTATCTACAAACACAAGGAGAAAAGATATGGTTTACGAAAACACATCAACACAAAAAAAGCAGAAGATGCTCATTGAATTAAAAGTGCAAAAGGGAAGTTCTAAAAACGAAATTTTCAGTTTGATTGCTGGGTTTAATATCAGCAATTTTGTTCTGGATAATGAGTTTGAACCCGTGCCAATTCCTGCATCGAACGATATCTCCAATCAGATGTCGCCATCTGAAGAAGTTATCATCGTTCGAGCCACAGTTGAAGAGGAATCGATCGAAAAATTGAAAGCACTGCCGGGATATATTGCCATGTGGCAGGATGGCAATATAGCCGGTTTCTCCCAATGCCTAACAGAAGACGATGCAGCTGTTCAAGTAGCAGGAGAACCACAAAACACTTGCCCAATTGCTCCATGTGATTGCTCACCCACTGTCGCCAAAGGTGGAATTCCAGACGTTGTCAAATATTTAGGTGTAGATGACATTTGGGCGAAGAATTACAAGGGAGAAAATATAGTTATTGGAATTGTAGACGGTGGCATTAAAGCGAAAGGACGAGTTAGTGACGGTGATATAGATCGTGTCATTGGCGGCTTTCCGTCCGATTGGGGAAAAGTAGCCCGCTGGAATCGACACGGGCACATGACAGCGACAGATGCCTTGGGTATGGCACCGCAGGCAAAGATCTATGATATTCGCATTTCTGACCACGACTCTATCTCGGCTGCTTTGGCTGGATTCAACTGGGCAATCCAACAACACAAACAAAACGGAACTCCCCACATTCTTTCTAATAGCTGGGGAAGTTTTCAGGAAAATTGGGATCGAGAATACGCTCGCAATCCTAATCATCCCTTTACAAGAAAAGTTGTCGAGGCAATCAACGAAGGGATCTTGGTCGTATTCGCCGCTGGAAACTGTGGTCAAACATGCCCGGATGGACGATGTGAAGCTGATTCAGGACCCGCCCGCAGTATTTGGGGCGCCAATGGACACCCATTAGTAATGACCGTTGGTGCCGCAAATCTCAAAGAACAATGGATTGGCTACAGCAGTCAGGGGCCTGCGGCGCTCGATGCGAGGAAGCCCGATTTCTGCGCAATCAGCCATTTCAAAGGTTATTTTAGTAGTGACAGTGGCACATCAGCAGCATGTCCAGTTGCAGCAGGAGTGTTGGCATTGCTAAAACAAGTTAATCCCTCTCTGACACAATCACAGGCGAAAGAAGCGCTTTCCTCGAGCTGTAAAAATATCGGATCTGTTGGATGGGACAAACATTCCGGTCATGGGATTATTCGAGCCAATGTCGCGTATCAATTAATACATACTTCTCGTTATATCGGTGTATGGCGACGAGGAAACGATCCGTATTACCTCTGGGTAAATGCTTCGTGGAACAGCTTCAGATCCAAGTGGCAAGAGCTGGGAGACAAGAACTTACGTTTGGTTGATTTTGAATCAAAATTAATAAACGGGAATTGGCGCTATTCAGGTGTATGGCGACATGGGAGTGATCCGTATTATCTCTGGGCCAATGCTTCGTGGGACAGCTTCAGGTCCAAATGGCAAGAATTAGGAGCCAAAAACCTGCGTTTAGTTGATTTTGAATCGAAGTTGATTAACGGAAATTGGCAATACTCAGGTGTATGGCGTCATGGAACCGATCCCTATTATCTCTGGGTCAATGCTTCATGGTCCAACTTTGTCGCTAAATGGCAAGAGCTTGGTGCAAAAAATCTCCGTCTTATAGATATTTCTATCACACAGATCGGCAATAGTCTTCGTTACTCAGGTGTATGGCGTCATGGGACCGATCCTTATTATCTCTGGGCCAATGCTTCATGGTCCAACTTTGTCGCTAAATGGAAAGAACTCGGCGAGAAGAATCTCCGTCTCATTGACATTGAACAAACCCAAGTTGGAGACCAGCGTCGATATACAGGCGTATGGCGTCATGGAAGTGACCCTTACTATCTTTGGAATACGAATTCATGGGAAAGCTTCGTGCAAAAATGGAAAGATCTGGGTGAGAAAAATCTCCGGTTGATTGATTTTGAGAATGCGACTTCCAGTGATGGAGCAGCAGGTGTGCTCACATTGGAGGGAGTTTCATCATTTTCTGCAACCAGCGATGGTGCTGGCGGCGGTACATTAGAGTTAACTTTGCCGAACAAGGGCCAGAAATTTTCATCTGACCATCAGGACACCATGTCAAATGAGGGAGAAAATAGTTTTGGCTTTGGAGGCGGGAATATTGATCCAGAAGTATCGACGAATGCCGAAAGTGAAGGCGGAGGTATGATAGACCTAGTCTCTTCAGAAGACGTTTTAATGGAAGTCGACAATGGCCTAGGCTTTGGAGGAGGCCAAACAGATGAATTTGATTTTGACGAGGGTTTTGGTGGCGGTTCAGTTGAAGGTGGCGCTTCCACTTGTCATTCCAATAAATTAGATTTGGATGAAAACATAAGCGTTGAAAATGGGTTTGGCGGTGGTAGTTTAGACTAGTCATACCAGAAAAACACCCCAAACGATTGAGAGATCATAAAAGAATGGGGTGTTTTTCTTTGTAGCCTTCGTAATTTGGTAGTATAAATTTAATTGTGCCCTGGTAGGCAGGCATGTAAGATTGGATTTTAACAAGGAATCAAGTGCTTAAACTTGTATTTCTAAAAAAGGAACTTCAGACTAAGAAAGAACTGTCATCATGGCATAAAGCTACCTAGCCTCAATTGGTTATATGGGCTTCTTCGCCTTGAGGTGGGGAGAAGGAAACATCCTATCCACTTCATACTCCTTCAGCCAGCACAAGAAAGTGTTATAATTTTCTACTATACCAAAACAAGTATGGCCGATTGTTACCTTCGTTGAATCAGGTGAACTGGTACATACATGGACGCCCACGGGTTGCCAAGTTTTCAGTCGATGATTTTGAGAAGGTAAAGATTGCTGCCATACATCCGGACTTTGTGTGAGGTTTATTGCCTCTATCCCTGATGGAATACGCTGGTTGGGGCTCCATCACT
>BQJA01000169.1 GCA_021604405.1 Nitrosomonas sp. | reverse complement strand
GGTAGATAGCCGAGTTCGTCCATAATGACTAAATCTACCTGCAAAACCTTAAGGCTAATCTGCCTTGTTTACCGGCAGATTTTTCTTGTTCCAATTTATTGGCCAGATCAATGGCACTGAAGAAGTGCACTTTTTTATTGTGATGCTGTATGCCTTAAATACCGATGGCAATGGCCAAGTGAGTTTTGCCGGTGCCGGTGCCACCGACCAACACCAGGTTCTGTGCGGCGGCGGTAAATTCCGTTGTGGCCAGTTGATGAATCACATGTTGGTCGACTTTGGACTGACTGAAATCGAACCCCTGTAAGTGGCGCTGTATCGGAAATCTGGCGGCTTGGGTCTGATAACGAATGGAACGGATATTGCGCTCGGTTGATTCGGCCTGGAGCAGTTGAGACAGCATCTGGTCTGTTGACACCGATTGCGTCCAATTTGAATTCTTTTGTATATTTTTTTCTTGATGTCATTTGTACCTCCAGTTAAGAATATTTTCTCTTAACTGAGGTGTCCGGGTCTGTTAGACCATACATGGACGCCCGCAGTATGCCAAGCTTTCAATTGATGATTTTAAGAAGGTAAAGATTGCAGCCATACATCCGGACTTTATGTGAGACACATTGCCTCTGTCCCTGATGGAATCCGCTGAGTGGCGCCTCATCACGCCAACGTGCTCTATGCACTTGGTCTACCGTAATGAACGTTATTGGGTTTTAATGCACCACTACTTTGGCACATTGATGCCGTTTAGGATAGCGAGCGTCCATTCCATTAAGCCAAGTTAAGTCAGAAGTCATGCGGAGATAGCAAATAGGTATTTCGATTTAACTGCTACATTTCCTAAGAGATGCTGGACTTGTCTTTGAAGAAGAACTGAATGATCCCGCTTTAGGCGCATGTAGTCAGTAATCATGCGCGATCAAACGTCAGCATTCGTCGAACAGGCAAAAGTGGCAAAGTTCGGTTACCTATCGAGAGGTGATATTTCTTGGCTGGCACATACTGTTCACTTAGGAGCGGAGTGATCGCAGATCATCACCTGTAGCTCAGATTTTTATTTAGGACTTTGTTTTTATTGAAGTTTCCTAGCGTTACATTAGCCGGATAATGAAAACGATCCGATTAAATTTTTTCTGGCTGTTTCCCTTCCATATGCATGAAACGAAGAGCTTCGACTGCTTCAAATACGGCGAAGACAAAATCGTGACGCTCTTCGTTCATTCAATTAGATTAATTACCCTCGACCTTTTAGCTGAACCAGCTTAGCTTCGCTAGGAACGCCGTTTTCATCAACGATAAATAACATGTAATGCATAGGAACCGCGAGACCTGGAAAAGCAGGTGCTTGTACCAGCAATTTATCCTTTTGCTGTTCGAACCATAATTTCACATAACGTTTGCCCCAATCCCAGTTGTGGGTAACCGGACCAAATGCGATTAAAACGACGGATTCAATGGTTTCAGCATCCTCGGGCAACTTGACGTTAAATCGCTGATGGTAAGTTATTTTGTCTGGTGCTTTTATAATTTCAGGTCTGACTCCATCCTTAAACAAATAGGTTGGTTTGTAGCGCTGGGCCACCGGTATGCCGAGTTCGGTATGTTCCTCATCTGCATGCAGGTCAGTGGCGTTGCCGCCGAGTAACGCGACGCTGCCATCAGGTAGCAATGCTACCGTCGAATGATCATGACCTGCGATTTTACGATCAACCAGTGTCTCGATTGTATCAGTGGTGGGATCATAGAGTTGCAAGTGGAATGAGTTGACCCATGGTCCCCGTCCCGTGGCACCCCCCGAAATAAGCACTTTTCCGTCAGGCAGGATTGTTGTGTTGTTTTGATTAACCGGCAAATATAGTTTTGCATTGCTCTGTTTGTATTTTGGCTGCGAGTCTTGGAAGTCGATCGTTTCGATCAAATCCTGGCTACAAGTAGTTGGTGGTTGAGGAATTTCAGCCGGAGCGTCGCGTGTTCCACCACAATCACCACCAAACAGAACAATCTTTTGCGAGACGGCGTGGCCTTTGCTGTCGGTTTCCCACAGCTGGGCACCTGCCCCAAAATTATGGGCGTTCATCGCCTCATCCACAAACTCATAATGCTTTTCATCAGGCATGTTATGATCAGGATCTGCTTTTGCGCCTTGAACATCGAATAAGTAGGTTCTACCGGTATAGGTGTAAGGGTCGTATTGCGTGACGACACTCAAGGGTGCTCTTCCCAGTATGGGTTTGCCGCTTTCATCTTTTGCCAGCGAGTCCAGATTTACCTCGCCAATAATCGCGACCTTCCAGTCCCCTGCTTTCTTACCCGTCTGTACCGGATAAACACGCGGATAGGTATTGTGGTGCTTTCTTGCATTTTCAAGCGCCATTGTACTGTCCGTCATAGGGTCATAAATCTCGGGTACGACCTGAGTGACCAGAGAACATCTAAAATGAGTGCTCCGGTCTGCCTCGGTGCAGGCGTCAACACGTGCGGGATCCAGACTGGTATCTTTATCTGTTCCGGCGACAATGAGAACTGTTTCGTCGGGCAGTAAAGCGGCGCTCGGATACCAGCGTTGGTATTTCATGTCGGATGCATCCGCAGGATCGGTGTTGCTTTCATTGTTGGCATTCGGGAAATCGGGAAAGTCTTGTGGTAGAGAGGTTGGCAAGAGATCGTCGAAGATCTCCAAGTAGGCTGCCTTGACAGGTGGTACGACCCGTAAGGCCCAAGATTCATCACTTGGATCAAAGATATTCAGTTTCCGAATGCCGTTGTTGCCGCCCTTGTCGTGTCCGCCGATGAATAGCCATCTGCCGTCGGGAAGCGCTACATTACCGGAGCAGAACATATTGTAATTCAATCCTCTTTTGTGGCCAGCATCAGAGAATGCAGCATCATTCAATGCAAAATCCTCTTTTGTTAATAAAGCATTGGGCGGATCATTTTCGTCAATCAAACGGAAATGGCTCGTTTCTTTGAACGCATCCTCATGAGTGAGGTCCAAACAAACAAAATTATCACGGGCTGCATTTCCCTTGGTATTGCTTTCATCCAAACCATGCGGTCCTGTACTGAATCCGCCACCGCCGTAAACAAAATGTCTGAAAGGTTCGAACAACTGGTCATTACCAAGTTCATCCTTGAAGGTAAGGTGGGATCCCGCATATTCTGAGGGCCGCATTCCCACACAAATCTTTGGTTCTGAATGCTTCGTCCATGACAAACCGGCGTGAATGGCATCGACTGGAAATGGAATAAGCTTACTGAGCTCTCCGCAAACTGCAGGGTCTAAACTGCCAACGTCAAATTCACACACTCCTGCCGGATCGTGATGAGCAGTCGCCGATGGTACACACATAAACGTTATCGCAATTGCAGAAAGTGCCGCAATCCCCATTTTCTGTGATAAGAAGTATTTAAAGTTATACATTTAGGCCACCTTTTCAAGTTTATGATAGAAAACGCCTTTTTAATACAACTGCTAAATTAGAATATTGGGTAGAATTTATAGATTTAAATAGCAAAAATCCTATTATTAGAATTTTAATTCTAAAAAGTATAGCCAAGAATGTAGTGGCAGCTATTTTCAATATTCCAGCGTTTTCGATTTGTCTCCAATACTTTACGCCGAGACATCATGAACGATCTGGTTGCTAACGCCGAAAACCAGCTCCAGTGAGATTTTTCTACTTTTCTTATCAACTTGTCTTATGCTCAATGGCAAATGCCTGTTTGACACAAGAAAAGTCCCGATAGTCATTGAGGTTGCTGGTTATCCATATACTGCGTATTTCTATGCGACCGCGCCCGGATTTGGCCATAACCCCCTGTGTCAGCATAGTTGTCGCCTCTAATTTTCAACTAGAGGTAGACAAAAATGAGAACAAGATTCACGCAAGCCTATAAAATACAAGCAGTAGAAAAAGCGCTTACTCGCAGCGAAACGACAAATTTGGCGGAAATG
>BQJA01000168.1 GCA_021604405.1 Nitrosomonas sp. | reverse complement strand
TACCGGTCCATAAAGAAATTCTTCCAAAGCTGGCAAACCAGCAGAAAAATTAACGATTCAAAACCCAATCATTAACCAGGTGTTTTATGTGGATACAAAAGCAAATCCAGCTTAAAGCCCGTTCACGCGGTTTTCACTTGGCCCAAGTTTCGATTTTCCCTGTTCAAAAATGATATAACTCATTGATTCTTTGTTGGCGGTTAAATTTTATTGTGTTAACAATCAGCGGGTTGTATTTTTCACTTCCGAATGTAGTGCCATAATATTAGTGAATGCTATTGCCAACCCTGGCCTTTTATGTCACGCTACGGCATGTTTATCCGTTGCACCACAACCCGAAGCAAACAATCCGGTGACACCTACCAGACATACCGTCTGGTGGAGAACGAACGCATCCAGGGGCAGGTCAAGCAACGCACGTTATTGAACCTGGGCCGCCATTTTGATGTAGACAAGTCACAATGGGTAGAGCTAGCCGGCCGTATTAGCCAATTACTGAGTTCTCAGGGATCGTTATTTCCTCTGGCGCTGGAACCGGATCTGGAAGCGAAAGCACAGCGTTATGCTGCGCAAATACTGGCTTCCCGCAGTGCGGTAACAGTTGACAGTGAGTTTACGTCGCTATCGGTTGATAGCCTGGAACTGGTTCGTCCGCGCCGGGTGGGTATTGAGCACTTGGCGCTGCATGCGTTATCCCAACTCAAGTTAGACGAGAAGATGCGCGCCCTGGGGTTTAACCGTCACCAATTGGCGGCTGCGCTGGGGACGATTGTCGCGCGTATGGCAACTCCTGCCAGTGAACTGGCAACGCATCAATGGTTGCAGCAACGTAGCGGATTGGGCGAATTAATCGGCTATGATTTTGAGGGCATGGGACTGGATCGTCTGTATCAAATATCCGACTTGTTATGGAAACACCACGCTGAATTGGAGACGCATTGTTATCAGCAGGAATTGGCGTTGTTTCAGATGGATGAAACCATTACCTTGTTCGATTTGACGAATACCTTCTTTGAAGGCACGGCGAAGGATAATGAAACAGCAAAGCGCGGGCGTTCAAAAGAAAAGCGCAACGATTGTCCGCTGGTGACATTGGGTCTGGTGCTCAATGGTGATGGCTTTCCGCGCAGAAGTCAGATTTTTTCGGGTAATGCGTCCGAACCGAAAACGCTGCAAGATATGCTGACCGGGTTACAGGCCACGCCGGCTACCACGGTCGTGCTGGATGCGGGGCTGGCAACTGAAGACAACATTCGCTGGCTTAAAGACCAGGGTTATTACTACCTGGTGGTATCACGCAAGCGCAAACGGTTATTTAATGAGCATGAGGCGGTACTGGTTAAGGAACTGCCAAATCAGCAGGTTCGGGTGCAACGTATCGGCAATGAACAGACCGGCGAGGTTGAGCTTTATTGTCATTCGCAGGCGCGCGAAGAAAAAGAACGCGCCATGCACAGTCAGTTCGCTGAGCGCTTCGAGGCCGCCTTGCAATCCCTGGCGGATGGACTGCCTAAAAAGGGAGCAACGAAGCAATATGATAAAGTGCTGCAGCGGATTGGTCGTCTGAAGGAGAAATACGCACTGGCTGCACAGTATTATGCGATTACGGTAACAAAGGATGACGCCTCCGGTAAAGCCAATGCCATCCAGTGGGCACGCTTAAACAAGCCGCATTCCCGGGCAAGTCATCCGGGAGTGTATTGTTTGCGCACCAATCAAAATAACTGGGATGAGGCCACACTATGGCGCACTTATACCATGTTGACCGATTTGGAAGCAGTATTCCGCAGTCTGAAAAGTGAACTGGGGTTGCGTCCGATTTATCACCAAAAGGAAAAACGCGTCAACGGGCATATCTTTATCACGCTGCTTGCCTATCATGCAGTGCAAACCTTGCGCATACAACTTAAAGCACAGGATATTCATGACAGCTGGCAAACCATACGCGCCAAGATGGAAAATCAGCAACGCGTTACTGTCGTGATGAAGCGTGCCGACGGAAAAACCATTCATCTGCGTAAAGCCACGCGTGCCGAACCCCATCAAGAAGCAATCTATCAGGCACTCGACATCCCTATGCAGCCGGGCTCTGTTCAAAAAACAGTTGTATAGATTTCGCGCACAAAAAAATTTGTAGTGCCAACAGCCACATAATTTATTTACTATCCGGCTGAATAAAATGAATTAGTTGTCAGTAGAATCGAAAGTTGGGTTAAGAACCTCTTTTCATGAATTTAACACAATTATTTTGCGATGTAGACGATTTTTGCCAGCATTTTATACCCGAATGGCGCAAACAACTTGTTCCAAGTGAAAAGACTAAACGCAACGGCGCTCATCGTATGAGTTATAGCGAAATCATCACTATTTGGATTTTCTACCATCAGTCATGTTATCGAACATTTAAATGGTTTTGTTTAAAATACTAGAGTTTAGAGTTTCAGATCCCTATAAAGGAAAAAGTTAACACAAAAAAAAGGGCAAATTAACGCAATAAATACTTGATATTGCAGCATAAAAACGATGCCGCGCTTTAAATGCTTTTGTATTTAAAGCGCGGCCTCTAGAAAGAAATTTTTATGATTTCACATCTGGAGGCCGCAATGAACGCAACAGGATATGATGGTATCCCCAGCGAACTATGTCATTGGACAACATTTCTGGCGAAAGCGCTACCCCTAAGATCAATGGGTACCTTTGTTGAATTGTTGTTTGTCGCAATGTTAACGCCAATCGGTTTCGTGACGGATGCTTATTTGATGGTGAATATGCGTAACCATTGGACGAGTTACTACAAATGGTTACAGCAAGGGAAGTGGTCCTGGTTAGCGATGGCAAGGCAATTTGTGCGGTTGGTGTTGGCGAATGTGAAATGTGGTGTCATCCATCTAGCCATTGATGATACGCTGACGCTGCGCGCGTCAAAGCAAGCGCCGGGCAGTCGTATACATCATCAGCATGGCAACAAGGCAAATTTGGCGACCTATGTGTTGAAACAATGCTGGGTCAACTTGGCGATGATTGTCAGACGTGCGAATGGTGATTTGGTTGCGTTGCCGTTACTTTCCCGTTTGATGCCAGGCAGCGGCAACACGGGTAAGTTGGTTGCTGCCAATACGTTGATACGCGCTGTACAAGGCCTGTTTCGAGAGTTAAAGGTACGCGTGCTGATAGAATAGCTGGTATATGCGGCGCATTGTTATCAACGCCATGCTTAAGCGTGGTTTTCATGTGATCGGACAAACGAAAAAAGATACGCGTCTGTACGATGTGCCCGAGCCGAGCCGAGACGGGAAGGCCAAAAGGGGCGAAGCCGAAAATATGGCGAGAAATACACACCCGAGCGTATTGAACATTTGGACCGTTGGACCGCAACACTGAATATCTATGGCAAAGAATAGCGCGTACGGTTGCGCAGTAAACTGGTTAAGGCACGCTTTCTGAACGGCAAGTTGGTGCGGGCTGTCTGGTGTGAGTTTGAAAAGGATAAAAAACAAAATCAATGGAAAACAACCAGCTTGTCCTGAGCACCGATATCACACTAATAGCGGAGCAGGTCGTTGAAAGCTATAGCCAGCGCTGGCCGATTGAGCCGATGTTTAACCAGCTGAAGCAGGCTTGGGGAATGAAAGAGGCGTGGCAGCAAACACGCCAGACTTTACTTCGCTGGATGCATATCACCATGGTGGGTTATGGTTTGGTGCAATTGTCAAGTTGTCTGAACAGTCAAGCAGTAGATGCATTATGCCAGCATTCACCCTGGCGAAAACAAAACCCCAAAACAGCCGGGCAAATCAGTAAAGGACTAACCGGCATTTTAAGGCATGATGCCGTCAGGCAATGGTGGAATGCGAAATGCAAAAAATTCATGCCACCAAATGGCATAATAATAGAGATCCTGAATATGAGTGGATTAAGGCAACGTAACAAAAGAAAAATATATAGGACGGCTCAACAAACCAGGTTGAAAATCGTCAGCCTGGATGGACAAGTTCGCTCTAAACTCTAGTACTCCATCAACTTTGTATCGATGGGTAAAGTGATTTTAATTTTATTCGTGCATCTTTGGTTGTAAAGCGCCAATTTACACGAATTTGTTCTTTATTTCGCTGTTCGTACCATGCGCTAATTTCTCTTTTTAATACT
>BQJA01000167.1 GCA_021604405.1 Nitrosomonas sp. | reverse complement strand
GATTTGAGGGCAGACTCAGTCAGACATGATGCCGATGATGACGATGACGACCAAGAATTTGTGGATCCGAAATCTCTCGCTTCGACCTCAGTCAGTCCGGGTTTATTTCCTGCCAGACGTCAAGCTCGAAATGGGGGAAGTCGACCGAACAAAGGCAATGGGGGAAGCATCGCCCATAAAGTTGAAGTCAAACGAGAGACCATGACATACACTGAAGTCCAAATCGCGAGACTCAAAGGCTATGAAGGCGATCCGTGCCAGGAATGTAAACAGTTCAAGATGGTGCGAAATGGCATGTGCCTCAAATGTGATAACTGCGGCGCCACAAATGGGTGCTCGTAAAAGAGCGTATATATTTTATTAGATATAACAGAGTACGAATTAGAGAATTACGAAAAATCATTAACGTGGCAAGAAGGTATCCTCAATGCAAAATAGCAACCAAATCAAAGTTAGATGCCCTAACCCTCGATGCAGAAATATAATTCTTGAACCGGCCCGCGAGGGAATGGGCCGATTCGTGGTTCGTTATACGCAAATAGAAAATATTGGTGGCCACCCTTCCGTTCAGTGTAACCGTTGCAGAACATGGATAAGGCTTACCCGAAAGATGATCTGAGAAGTACCTACATAAATTTTTAGTCGCAGAGGCACCAAGATTTGGAGAGGCCGCGACTATCCTGGAGGATCGTCCTCTAGGATAGCGTGGCCTTTTTATTTTCATTAACCAAAATCAAATAACCAAAAAAGGAGAACGCAACATGGCGAACATTGGGAGCAATCAATTTAAAAATGTAACATTCCCTTTAGTTTTTCAGGATCATTATTTCATGTTGGAGACTTCCCATGAAAAAGACGTTTGGACAGTACTCCAACTTAAAGATGGCCATTTAATCATTGAAGTATTAAAAAATGACCCACAGCAAAACCCAAGTACACAAGTTACAACAAACCCCACAGGAATAATCACGGTATCTGATAAAGAATCAGGAAAGTTTCTTTATAAAATACGGCCAAAAAGCAAAAACACTTCAATTTTTGGGTCTATCAATGGTGAGGAGACGAAAATCAAAATTACAGACACAGAAATTCGTGTAGGCACCAATTCTTTCCAAAACAATACGGTGACAGGTTTTTCTGTCGGGATCATGGTTAATAAAGATGGTGGAATGGCAATGGGTTGTGGTTTACCCAAAGAAATTCAAAAGCTGGTAAGTGGGTAATAAATTTGTTTGCAAGATAAAAATGTAACAATATTGGGCATTCGGTTACATCGGCTATTCAAAAGCAGAACTGTTGGGCAGTCTCTTTCTAGATAGATTCCGCAACTCCTAAAGAGGTTGATAGTTCGCTTATGGCCGAGGCTGTATGAAAACTCGGAATTTTCTGGATTCCGGAGGTGCCTCACCCCTTGCTCATACAGAAATCGTGGTATATGGGCGATCCTCGGAGGCTAAATTTTTAGATCAAATTTTTATACGGAGTTTTCACGCAGCCTGAGCCGATGGCAGACATGTTGGGTACATGCCCCTAGCATGCATTTTTACAGCATTACACGCGTAGGCCTCCTTTTGATGGACGGAGCGTACTGTGGCCATACGTGAGCACAGCAAAATGACGACCTACCTGCGCGTAGCCGCTTCGGCAAAGACAGGGAACGCGGTTGGAGGGGGCTTTCAACATTTCCGAGTTCTATTCGGAACAACTACATAAAACCCTTTCGAATCCTCTTTTCTTCTCTTTATCTCCGTACAAATAATAAGAAATATTTTTTCTTTTAAGTATCCCCAACCCATTCTCCTAGAACCCCCAACAGTCAGAAGGCATTTCACGTGTAACCGAAAGTTGTCCACCATATTTCACATGTTTTCCACATTTCGATAGCATTGACATGAGTTTATCAACTTAATATAACTGGCAATACTTGTTTCATTATCTATGCCTTATCTTTCATGCATAAATACTTTTCATCATCCGTCTTCCGGGTGTTGACCTTTCGAGGATACCCACTGCTGAGAAAATTTCTTCATCCTAAGGAGTCATCGAACAAAGATGCGGACAGCGCTCAGCATAGTTGGCAACCACGATACAATGCTCTTGCACAAAACGACGACTCAATCATTACACAAAGCGATTCATTGAATGTCTACCCATAATTTGGAGGAAGGTCTTATGAAGACCTCTGCCGTGGTCCCGGAACGTTCCGAGGTAGCCGAAAACTGGCATGCACGGGGTTTTACATGTGGACTCTGGATTGATCATGCCGGCCGTACATGGAACGGCACAGAAAATAAAGCAGAAGAGTTGCTGATGCTACTATCCGGCAAGCTTGAAATAGATATGCAAGGAAATCATATACAGCCGGAGGTCGGAGAAGAAGTCCACATTCCGGCTGGCATCCAACATACGATTCGGAACATTGGCGGGAAAACCGCTCGATGGCTCTATGGACAAAAACGAAATACGGGCGTGACCAACAAATAACGAACGTCCAGACACTCAGACATTATTGCTCAGCCGTCGACTCCGCCCCTGTCGCATCCTTTGCACAACGAAATCCAATTGTCAGATCGCTAAATTCCGGATCAGCTTTGGACCGTGCCGTCACTCGAATATTTCTCGGCTCATCTTCCCACGAGCCGCCGCGTAACACTTTCCGAGTTCCAGACTCCGGCCCTTGAGGATTTTTTTCCGGGCTGTCTTCATAATAATAACGATCATACCAGTCTGACACCCACTCAGCCGCATTTCCTGACATATGGTAGAGACCATAGGGACTTTTTCCGCCTGTCTTGAGACCATGGCGTATACTCATACCTTTGACCCCGCCTCTCACTGAGGCCAATGTCAGGGTATAACTTACCCAACCGGTAATGCCAAGATTATATCGTGCGATATCCACAAACGGCTGCATATGCCCCCAAGGATACCGGCGTCCATCAGTCCCTCGTGCCGCTTTTTCCCACTCAGCTTCAGTCGGCAGCCGCTTCTTCACCCACTGACAATATTTATTCGCAGCCTCCCATGTGACTCCAACGGCAGGACGATCAGCCGCATCATTCACAGCCATTCCATCATCCCAGAGTGGCGGAGGTTCAAGTTTGAGGTGCTCATCCAAAAATTCTTGATATTTTGACATCGCCACTTCAAAGCGATCGATATAATAATCATCAAGCCAGACTTGGTGTTCTGGCTGCTCATTTCCATGATTATCATTACTCCCCATCAAAAACTCTCCCGCCGGGATAAGAATCATCGACCCTAATTCATGGGTACCCTCTGATTCATTTTCTTGCAGCGCTGACTCTTCCCTCTCAGCTCCCGCCACTGCAATACAAAAAATTGATGAAGCACACAACACACCCGCCACGACGAACATAGGAAAAAGTTTCATGGTGTCCTCTACAGGCAAGTAATATGATGGATATGATACAAAAAACTCAGGGTCATAATTTTGCTCGACACCCTAAAAGGCTGTCTCTTCTGAATATTTCGCGACTTTGATTTTGAGAAATTTTACCAATCTTGTTCAAGAATTAGAAAGCCGCTAGAAGAAGGGCTCTTCTAGCGGCTTGTTTCTGGCGTCCCCAACGGGATTTGAACCCGTGTTACCAGCGTGAAAGGCTGGTGTCCTAGGCCAGGCTAGACGATGGGGACAAAACCAATTCGTTGTCAATAACTGTAATTGTTTCGTGTATAAAATATATGCGGAGAATACAGAAAGTGGGGTAGGAGCCCACAAATCAGGCCCATTGATCCATACACTCTACTCACACACACGAATCATGGAAAATTTCTCAAAACGGAACATTCACACAGATCGTGCATTGTAACAATGCGAAAAATGCGAGTCAAACACTAAGGCAGCGCACCACACTGTTACTAGAGCACTCATGAGTACACAGTTTTTCCTGAAATAGAATTAAATGGCGATGGAGTGGACCTGTAAGCCGGATTCTGTTCCGATTGAGGGTGACCTCAAACCGGTCGTGATCATTTCTCTGGGACTTAGATTGCTCTAAGCCTCTAGCGACCTACCCGGGAACCTAGATCGGGCCAACCTTTAACAATCTGTGACTCCTCAGGTTTCCATCGCTGGGCCTAAAGATGCCAGATTGAATCGTCCCCCTATTTGGTCTTGCTCCAGGTGACGCTTGCCGTGCCACCTGTGTTACCACAGGCGCGGTAGGCTCTTACC
>BQJA01000166.1 GCA_021604405.1 Nitrosomonas sp. | reverse complement strand
TTCAATCCCGAAACGGAAGAATTGACAGAAGTCGATACCGAACCAAAGCCATATGGAATCAAGGTTGGTCCGGATGGCACCCTGTGGGTTGCCTTCAATGGCACAAACAAGCTTGGAGCCATGGACCCGGACACCCTTGAAATTCGTTACTACAATCTGCCCGACACACGCACCCGGGTACGTCGCCTGGATCTGGATAGTCATGGCAACGTCTGGTATGTCAACTCCACGATGGGTAAAATCGGCCGATTGCAACCTGAAACAGGCAGTATTACCGAGTGGGATTCACCCAGCGGCCCGAAATCACATCCTTATGCACTGGCGGTTATAGACGATATCGTCTGGTACAACGAATCGGGCATGCGGCCGGATGCCCTGGTCAGATTCGACCCGAAAAGCGAGTCGTTTCAAAGCTGGGCCATACCATCCGGGGTGGGCATTATTCGACATGTCTGGGTTACCAGAACCGGGAATTTGTTGATCCATCAAAGCAGCACCAATCAAGTCGGACTGGTCAGATTCAACTGAGAGATTCGTGTTGGTTCCGTCCCTACTGCTGGCCTGAGAAAGGGTGAAGAAAGGGTATTAAATTATTCTTTAATTATCCAAAATTAACGACTTTACCGTCGGGTATAAGATCAGACGATGGAGGACGGAAATGGTCATATCTGGCTATTTGCCTGAATAAATGTTTCGTGTGGAAATTCACGGGTATTGTTGGAATGTAATAATGGCGCTGAACGCCAGCACTTACGCTGATAATGGCATAAGATTACTGGGCAAGCGGACATTCAACCTGTCGCAAAAAACTGTTTCATCAGGATGCCGTCGGTGCGATAACTGGCTTTATCGCGTTGATCGAGCAGGCACAGACAGAGATTCAGACCTGGCTTGAAACAATGCCCGACGAGCCATCAACGAGGTAAACATAAATAATAAAATTACGCGTCTATGGTTTTATATCACACCCCCAAAAAATGTGTCAGTGGATACCGAAAGGTGTCATCATGACACTTGAGTGCTTTCAATATAGCTGTACCCGGAAATAGTCTGGCATCATACTGACATAGGCTAACAACCGGAAACCGGTGTCCCAATCCCTGATTGTACCGAGTTTCAAATTCATTTAATTCATCAACTCCCATGCCTTTTTGAAGCGTCCATGCCATGTCACCCAGTACTCGCATGCCTTTAATGCCATGTTTACTTGCATTCAGAAAAGCATTCTCAAAAAAAGTATATAGTTCTATGCTGTTTGATCTGCCATCCGTGATGATAAAACGTCCCTCCTGCATATCCTGGTCGATGCAGGATCTGACATCGCGCAGTTCTTTCAATATAAGGGTTTGAACTTCGATGGCGGCAACCATAAAACAACGATTATCAGCTTGAAGTCCATCGAGCAAAAAAGGTAATGCCAGTTTTAGCCGCCCTAAATCAGTATCATAGAATGCACATAGGTGGCTACCATAATTAATGGAAATGCCTTCAAGGTCAATATGAGCAATTTGACACGCTGCATGCTCAGGTAAGCCAGTCTTTTCCTTTGCCTGATCATGTTCAAGATAGGCTAATAGATCAGCCAAACGAAATCTTCTCTCACGTCTAACGCCAATACGCAGGCATGGTAACTTGCCAGCATCACTCCAGCGCCTTAATGATATTTCACTGGCATTCAGAACCTTTGCTGCCTGCTTAATGTTCAGAAGCGACTCAACGGCGTTTTCAGTGATGTTCATGCACATTCTCCTAAAACTATTTTTTCTGTTTATCTCATTGAATTATTCAGACAGTTAATCTGTTTATTTATCACTGTCATTTTTATTTTTACTGGGTCATCTTACGTAATGTATACCCCTAAAAAAACGCTTGACTTTTAGTATAGCATGAGCAAATATGAATATCACTGATTATTAATGATCATGTATGATTAACTATATTAAAACAACATATATATCGAGAAAACAAAGGATATCATGATGAATTCAATTCCAGGCACCTCAGATAATTACAGCTTTTATAGCGCATTGAGTCATTCGCCATTGCGAGCTGCTGGCAATACACCTGATTTATCAATCTACCGTCCTCAGGGAACGCCTAAAGTCGGTGTTTTTCGCTACCAGGCGCCAACTGAAGGTTTGCTGCAGATAGGCGGCCCACACAGTTCTGACACGGAATGGTCAAGTAATTTCGAAATTGCATGGACCAAAATGGGAGATAAAGGGCCGCTGGTTCTTTTTTTGCATGGTGTTCCAACCAATCGTTCACAATGGGAAGAAGTACAAGGATACGTATCACGTTTCTGTGAAACAATTTCTATCGACATGCTGGGAATGGGTGAGAGTTCCAAGCCACGACTTTATGGCCGAAAAAATAATGCGGCGTCCAATGATATGTGGAACTGGATTAATGATCTTGATTACATTGAAAAACTGATGCAAAAAGAATATCCAGGACGTAAGTTCATCTTTATTGCCGATGACTGGGGAAGTGGAATCTCTTCGCATTATGCTGCCAAACATAACGATCGTTTAGAGGCATTTATACAAATGAATCCCATTGCCTTCGACGGCTATCCGGTTAATGAAATACAGGCTATCGGCAGAGCCTCCGAGATCCCCAATACACAAGAAGGCGATGCCCAATTTGCAATGTTATTTGCAGCTTTTGATCAGACGCTGGTGCAAATTCTAAAATCAATGGTGCATAACCCTTCTAAATACAATCAATACAATTTGCGGTATCTGACTTTTCCTTATGTTGATGTGGATTATGAACGCAATAATTCAGGTGATGGAGTTACGGATGTCGCCAAATCAAGTACCATGCACCTAAAATTGCACAACATACGCGTGCTAGCAGATCGCGCTGCAGTTCTTAGCCCAGCCCTGCTACTGCCATATCATCCGCAATATAATCCAACTGGCGTGCAATACCAGAATATCACCGCTCCTACGCTAATCATGTGGGGTGAATACGACAATATGATGCCGGCGGCACAGACACAACGATTTGTTAATGTGTTAGGAACGGATGATGTGCAAATTACCTACATACCAAGAGCAGGACATTTTCCAGCCACAGATAATCCAGATATGGTTGCAGACACGATCATTAATTTCATCCGGCGGGTGGTGGGGCGCAGTTCCCTCGCTGATGTCTATATGGGAAACCATGGCATTTGGAAAGGTGATGAGCGTCAAATGATTCAGGAATTGCGGGTTTTGCATGGCATTTCAGGCTAAAAGTGTCGCGATGATCTGCATTCAACAAATAAATTATGAATACAACTTCATCTGGAAAAGTTTTTATGACACCAAAAAATAACGACTTAAATACTCAGACATGGCTTGAAGAGTATGGCGACTATCTGTTTTGCTATGCAATGCTGAAAGTGAAAGACAATCATCTCTCTGAAGACCTGGTTCAGGAAACTTTTCTGGCAGCCATCATGGCAGCAAACTCTTTTTCCAGTCAATCCTCAATCAGAACCTGGTTGACAGGGATACTAAAACACAAGATTAGCGATCATTTTCGGCGCCAAAAACGAGAGGTGATGATTGATGATCTGGTTGACCAGACTGAAAAAGATGGCTTGGACATTTTTTTTAAAGCAAATGGGGGCTGGATCAATAAGCCAGATGCTTTTCCTAATCCTGAAGCAGCTTTGCAACAACATGAATTCTGGAAAATTTTTCAGCAATGCCTAGCCCGTCTAAAACCAAAACAAGCTGAGGTCTTTCTTGCTAAAGAAATTTACGGCATGAGCAATGCAGATATTTGTAAAGATTTTACGCTCAGTTCGACCAATGTGTGGGTATTAATGCATCGCGCCCGATTGTCACTCATCAACTGCTTGAAAATTAACTGGAAAGATTAAGAGCAAGAAATATATGTTGAATTGTAAACAAGCCAGCCAATTGGCATCGCGGGCAATGGATGAAAAACTTTCATTCCGGGAGAGCGCGGCACTAAAAGTACATCTATTTTTATGCCGTAATTGTACTAATTTTACGCAACAGCTTAATTTTCTGCGCGAAGCTTCGCGTCGTTCCAGATTCAATCGTAATTTTAAACTCACTGAAAAGGCCAAACTACGAATAGCTAGTACCTTGTGTTAGCGCCACATCAAACCCGCCGTTATTTGCCGCTTGGTCCTGAGCTTCTTTCATACGATAAGATTTACCTTCAATGGCGATAATTTCACTGTGATGAACCAATCGATCAATCAGCGACACCACGCACGCTGCATTCGGGAAGACTTCATTCCATTCGCCAAACGGG
>BQJA01000165.1 GCA_021604405.1 Nitrosomonas sp. | reverse complement strand
TCAAAATCAGCATTTAATGTTGCGGGAATTGTGGCAACCTTATTTGCGGTAACTCTTTTCGATGACGCATAAGACCCTGGCGACAACTATTATTAATCGAAGAAATTCTCGTCTCAGCCGCATTAAATCAGCATTTCCTTTTACTCAGGCTATGGCGCTAAATTTTCCTCACTTAGAAACCTTTTCTTTCCTTGGTTTGTCCAAAAAATTTAGCAATATGACACATGAAAAGAATCTTAGTGACCGGCGCTACCGGGCAAATTGGTTCTGAACTGGTTCCTGCCCTTCGGTATAAATATGGCAACAGAAATGTCATCGCTGCCGGACACAAAAGAACCCCGCAAAAAGAATTTTTAGAGGAAGGACCTTATATCACACTCGACGTTACCGGGTTTGAATCGATAAACAAAGTGGTCCAGGACTATCATATTGACACGATTTTTCACTTGGCCGCACTTTTGTCCGCAGTAGCTGAACAGAATCCGCAGGCGGCATGGAAAATAAATATGGAAGGCCTCTACAATGTGCTGGAAGTAAGCCGTAAAAATGGCTGTTCTGTTTTTTTCCCTAGTTCAATAGGTGCTTTCGGGCCAAGCACCCCTTCTGTCAGTACACCGCAAGATACCATTCAACGGCCAAACACAATATACGGGGTATGCAAAGTGTCTGGCGAGCTATTATGTGATTATTACTTTACCCGGTTTCGCGTCGATACCCGCGGCATCCGCTTCCCTGGCTTGATCTCACATAAAACGCCGCCCGGCGGCGGAACCACCGATTATGCTGTTGAGATTTTTTACCATGCCATTCAAGAAAAACGATACGAATGTTTTTTAAAAGAAGATACATACCTGGATATGATGTATATGCCCGACGCCATCCGGTCTGCTATTGAACTCATGGAAACTGACCCAAACCGATTGAAACACCGTAATGCATTTAACATTACCGCGGTCAGTTTTTCCCCGGCAGATCTCGCTTCATATATCAAGAAATTTATTCCGGAATTCTCAATAAGCTACAAAGTCGATGCGGTCAGGCAATCGATTGCTGATTCGTGGCCACGACATATGGACGATAGCGCTGCTCGTGACGAGTGGGGATGGAAACCTCAATATAACCTTGAGAATTTAACAAGAGACATGATCGATCGCTTATCAGAAAAGTGATAATGTGCCATGCAACATATTTCAACCACATGAAGGAGTCATGATGTCGCTTGAAAAACTGAATGCATACTGCACGTCTAAGCTGGACGCATTGAAAGCAAAAGGTACCTGGAAAGGGTCTGAAAACATCATTGAAAAAATTATCGCACCCGACTGGGTAATAAAAGGTAAATTACCCAATTCTTCGGAAGATAAAAACTTTGGTCCACGCTACTTATTAGTGGGTAATGACGAGCCGCATTTGCTCATGAACTCCAATTCATATCTGGGCCTCACGTTGCACCCAGAAGTGGCCGAAGCTGAAGAAAAAGGCGTACGAAATTTTGGCACGGGTCCCGGTGCCGTCCGTTTTATTTCAGGTACTTACAAACCGCACATTGAGCTCGAAAGGCGCCTGGCTAAATTTCACGGGCGGGAGGCAGCCATGATTTACAGCGCAGCCTACGCGGCTATCATGGGTATACTGCCATTGCTCATCACTGAAAATACGCTGGTAGTGAGCGATCAGTTGAATCACAACTGCATCATCAACGCAATTCGATTATCGCGTCCAGCAAGCAAAGAAATATATCAACACCTCGATATGAATGAACTCGAAAGTATTCTCAGCGCTTACACTGCGGCCAATAATAACCGTCGCGATTCAGCAATCAAACGCGTCCTGGTCGTCACGGACGGCATTTTCAGCATGAGGGGAGATCATGCGCCGCTGGATGAAATTGCTGATATCTGTCAAAAATATGAAAACGGTTTTGAAGAAGGGATTATTACAGTTGCCGATGATTCGCATGGTGTCGGTGCATTCGGTAAAACCGGACGGGGAACCGAAGAGTATACGCAAAGCCGTGTCGACATTCTCATTGCTACCCTGGGCAAAGCACTGGGCGTTAATGGCGGCTATGTAGTCACCACCGGCCCTGTTATCGAGTATCTGCGGGAAACTTCCCCTTTATATGTGTATTCAAATCCGATTACGCCGTCTGAAGCGCTGGCCGCAACGAAATCTCTTGAGATACTCGAAAGCAATGAAGGTCTCGAGCGTCTGAAAAAAATTCGCTGCTTAACATCCCGCTTTAGCATAGGTTTGGGCAAACTGGGTTTCGAAACCATAGCCGGCGAGCATCCGGTTACGCCACTGGTGGTGCGTGATACCAACAAAACGACGGCGCTAATCCAATACCTCCTGCAACACAGGATCTTGGCAACCGGCTTAAATTACCCGATTGTTCCCAAGGGAGACGAAGAGATACGCTTCCAGATCAACGCTAACCACACAACCCGCGATATCGACTATATATTGGATATTTTGAAACATTTCTCAGTCCTTCCACTTTCTCACTGCTCTTAGTCTTTTAACGATTGGCGCACTGAGTCTGCATCAATGCCAGTAAGCGTATTTTGAATTCCGATTTATGTTTTATGCGATTTTGATGGCTAAGAATTTGACTGAACTTGCAAACGTTGCAAAAAACAGATAACGGCATTACTTGAAAAAACGTAAATCGCTCACATATCAAGAAGCGATAATTCGGCGTGTCGCCCGCCAGCCATTCAAATTTGCTGCTGCTAGGCTTCTAAATAATGAAAACACACACAGTTTACATATACAAATAAGCATGTCTGGCGCAGTGATGATGTCAATAATGGTAAGCTGAATAGCTACGAAGGATGAATCTATAATCGGAGTATACAAAAAATGAAAAGAATATTTCTTTTTCTGGCAACTAACTTGGCAATCATTGTGGTTCTAAGTATTACATTACGGTTGCTGGGGTTTGAAAGAATTTTAGATGAACAGGGAACGGGTTTGGATATCAATTCCTTGCTGGTCTTCGCGGCTGTATTTGGTTTTGGTGGTTCATTTATGTCGCTCGCCCTATCCAAGTGGACAGCAAAACGATTTACCGGCGCACAGGTAATTGAGCAACCGCGCAATGAGCACGAATACTGGCTCGTTTCAACGGTTAAACGGCAAGCCAAAATGGCGGGTATTGGCATGCCGGAAGTCGCCATATATAACGCACCAGATGTGAATGCCTTTGCTACCGGCATGTCGAAAAACAATGCATTGGTGGCAGTCAGTACCGGCTTACTGAACACCATGAGCCAGGATGAGGCTGAGGCGGTGCTGGCGCATGAAGTGAGTCATATCGCCAATGGCGATATGGTCACGCTGGCGTTGATACAAGGCGTGGTAAATACGTTTGTCATCTTTTTATCTCGCGTGATTGGCCATATGGTTGATCGCGTTATTTTCAAAACTGAGCATGGTCATGGCCCTGCCTTTTGGGTAACTGCAATTATTGCCGAGCTGGTATTGGGGATTTTGGCGAGTATCATTGTAATGTGGTTCAGCCGTCAACGTGAATTCCGCGCAGATGCTGGCGGCGCCAGCCTGGCGGGAAGGAACAAGATGATCGCAGCATTACAACGCTTGCAAGCCACTGTAAAACAACCCCATCTACCAGACCAACTGGCAACATTTGGAATTTCAGGTGGCATCAGTTCAGGGATCAAATCCTTGTTCATGACGCACCCGCCTTTAGCGGAAAGAATTGCCGCCCTGCAATCGCAACGATAAAAACGAAGGACGTCAATAGTCACAATAATAAACCGCCGCACCAAAGAGCCGCGGCGCCTGTTCAGTTGAGAAAATTTCACACCTGTGTGTGCGATTTCGGACAGATTCCACCCTGGCAGACGCTGCGGATATTTCCACCTACAAAAATACATTAAACCGGCAGTTTTTTTCTAATATTGCGGCGAACGGGCTATTGAATTATGCTGTTTGACTAAACAGTCGACTATTCAGGCACGCCAGATTTTCTGGCTGGGAATGGTTTGAGCGCCAGACAGTGTTATCCGTGTTTTCTGCCGGCAAGACCGCACTATGTACAGTCCTGATCAAGCATCATTATCACAGCGCAAAACTGGATTTAGAATGAAGAGAATAATTTTTATTATGTTAATGTCATCTATTGGGCTATTTTCCTGCGCTCAATTATCAACTGACACACAAAAAAAACTTAATGCGGCTCAAAGTTTACAGAAACAGACGCATTATCAAAATAATCCCGGGCAGAAACACTGGCAGGTTGGGCACTGGAGTCTTTACAAAACAACCACAATAACG
>BQJA01000164.1 GCA_021604405.1 Nitrosomonas sp. | reverse complement strand
CCCGACAGAATGCGCGGGGGTATAAAGAAGGATTTAATTCTGTCAGAAAAATCATATAATAGATTGGAAGCATAATCTAATTAAACTATGAAATTTAAATTAATAGCTTACAAATCGCCAAAGGGTACTCTGCCACCACTAATTAAGAAGTTTGATTATTTGTATCCGTTGAACAATGTAGAAATTGCATCACTTATGAAGCTGCATCAATATTGCCTTCATTTCGATTCCAAAAAGACTTTTCTGGAGGCGGGAGATATGCATGAGAAAAGTTATATCGTAATGCGGGGTTGGGCATTTCGTTATGAATTACTCTCAAATGGCAATCAACAAATCATAAATTATTATCTGCCGGGCGATATCATCAGTCCATTTGCTGCGGTCATGCCGAAAACCAATTATTCAGTTGCAAGTGTGAATAAAATGGAACTGTGTGTCTTTGAAAATGATGAATTAATAGAGTTGTTTATTAAACACCCGAGAATTGGCTTATATTATGGATGGATGCTCGGTCGGGAAGATTCTTCACTGGCGGAGCAGATCGTGCGATTAGGTCGCCGCTCTGCATATCAGCGCACTGCCCATTTGCTGCTGGAGTTATTTCATCGTTTAAAAATAGTAGGTCTCGCATATGACAAAGAAAACGCATTTCCACTACCAGTAACGCAACAGTTGTTGGCTGATACACTGGGAATGAGTGCGGTGCACATGAACCGAACACTAAAAAAACTACAACATGCTAATTTGATTACCGTGAGTTTTGAAAAAATCTATCTGGATGATATAGATTCGCTGAAACAGGTGGCCGAATTCGAAAATACTTTTCTTGAACAAGCTAAAAGCCACCTGTTAACCGGTTTTAATGGGTTTAGAAATATTGCTTCTTCAGCATGAGCTATATAACACCATAGATTTTAATAAGGTTTTCTGATTTGAAACCCTGGGGCATCTTCTAAGGCCTGAACCGTTACATTCAGCCGGACCTTTTCATCTTTGCTGTTGATTTGCAATGCCTTAAATGGTGCTGCTACCAATTTATCGCTGATTCCCAGCACGCCACTTGCCTTAATTACCGCATAACTGACGAGATCATTGTTGCTAATGATTAAATCATCCAAGATTCCGAGTAAAGCGTCGCTTTCACCAATAACTTTCATGCCCATTAATTCCCGAGCACTGAAATCGTATTTAATTTCTGATTGCGCACCATTGCTTCCGGTAATGTCAAATTCAGGTAACTGATTTACTTTTTCTTTTGTAAGACCGACTACAATTTGCAGTTCAGCCATAGACAACTCAGACTTTTCATCTAACATTATTTTATCGATCGGAATAGCGACCATCTTTTTAACCATCGTATCGTCTTGAATTGGAAGATCTCTGACTAATACAATGGCGTATTTAATTTCACCATTCTGAGTGAGTAAATAATCATTAAGAACTCCAATCCTTTCTTCATGTTTATCCACAACATCAAAAGCCATTTCTGCGCTTTGTCTGCCTGACTCATCAAAGCCCAATAACGCTTTAGCGTTTTTAGCGTAAGCTGATACGTAACCGCTCGCACCTAAATCTATTTCCGTTTTATTGTTCGGAGAAGTCTGCGATGCTGATTGATTAACATTTTTATCTTCCCGGGTATCGGCGGCTTGCGTGATTAAAGTAACTGATAACAAAAAAATACCGGATACCAGTGTAATACCATCAAAATATTTATTATTTCTCTTGAGCATAATAACCTCGTATTCAAATAATTAAACTGCATGAACAGTGTTTATGTTATGAATTTGGCTGCTAATGTAATGCATATCAATTTACTTTCCAGATCAAAAATTCTGACTACAATCAAACTGGTGTTGCACACACGACGGTCATATAAATTGTTACAACCAACCACGCTATTAATCAACGCAATCTGGCCTGCATTTCCTGGCAATTCCTAAAAAGCAGTAGCGCAACAATGGCCAATGAATAAAAATGTTACGGGTTAGCTATTCAATTACGATGTTGTTAAATATTTATAAACTACAAATTCTAAATAGAATAAATAGGACGTGCGCCATCAACAATAAATTATGTTGTTTCATAACACTTCCATCAATCATAGGCACTTTTTATGCCCAATTCATTAACACAAGTTAACATCCGGTTTCAAAAAATTGTTGTGCTAAAAAATTAACTGAAGCACCGCAATGAAATCAGTTACGAATGATGAATGATGAATGATGAATGGCGAATGACATGTTCCATCGCTGCCGAATAATATTTTTCATAAATTTGCTCGCTTAATTAACATAGTTAATAACCGCCATATCAACTTTTTAGTAAAGTTTTAATACAAATCGCGATCATGTGATTACATTGAATTTGAAAATTTATGGAGGAATTATGTTTCAGCCTAAAATATCTTTACTGACGTTATATTGCGCTGGATTGAGCTTTTTAATCGCCAGTTCAGCCGTTGTGGCTATTGAAAAAAGAGAATTTGAGCAGCCTTGGCAAAAACAAGTCAGAGAAATGGAAGAAAAAAATAAATCTGACAGTGCCCAGAAGTCAGATAAAAGTAAAACAAATCAGAAAGCGGAGAGTAAGTCGAATGCTCAAACTGAAGGGCGTTCATCCAAAGAGGAAGCAAATGGTCAGTCTAAGACTGAAGAAGACAATACGAAAGCTTCACAAGAACGCAATAAACAGCAGGATTCCGAAAATCAATCCGATCAACAATCCTACGGAACGGTTGATCATGATGACACACGAGATCATCCTGACGTAGATCAGGGATCCAATCAAAAATCTGAAAGCAAGTCGAATGCTCAAACTGGAACGCATTCATCCAAAGAGGAAGGAAATGGTCAGTCTAAGACTGAAGAAGACAAGTCAAAAGCTTCACAGGAAGGAAATAAACAGCAAGATTCCGATAATCAATCCGATCAACAATCCTACGGAACGGTTGATCATGATGATACACGAGATCATCCTGACGTAGATCAAGAATCCAATTCCTACGATGAATCGCAAAAGGATCTGCAGTCATCACCAGATTCCGGCGGCCATGACAATGGCGAAAAGGCTAAAGATGGCGCAGCCGATCATAATAATACCCGTGATCAATAAAGCTGTAATTAGGATGTACTAATATTCATAAATTTATGAATATCTCACGGTCAACTGACCAGATAAGCAAAAAAACCTTTCTTAAGGAGACCCTAAAATGATGAACTCAAGTAAAAATAAATTAATGTTAAGTCTTGCCACCGCGCTGCTTTTTACAGCTTTTAATTGTCAAGCGGGAAACACACAATACGACACCGATGAAGCCGTCGAGAAGAAAGCGGACAGGCTGGAAGAAAGAGCGGATCGGATAAGAGAAACCAACGAGATGATGGAAGAAAATCAAGAAGAGGCACGGGAAGCAAAAGCCGATGAACTTGAAAAACAAGCTGATAGTATCCGTGAATCTGCTGAAGAAAAGGCGGACAGACTAGAAGAGCAGGCGGACAAGGTTAGAGAATAAGAGTGCTAGAGTTAATTAAAAGCAAGTTTATATGATGATTTAACATAGTTAATAGTGTTTTTTATTTGTGACATTTATATTAAAGGTACTAGTAATGCTAAACATACTTTCTTTTAGAAGTGCTAGAAAAGCCAGGTAATAAGATATGACTACAACACTGTCTCAAATTTTTCTGAGTATCTCACGATGAGTAATCATTGGCGATTTTTTTGCGTCATGCATAACCAAAAAAGCTAAAAGTGTGGATTGTTTTATTAGGATTGAAAATAAATTTTATTAATATAACAAGGAGATTTATTATGAACTGGAGTCAAATTGAAGGCAATTGGAAACAAGTAAAAGGTCAGGCGCAACAACAATGGGGCAAGCTGACCGATGATGACTTGGATGTGATTGATGGTAAACGTGAAGAACTGGTTGGAAAGGTTCAGGAACGATACGGTATATCTAAAGAACAGGCTGAACAGGAAGTAAATGAATTTTCCAGCAGATGTTGAAGTAGTTGATAGGTAGAATCAAAAAATCCAGGCCTTGTCGCCTGGATTTTTTTTGGACGAATGATAACCAGAATGCAGATATCTGACCTGCATTCTGGTCGTTATTTTTGTCTGTAACCTTCTAGGCGCGTATTGCTCGGAAGCAATTCGATTAACATAGTTAATAGCGGTAATTTATGCCTGATTTTATAATTGTAAAGTATGATGTTTTTAATTTTGGAGAATTGACTGATGGATATTTTACGAATTGTGATTGCTATTTTTATACCGCCACTTGGCGTTTTCTTGCAAGAAGGAATCGGTAAGCATTTTTGGATAAATATTTTGCTGACT
>BQJA01000163.1 GCA_021604405.1 Nitrosomonas sp. | reverse complement strand
TTAAAGCCCCGACTGACTTATATCAGCGTTCGCGCCTGGGAGAGAATTATTGGTATATTTACTTTCGTTTTCGCACTTTCCATTTCTCTGCCACTGCCGTTAACAAATTTTCCACCTGGCTGGGGAATCCTGATCATGTCGTTGGGACTGCTCAGCAAAGATGGCTTAACTATTTTAGCCGGTATGATCGTCGGTACAATCGGCGTGGGAATAACCATGGTCATCCTTTTTTTACTATGGATGGGTATGTCGATGCCGACATTTTATTGATAAACAGATAAACCCGGCATTCCGCGATCAGCTTGGTTTGCTGCTGTATATAAGAATGATCATGTCAGGAGAAAATGTTACATAGGCGCAGATAAACATTTTTCCACTATCCCGCCTGCTATCCAAAATATACCAGAGGATCAAAAATAATGCCTTTTTCCTGTAAACCGACCAGATCAATATTGATTTCATTTTTATTATCGTCCGCGAAAAGAATACCCAACTCGCCTATGGATGTTCCAGAATTCAGCTTATCTATGTACGGCTGTATATCTTCAGTTGCCGGCGTTGATCCCATCACATTTTTCCACAGCAGTGATATAACTTGCTCGGATGTCTTTGCATCCGTAGAGGCGATTGACTCAGCGGCAAGATCTTCATAGCTTGTGCCATGATCAAGAGAATAAAGTCCGGATGCCACATATCCCTCATTAGAAAGGCTTTCAGCGCCAAAAACGGCGCCAATCAATTTCGCGACCTTACCGGCTGAGCCATCTACATCCAGCGCCAAGGCTGAATCGATGAAAATGATTCGCTCAATACTTGTAAGCTTATCCGTCCCATCACTACCGGGTGCTGCTCGCTGGTCGGTCACTATCCACTGATCGTCAAGATCAGGTTGGAGCGTGAAAGTAGATCTGCCACCGCTGTATATAGCATAATCAATTCCCCCATCGCCATCAATGTTGTCATTACCAAGACCACCTTTAAATATCTGAGTACCTTGTCCACCTGTTATTCCACCTTCCAGGGTGTCATTACCATTACCCCCTAGTAAAACTTCACCATTTTTGCCTGTTCTAGTATACAAATTATCACCCCCATTCGTGCCCGCCACAATGTTCATGTCTTGAAACAAAGTCTTAGCATCCAATTGGGATGTTATGAATTCAACGGTTTTTCTGTAGCTTCCCTTTGGATCTGAATCCATGGAAAATAAACGATGCTCATCAAATGGATTAAACTGTAGACCGGTATCTTCCACGTCTATATTAATAACAGACCCTTTAACAAAGTATTGAGGAGCATGTACCACTGGATCACCGTTTTGCTGAATATTGACAAAACGATCTTTTGGTACTGATTGAGAAAGATATGTCCCGGGTGACCCAAAAGTAACGCCGATAAATCTTGCGTCATCTTGACCATATTCATGCATAAAATGTTGTGCCGCTGCGCCTCCCAAGCTATGGCCTGTCACAAGTACCTGTTCAATACCATTCTTTTTATCATCAATATATTTATCTATCGATTGAATGAAATTGTTTTTATTGCTAGTAATGCTAGAATTAACAGCGTCAATACCTTTTAAACTATTATAGTAAGCTTCAATATAAAAAAAATCTTGAAGAATTTCCCTAACGGTATTTACTGAAAGAGTTAAGTTAGTACCTTCAAATGCAATTCCTAACGTTCGTTTGCCGTCCAGTATAGTCAGTCCAACAGTTGCCGATGCATTTTTGTAGTCGTAGCGCAGTAAATCTCCGTCCCCATTGCCAACTTTTCTAAAATTGCCTGTTGAGATAAAAGAATCTGTAGATTCAGCTGTGGAGAATTCTGCTTTTACGAAACGTTGGTCACTTGGAGCGGCCGCGTCGGGAAAACCCAAATCAGCGGCTTCCAAAGGCTTCCATCCTTGGATTCTCGCGTTAATATCGTCGTTACCGGAGTAGGCCCGTTCAGAAAGATTGACTGCAGCAACAAAAATGTTGTCTTTGGTTGTTTCTTGTCCCGGGTTGCTGCTGTTATCATCGTCAGTTACGGGTAACTTTGATTTCACAGATTCTGAGGATTTGCTTTTTTCAGCTCTCCATCTCGCGATTGATGAAGAAACGTTCCCATCAGGGTTAGAATCGACTGTTCCTGTTTTTGGGTTAGTTGGTGCAATTGTTTTATCCGGCTTAGGCGCTGGATTAGTGCCGTTATCATCGTCGGTTATGGTAAACCTTGATTTCACAAGGTAAGTTGAAGCAGATTCTTTAGCATTTTTCTGAACAATTAATCCAAATATTTCATTTTTTTCATGAAGAGTATCATTTACGATTTCCACTGTGACGTCAGCGCTTACCACACCCGCACCAAATGACACAGCTTTGTTAAGAATTCCCTTGTAATCATTGTCATTGTCAAATCCTTCAGTGAATGTGGTACTCACATAAACGATTTCAGCCGCCAGATCACCTGAACGTGTTATGGCAAAATTCAGTGAAGAAGTATTTTCGCTGACTGAAGTCGAAGCAGGTGAAATTGAATAGTCTGTAGTCTTCTCAGTCTCTGACGAAACTAGATTAGTGCTGTTATCATCGTCTGTTATGGTAAACCTTGATTTCGCAAGGTAAGTTGAAGCTGAATCATTTGAGTTTTTCTGAACGATTAATCCAAATGTTTCATTTTTTTCCTGAAGAGTATCATTTACGATTTCCACTGTGACGTCAGCGCTTGCCACGCCCACGCCAAATGACACGGCCTTGTTAAGAATCCCTTTGTAATCATTGTCATTGTCAAATCCTTCAGTGAAAGTGGTGCTCACATAAACGGTTTCAGCCGCCAGATCACCTGAACGTGTTATGGCAAAATTCAGTGAAGAAGTATTTTCGCTGACTAAGGTCGAAGCAGATGAAATTGAATAGTCTATCTTAGCCATTTATTATTCTCCTTAGTTTAAAAATCTTGTTTCGGTTGCATAGTGACAAGTAACGGTTGCACAGGAGTTATTGCCGAGTACTTGTGAATGCAATTTGAAAGGGCACGAACCCAGCAGGGATAGTCGCGTTTTTCTTTAAATTATGTGTTGGTTTAATTTCAATGTCGAATTTTAGCGATTCTTCTCATTCACCCACACGCGCTTTATTATCAATGCATGGCGAAATTTACCTAAAATATTGTTAAATATAGGACATATATCCTATATTGACTTTTTCGTCAATGACGGAAGAAAGATGCTGCAAGATTACCTAATAATTCGCCATCATGTTGATTAACAAAAAATAACTGACAGAAAAATCGGAAGATAGGTTTGAAAAGTTTCTAATAACCTACATTAGAATAATTTGTTAACATCAAGTGAATTTTTGATAATTTAGAAAAATTTGACTGGTGCAAATTTTTGAAGGAATTTGTGAATGTTGAGTTACGGTATTACTTATGAAGATGTCACTGCCAGTAGGCAATATATCGTGGGTGTCCCGCCTGCATTACCCAAAATAAACCAGGGGGTCAAAGGTAAGACCGGTTTCCTGCAAGCCGACCAGATCAATATTGGCTTCATTGCTCGGCGTCTCTGCTGCGAGAAAACCCAGTGTACCCGCGCTGTAATTGCCATTGTTCAAGTCGTCAATGTAGGGTTGCGCCTGCTCTGCTGTTGGCGGAGTTCCTGTAACGTTGTTCCACAGTAACGAAACGACTTGCTCAGGTGAATTCGCGCCGGCTTCTTTTATCGCCAGGGCGGCGAGATCGTCCGGGCTTGTTCCTCGATCAAATTCGGAGAGCCCGATTGCCACCAGCTTCGCATCAGCAACGCTTTCGGCGCCATAAATGGCGCCAATGAGCTTTGCAACCGTACCCGCCGATTTATTTACATCAAGCGCCAGCGCTGAATCGGTAAATATTATCCTTTCAATGCTGTCAAGCGTATCAACACCATCATTGTTTGATCCCTCTCGCTGATCTGAAACAGCGTAATCCTGCTCTCCTTTATCGATCAAATAGCTTGATCTGGGACCCGTGTAGACAGCGGTATCGACACCTGATCCGCCATCTATCGTATCATTGCCAGCAAAACCGATAAAAACCCCATCATTATCCAGCAGTCCGCCAGTCATGCTGTCGGCACTATCGGTGCCAATGATCAGATCCCTGAATAGCAGTTGAGTATCCAGCTTTGATGCGATGAATTCAGTGGTTTCGCTGTAGTTGGCTAACGGATGTCCAGAATCTTTCGCGACAGATATAACAATTGATCCGTCGACAAAATATTTTGGTTGCAGTAGTGCCGCTTTCACGATCAGATCATCGTCATGCTGAATATTCGTGAAACGATTTTCTGGTACCACTTCTGAGCGAATGGTCCCCGGCGATCCAAAAGTTATACCGATAAATCTTGCGTCATTCTGCCCAAAATCGTGCATAAAGCTTTGCGCTGCTGCGCCA
>BQJA01000162.1 GCA_021604405.1 Nitrosomonas sp. | reverse complement strand
CTCTTGATCGAGTGCTGGGAACCTCTATTCCTGCGCTCATCAAAGCCATGGAGCAGGCCATAGAACCTCAATGTGAATTTACCCCTATGGATTGGAGAGAAGCTGAACGGCTGTTACAAGCCTGCGCGTTGGCCGTATGGGATGATTCTTTTGATCCCGCACATGCCAAAGAAGTGGTGAGAGATTTTCGAAGTGGCTATGGTTGGTGGCTGCAATGAATCGAAAAGGGTCTTCGGATTGCCTTAGATACCGTTCCTGATCGTGTCCATCTGCACTCTCAACTATGGGGAGCCTTTCGGATGATGAAACCGTTTCTCTATGATGGGTTAGACTCAATTTTAAATTGCCGTTTACTACGCACCCGTGGGCGAAACTTTGACGTAGTTAAAAACGACCCGGTTCGGCGTGGCGGCACTGTAGCCGCTTGATAAAATGACGCAGCGATATCCATACTCAAAAGATGAACCAAAAAATGGAACACCAAGGCGTTCTAAAGTCTTTTGTACAAAAGGGGCAATCATAAAACACTAGTGGGAGATTTGCTTGTATGTTTTCCTTGCTTTCCTTGAATGTTGGGCTTTCTATTTTTTTCTAGATTGTTTATAAAGTGTCTTCTTTTGAACCAGTAACTAAACGTAATACTTTCCTGTCATTCTTTTTTGTATAGGGAAGGGAGTTTTTATGTCCAAAATGTTTTTTATTGTTTTCATACTTTTTCCCTTCGTCAGTTGTGGATATTTAAAGGATTATAAATCAGTAGAAACAGGGCCTAGGGCTAAGATCATCGTCAACTCAAAAGACTCGGAGATGAACATAGCGCTTGTAGAACCACAAGATGCTTGCAATCGTGATTTTATTGGACATTTCAAAGTTGGGCACAATGAGAATGAAAAATCTTTCTTTGTTCGGAGTGGGAAACGCCTGAACATTTCCCTCATGGTCACTCCGAAGGGAAATCTATTCAGAAACTATCGACCCGAGTCTCAGTTTTTCTCCTTTATCCCCGTCGAGAATACGACTTATAAAATGGAATATATTTATCTCGGCATAGCAGAAACAGGGACATATTCTTTACCAAGACTAGTTTTTAACACCAAGTTTTTAGAATATGATGAGAGTGGGAAAGAAAAAGAGTGGGATATTGAGTTCATTGAGCCTTGCAAAGAATAAATAGTAGAGTGTGTAAAATTATGAAAAACATTTTGGTAATTTCAATGGTGTTCTTCATGTGGGCTACGGTATCAAGCTGTCATACAGTTGCTCCTTTCGATTCGGTAATTGATGGTCCAAAATCCAAATTAACTATTTCTTCTCCCCAGTTAAAAAATCAAAAAGGATCCTCTGAATTGGTGGTGTATATCTTTGAAAAGGGCAAAGAATGTAAATTTACATCGGCAAGGAAAATCTCCCTGTCTTTAGAAAATTGGGAAAAGTCCGTTTTTGTCTCAGCGAATAAAAAACTGTACTTTCGAGTTGGTTTCTCACAAGGGTCGTTTTCTATGCCACCTCGAAAAAGGTACAAGGATTATTCCTTTCTTCCCAAATCCGATTACGAATACATTATTGAACATGTCGAAAATCCCAAAAAATTTCAGATAAACTTTTTTGAGTTATCACCGGCATCTTCTAATAAGCGGCTCATGAAGGTACAAAGCCTTTCGTGTTGATGATGTAATGATCTGATAGACTGTCGCACCACCAATCAATTCCTGCTATCAGGATATCTGCTGCCGAAAAGGAACGGCTTGCGACTTGAAACGCTACTCCTTCTCTTTTACCCCTGTCTCGGTTGGCACCCTTAAGCGTATAGTTTTACGCCAGAGCGCCTACTTGGGGTCACACCCTAGAACGGACAAAAGTGTACGTTAAGCCAGAACGTTTGCGAGAATTTGATTGTGTAACGCGTTATGAAACAGGAAAAGTGGTCATTCTCATTTTTAACGTCAAAATGTGACTTCTCTGCTTCTCGATGTACCTCACGTCGAGAAGATTTACGTTTCTTAGCAAATACCTTACTCTGCAAGCATCAACAAGGAGAACGCTTCCTTTTCCCTTCTCTTAATCGCTGTGGGGTGTTTTCATAGGGCTAATACCTGCTTTGGTTTTTTGGTGCTTCTTCAATTCTTCTTTAGTCGCTCCCTGAACGAGATCTGTGGGTGAGGATAAACGCAAGTAACTGCCCATGCCAAAGTGGGTGTTCTTGTCAAAGGTGAGGCCGGCCATCACCGAATCACCTTTTATTCTGCCTAAGGTCGTTCGGGCCTCATCGTGCGATCGTGCATGAACCTCAAAAATGTTTGTTTTCGCCCGTTCAGGAGTCATGAGATGTTCAAATAACTGCCGTCGTGGATTGCCTTGAGCCACGGGCCACACAACGGGAATGAGCACATGGAGTTTGTCCCATTCTTCGGGACCTAATTTTTGTTTCCATTGGCTTAGTGCACTCAATCCCGCTTGTATTTGCAATTCCGTGGCGGCTTTCATGGCTTCGGCGATATACGGGATAATTTTATGAGCAAACGCACTATAAGACTTTTCATCACCAGAACCATTTGCGATACAGTCCTGTAAATACGTATTCACCATATCTAACATCGTGATGGCTCTGCCGGATGTTGCTTGACACATATCACTTTTTTTCAGAACGTCTTTAATTTTCTTAACATGTTTTTGATATTCAATTAGCGGTTCTTCCCATCCTTCGGGTCGATTGGCCACATTGTCAAAGTAGGGGGAGATCAAAATAAAGACGCCCATTGGTATGTGGGAAAGAATTTTTTCCATCTCATACATGACCGAAGTCGGCGTGATCGTTTCTACCGGACGGTCTCTTCGGTAGAGGTAATAGGTGGAGCCGACTCCCTCTTTTCCTGGTTCATAGTCACTTGCAATGATCACGGGATAAATATTCTGACCAACATTTCGGATGAAGTTTTGATAATTGTTTTTCCTGAACCAGTCCATGTTGCGCATGGCTTGGTATGTTTGTTTTCTGAAATGAACGGCATCCGTTTCAGTCTCAGCAGGTTCGGCTCCTTCTCCATCGACCGTGGGCCTGACACCTTTATAGTCGATATAATCCACTTTCTTGTCACCCGCGTATGAAACACTTTGAAGCAAGAATTTTTTATACTCATCGTCTTTTTCGAGTTCTAGGAGGGCTTTAAAATATTCTTTGTCACCTTCTGGGTAAACCTCTTCCGGTTCAGAAAAGGCTGGCACAGGCAACAATAGCATTTGAAGCAACATGCCGGTCCCCACGATCACCGTAAATAAAAATCTCTTAAGCGTGATTGCCTGATGTTGTTGAAAAAATAGAGATAAGGAATGGCTGACGAGTATCGGTTTGCGTTTCTTTTGAACTGTTTGCAACATAATGCGCTCCCTAATCAAAAAGAATGGATGTGAATTTTCACGCGTTTTTCATACCTGTTGGCGGTACTTGCAGAAAATCAATTGACCGTTCCCTGATCTTCTCTTTCTCGACTCCGTTGCATCTGTAAATACATGGATGATGCAGTTCAGATAGGGAGGAGTCGTCCGGTTAATGCCTCCATGTCAGTGAAAAAACGACTAGACTATTTTGGAAGAAAATTTTCCATTTCGAATGCCGTGAGTATGACGCACTATTGTATTCTTTAATCGGCTGGAACAGCTAGGACAGGACAATGTGCTTTTCGCACGATCTGCTCGGTTGTACTTCCACGAAGTGCATCCAAAAACCCTTGATAGCCTTGGGTGGGCATTACAATAAGGTCAGTCTTTAATTCTTGCTCGACGAGTAGGATCTCTTCAACCACGTCGCCAGATCGAACGATGTAATTCCAGGTGCCGTTGGTCCGTTGAGATGGATCGCACTCGGGCATCTCTTGTTTGTCGCCGATATACAACACGGTGACGGAAGTATTGACACAGCCTAAGGTCTTCATCAGGGCCGTAATGGCCTGTAAGGCCACTGGTGGCTGTGGATCATGGTCGATGGGAATAAGAATGTTTTGTAGTGTGAGCGTTCCACTCTCTGGAGACACAAAGCCATCGGTGGAGAAGGGAACAAATAGGGTCATGATTTTCGATTTTCGTGCGACGGGTTCAGAAACAGAATGAAAAAATGGTCGTCCCCCAAGTTGATGCGTAGCAAGAACAAGGAGGTCGGCAGGGTGACGCTCGAGATGTTCAAGGATTGAGGCCGAAGGATCTGTTCCTCTGTAGAGGATTTTTTCAACATCAATTTTGGAATGCGGCCGATGATCTATTGCATGTTCGTGAGAGGGGAGATCCCATTTGGCCAGCGTGGCTCTCACCGATGGAAACTCTTGCCAATTCAGTTCGTCTAACCCTTCATTGACGTGGAAGAGCGTGAGTTGCGCACTTGCGCCCCATGCAAGCTTGAGCGCATGTGCAAAGGCAATGTCTGGCTCTGAGGAAAAATCTGTCGGGTGAAAAATGTTCTTCAT
>BQJA01000161.1 GCA_021604405.1 Nitrosomonas sp. | reverse complement strand
TGGCGGAGAAGGCGGGATTCGAACCCGCGGTACGGTATAAACCGTACACACGCTTTCCAGGCGTGCACCTTCGACCGCTCGGTCACTTCTCCAGTCAGTTTTTTGAAATATGATAAAAATTAAATTATCAATGTAACATTTGTCGCTATTCAGATGGCTGTTGTTTTAGCTTCAAAACAAGAAAAATTACACAAGTCAGCATACATTGATAAACATGCTCGATGCAGTTATGGAGCCTAGTCGTGGTGAACTGAATAGATATGTCTATTTTACGCAATATTCTCTTTTACCTCCAGCAAGAATTTAACGATATGAAAGAAAGCAGCGGGATAAGTAGTTGGTAATAGATTTATTCCGCCATTGCCGACTAGGCCGATGATGCGCTTCCGGTCGTTAGAGCTCCTGTTATTTTCTCCGGACTATTAGAATAAATACATGGTGTTAGAATTTTTTGATGGGTATTCATTAATATGTAATATTAGCAGTTAAAACTGTGTTCAACAGTGAATACTATCGCTTGTAATAAATCAACAAAGAATTTTTGCTTGAGATGAGTAACTGATAATATGATAAATAAGTCGCATATTCTCCGTCTGCGTAATTTGTAATAATGCCAAGAAATAGAAAAACCTTTTATTTTATAGGGGTAGGAAAATTTCAGGATGTTGAAATACATTTCTGTGCATTCCAAACTGATGAAGAAGGGGATTTATTTTGCTAATATTCCGCCAATTCATTTTCGGAGAAACTGGGGTCGTGCGGCTTTTCTTTTGTGGTTCTTGATTTGTGGTTTCGAAATACAACTATGTTTAATGACCAGGTAGCGCAATTAAATCGGTAGCGTATTGTATGGCAAAAGCTGAGCTATCACTGAGTGAAGGTTCGAACAACTCCCTGGTAATCTCATTGACCGGGGACTGGTTGTTGAATAGCAATTTACCAGGATTGGAAACAGTTTTTAGCAGGCTAAGTCAAGTGCCGAAGCCGAAATCCGTTGCTTTTGAATCTGATAGTCTCGGCGAATGGAACACAGGCCTGGTCAAGGCTTTGATTGCCATCGTTCAAAACGCGCGAACCAACAGCGTCGAGATAGATGACTCGGGGTTGCCAAACGGAGCGCAAAGGCTTGTCTCGATGGCGTTTGCGGTCGAAGAACGCCAAGGTGCCCGGCGGGTTTTCGAACGTAAAAAATTTCTGGAACAGGTCGGTGAGAGCGTTATGGCGGGGCTGGCGGGCGGCCGTGAACTGCTTGCCTTTACCGGTGAACTAGTGCTTTCCTGCGGGCGTTTTTTGCGTGGTAAGGCAACTTTTCAACGCTCGAATGTAACACAGTATATACAAGAAGCCGGTATTGAAGCTTTGCCAATTGTTTCTTTGATCTGCTTTCTAATCGGCATGATTTTTGCTTTTGTTGGTGTGATACAACTTGAATCATTTGGCGCCGGGATTTACACTGCCGATCTCGTCGCCGTGGCAATGGTCCGCGAAATGTCTGCTATCATGACCGGAATAATAATGGCCGGACGGACGGGTGCCGCTTACGCGGCTCAAATCGGTACGATGAAGGTCAATGAAGAAATCGATGCGTTGACGACACTCGGTATGCACCCGATCGATTTTATGGTAACGCCGCGTGTGTTTGCACTTATACTGATGATGCCGCTGCTGACGGTGTATGCCAGTCTGATGGGGATTATGGGCGGTGCACTGGTTGGGCTCTCTATGCTGGATGTTACGCTGCAGCAGTATGTAGCGCAAACACTGTCGGCGGTGCACTTAAACAGCTTGTTCGGCGGGTTGTTCAAAAGCATCGTCTATGGAATATTGATCGCGTTGGTCGGTTGCCAGCAGGGCATGGCCTGCGGCAACAGCGCAATGGCGGTAGGGCAATGCACCACAAAGGCCGTGGTCATGGGTATCGTGTTAATTGTTGCCAGCGCATCCATCCTCACAGTTATCTACATCAATCTCGGAATTTGACATGGAAGGCGCCCAACCACATATTACCGTGCACGATCTGACGATGGCCTATGGTAATTTTCTTATTCAAAAGAACCTGAATTTTATCATTAACCGCGGTGATATATTCATCATCATGGGGGGATCAGGCTGCGGCAAGAGCACGCTGTTGAAAATCATGATCGGGCTCAAAAGTCCGGCGACTGGTGATATTTTTTATGATGGCGCACCATTCTGGTCTTCAACTGACGCCGAGCGCGAAGCGAGCAAAAAAAAGTTCGGCACGCTGTTCCAGTCCGGCGCGCTATGGAGTTCGATGACGCTAGCCGAGAATATCGGTTTGGCGCTGCAGCAATACACCAGCCTGAGTGATGCTGAAATTCGGGAAGTGGCGGCCTATAAGTTGATGCTTGTTGGGCTGGCCGGTTTCGAAGATTATTACCCGAACGAGATCTCGGGTGGTATGAAAAAACGGGCCGCCCTGGCACGCGCCATGGCACTGGATCCTGAGATCCTGTTTTTTGACGAGCCTTCGGCGGGACTCGATCCGATCAGTGCGAAATTGCTTGACGGCTTGATTCTTGAGTTGCGCGAAAGCCTGGGAACGACCGTCGTGATTGTTACTCACGAACTGGCCAGCATTTTCTCGATCGGTAATAACTCGGTATTTCTTGATCCCGTGACCAAAACGCAGTTGGCTACGGGTAACCCATGCGAGCTCCGGGATCATAATCCGAACTTCGAGGTTCGTAATTTCTTGCAACGAGGCAAGGCGGCATGAGTAAAAAATCCAATCCAACTTTAATCGGTATTTTCGTCGTCGGGGCCACGGCGCTGCTCGCGCTCGGTGTGACGGTGTTTGGTGGTGCGAAATTATTTGCAAAAAAAGAATTCTATGTTGCCTATTTTACCGAGAATACGCAGGGTCTGCGTGTGGGATCCAATGTTGCGATGAACGGCGTGAATATCGGTCAAGTTTCAGATATGGTTTTACTACTGAATAGAGACACTTTTCAGGGTTTAACTGAAGTGACAATGGAGATTCGGCCTGAGTCCTGGGTGGTCATGGAAGGCGGGGTCCCGATCGGAAGCGGTCAGGATACCTTGGCGCCGATCCCGCATGAGAAGGTTATTCAGGTGGGTGGACTGCGCGCCCAACTGCAATCGGAGAGTCTGGTTACCGGACAACTTCTGGTCGGTATGACGTTTCAGCCTGACACCGAGGCTGTGATGAGAGGCGGAGCCAGTCCGCCACATCCGGAAATCCCAACGATTCCGTCGACTACCAAGAAAATAATGGCCGATGTGCAAGGGTGGGTCCACGAATTAAGTAAAGATTTTGATGCGCAGATATTTTCCCAACGAATTCAAAATATTATGCAGGGTGTTGATGAGCTGGTCAACTCACCGGAATTACGCGCATCACTGGCCGGTGCGGATAAGCTTATTAATAAAAGAGAAACTCAGCACCTGAGCGTTTCTCTGCAAGAGGCGCTCACTGAATTTCGCGGTACCATCTCAGATTTTGGCTTGCTGGTGCGGAATGTCGATGCCAGGGTGAACACCGATCTGATACCGTTAATTGAAAAAATTGACACTACGCTGGATGAGGCGCAGCAGGCTTTGGCCGCCGTTAAGTTACAATTGAATGGCGAATCCGTGCAGGCCTATCAGCTCGGTGAGACACTCAGGGAAGTCGAAGCCGCAGCGCGCGCCACACGGGAATTTCTGGATTATATGGAACGTAATCCAGAGGCCGTCTTGCAGGGTAAGAAAAAATGAATAAAAAAAACGTTATGATTGCTACGAGCCAACTGATCGTTTGCGTTGCTATAATTTCTCTGGGGCTGACCGCGTGCAGCACTTCTCCACCGGTTCGCTATTTTTCTCTTTCCAGCCCTGTCCTCGACGGCAGAAAGGACTTTAACGAAGCCGTGGTGCTTGGTCTGGGGCCAATGCGCATGGCGGAGTACCTGAACCGTTCTCAAATTGTCACGCGCGGTGCAGGCGCAGAAGTTAAAGTCGATGAGTTCAACCGTTGGGCAGAACCGCTTGCGGTGGCGTTTCATCGCGTTGTATCGACCGATATCGACAATATGATGGATGGCGTCAGTGTTCTGGCGTTTCCCTGGGAATCAGCGGTTCGGAGCCAGGTTAATTATCGTCTGCTAGGCGACGTTGTTCGTTTTGATGCCGACCGTTCGGGACGTGTTGTGCTTGAAACACAATGGGGCATTACAGAGACGGACTCAGGCAAAGCGGTTGTCAAACCACGCAGAACCCGTTACGAGACGCAGGCCGGGTCACCTGACGACCCCGCCGCCGTGGCATCGGCGATGAATGAGACACTGGTCAAATTCAGCCGTGATGTTGTCAGTGAAATACAGGCCGTATTGCAGGAATAAGGCTGCGCCGCGCTGGCTTAACGCATAAGCTGACCTAATTCACGCGCGTTCTGGCTACGCTATGCCACGTCAATGCGTGGCGATAAAATGACATTCTGCACACCAAACAC
>BQJA01000160.1 GCA_021604405.1 Nitrosomonas sp. | reverse complement strand
CCGGACATACCCGTACGCGCTGACAATGTTTCAGCAAGTGCAATACTACAGCCAAACAAAAGAAGGATAATGGTTATAAAAGATTTTATATTTGTTACGTGAGTGATTTTCTTAACAGCGTATTGCATCCAAAACTCCTTATTTTTAAAGGGTTATTATAGATATACAAGCTAATTTTTTTCGCCATTAATTCTGCGAAAATGAAATATTATACTGTTTGTCGGACGGATTTAGATTTTGAGGCGCATCAGGGTTGTATTATAACTGCTTGCATTAGTAGCCGGTTGTGTACACGACGTCTTGTTCTGTATCCTGTGAAAGGCACAATACAAACCGTCCAATCGGTGATCCAGGGTAATTATTCAAGTCGTTATAACTTGTACAGAAGTGCTGCTTCAGGCGTGCGCGCATCGCTTAAAGAGGGAATAGTGCTGCTTCGGTAGCTATTAAGTGAGTGATGAATGTCCTCTGCATTGCCTATCGCTTGCATACCGTATCACCGATCGCTTTGTTCGCTACTCCTATAACGCCCATAGCGTTGCATGCGCAGCGAGCAGCTAACATAAGTAAGAAAGCGGCATAACCTTACGGGTTTAGCTCGTCAGTATGACGCAGCCTACTGGATACATGGGGCGTCCATAAAGTATAGCTGGTTGACATACCGTTGCCGTTCTGTACCGGTATTGATCCCGTGGCATACTACCACGAAGACATTACAAATTATCCTTTACTAATTATCCATCCTAGTCCTAACCCAATGATCAAACCCGCTGCCGGACTTGCAAACATCCACATCGGTATATCATCAAATACGATACTGATTATTAAACCCCCTGATGTGCTGATTGCTAATCCGACGCCCCCACCCAATGCTATTGCAATAGGGCGCAGCGAATTGTTTTTTTGTTGTTTGTTCATTACATCACATAAACCATTCGCTGAAGAAGTAGTATTTAAGGCCGGTAGGACCGCAAATACAGGGAAAACTTATATTTTTCAATTGCTGTTACACGTTTGTATCGTTGTCGTATTTACCCGGGTTAAATAGCAGGCGCGCCAACCATTCTATGTAACAAAGCAACAGTTTGCTGATTCAAGTTAAGACCTGCGGCCAGCTGTCGCATGTAATTTCGCTCGCTTTCGGTATCTACGGTTATGGCCAGCAGCGATGCAGCATAAACCTGTGCGCCAATCTGCTGGTTGGGAATTTCATTAATGAAGCTTTCAAGATCCAGTGGTTTATTCATCTCAGATAAAACAAATTGGCGTTCTTCGGTAGTAATGCCACCTTCTTCCAACTTTCCAAGAATACGTTTCATCTCATCTTCCTGAATTTGACCATCCGCTTTGGCAGCACTTAACATCCCTTTCAGACAAAGCTCTTCGGTCTGGGGCGCTGTGACCTGATCGATTTCTGCTTGTGATACTTGATTGGCCGCGCCGTCCGCGGTTTGACTTTGTTGCCAGTCTTGCAAGGCCGAAAGGGCTAGCGAACCTAGAATTGCCATCGCACTGCCTCCCAGTGCACCCTTAACAGCGCCACTGCCGCCGCCCAGCAATGAACCAGCCAGCGCACCAATGCCGCCAACTTGAGCATTACTTACTACTCCCTGATTGCCACCTAACAGGCTTCCAAGTATATCGTTCAAACCGCCAGCCTTGGTATTACTTTGCGGATTTGTAGATCGTTCACTTGATGCACGACCGATCAAGCCATCCAAGCCATCCAAACCATCTTTTCCAAGCGCATGTTGAAGCCTGCCTTGTGATGCACCTGACATACCCTGTTGCAAGAGCCGTCCGACTATATCACCAAACTTCATGATTATTTTCCTCTTTTATTGTGTGATTTGGGTTGATAAAGATTCAAATCTATTTCTCAAATTACAAAAACAGTCTATCTATTTAGTCAGTATTGTCAAGTTAGCTTCCATAACGTGCAGGCTGGAATTTTCATTTTTATAAACACATAATTCTTAACGATTTTACGGGGGTCTGTCATGCTTATCGCCTGATGAATAATCGGCTGTCATATTGTTTCTGAAATAGCCCCATTACTTGATAATCTAGTATTGACTTCTGCGGCTTTGAGTATGGTCATATCAATTTATCCATATAGATATATATCGTTTGTTAATGCGCACGATGAAGCAAAAATGATTTTATTGTGCGATTTCAGAAAGAGGGCAGGTGGAGCTGATTAACAATGGTTGATTAAGCAGGCGTTCTAACGATCTGGGTAACTCTGTTCGTGATTTTTATTGTCGGCTTGTTAAAATAATATTTTGTTTTGGGCATAGAGAAAAATATGACAGTCAATACGCGTAAAACAGCGAAAAAATCACAACACAAAGCCAAGGCCGAACCCAAGCTGTCGCGAACGCATATGCCAGACGGTTTAACGACGGTGGAGTGGCAACGAGGATTGCGGCGTCAGTTTGGCCGGGTGCAACAATTTGAGCTGCTCAATCATGGGACTGAAAAATTCTTTTCGGATTTTAAGGTTGTTAATCCGGTTTCAAACCGCAGTTACCGGGTCGCGATTCGCGGTGCGCAGCCAGGAGCAAATTATTGTGCCTGTCCAGACTATGCCACTAATGAGCTGGGTACCTGCAAGCACATCGAATTTGTGCTGGCTAAGCTGGAAAAAGTACGTGGTTTTAAAACGGCATTTGCTCGCGGTTATCAGCCGGTTTTTTCCGAGTTATATCTGCGTAATGATAACGGGCGAGCGGTGTATTTTCGGCCTGGGAGCGATTGCCCGGAGAAATTATTGGACAAGGCACGTAAACTTTTCGATGAAGAGGCAGGCTGGTATTTGTCACCGCAGCGCTATGGGGGGTTGGATAAATTCATCAAAGCAGCGACTAAATGTGAACATGCGTTGCGTGCTTATGATGATGCGCTGGATTATATTGCCGGTTTGCGTGATGTCGACAAACGCTTACAGTTATTAAACATGACCTTTCCGTTGGGGGTGGAAGATTCAAAATTGGAGAAGCTGCTTAAGATCCCGCTTTATCCGTATCAGAAAGAAGGAGCTTTGTTTGCGGTACGAGCCGGTCGGGCTTTGATCGGCGATGAAATGGGATTGGGTAAAACCATACAGGCAATTGCGGTGACTGAGATTCTGGCGCGTTATTTTGGTGTCAGCAAAGTGCTGGTCGTGTGTCCGGCTTCGTTGAAATACCAGTGGCAGAGCGAAATTAAGCGCTTTGCCGGACGTGTGTCGCTGGTTATCAGCGGCAATCCAGCCAAACGTCGCACCCAATACCAGCAGGCCGATTTCTGCAAAATTACCAACTATGAAAAGTTGCGAGCCGACTTGGATTTGATTGAAGACTGGGGGCCGGAACTGATGGTGGTGGATGAAGCGCAGCGAATTAAAAATTGGAACACCATTGCCGCACGCGCACTGAAGCAGATTAACAGTCCGTATGCGGTGGTGCTGACCGGCACCCCGCTGGAAAACAAGCTGGAAGAACTTATTTCGTTAGTGCAGTTTGTCGATCAATTTCGTTTGGGGCCAACCTGGAAATTATTGTACGAACATCAGAAAAAAGATAAAACCGGCAAGGTTACCGGCTATATCGGCCTGGACAAAATTGGCAAGACACTGGCCCCGGTGATGATACGCCGACTGAAGTCTGAGGTTTTACTTCAGCTTCCTGAGCGATCGGACCAGAACATTCTATTACCGATGACCGAACAGCAACAGCTTTGGCATCAGGAAAATGCCGAAGTCGTCGCTCGTATAGTGGCGCGCTGGCGTTATAAAAAATATCTGTCTGATACCGACCAGCGTCGATTGACTTGTGCGCTGCAGAATATGCGTATGTCATGCAACAGCACTTATTTGCTGGATCAGGAAACTGATCATGGTACGAAGGCCGAAGAACTGATGGTGCTGTTTGGTGAGTTGTTCGAGCATTCACAAAACAAGGTGGTGGTGTTTAGTCAATGGACCCGCACCCATGAAATTTTGATTCGCCGTCTTGAAAAACGGGGTATCGGTTATGTCTGTTTCCATGGTGGCATTGCCGCCGAAAAACGCCCGATATTAATTCAGCGATTTAAAGAAGATATCAATTGCAAGGTATTTTTATCAACCGATGCTGGCGCAACCGGATTGAACCTGCAGTTTGCCAACACGCTGGTGAATATGGACTTGCCGTGGAATCCAGCTTTGTTGGAGCAGCGTATCGGCCGTATTCACCGTATAGGGCAACCGGATAAAGTGCAGGTGATTAATTTTGTTGCCAAAGGCACGATAGAAGAGGGTATGCTGTCGCTGTTGGCATTTAAACGTTCGTTATCGGCGGGCATTCTGGATGGAGGGAATACTGAAATTTCGTTGGATGGATCACGTTTGAAACGCTTTATGCAAGATGTGGAAAATGCCACGGCTAATATGGGGGGTAGTGATCCGTTGGATCAGGCCGAACAGCCGCCGACACAAACAGAAAAAGCTGCTGAATCAACAGAAGCTGCTCCCGATAAAGCGACTGCG
>BQJA01000159.1 GCA_021604405.1 Nitrosomonas sp. | reverse complement strand
ATAAGCAAAGGTCCGTTGATACCAAATCCAAAAAATTGCGACTGCTAGCATGATGCCCATGCCAAGCTTGTAGTACTTTGAGTCGTACCACAAAGACATGTCATAGTCTCGAGCGCCAGCAGCGCTGCTTGTTCCCATTGTTGTTGCCATGGTTAATACCTCCTACATTTTTAGTTAACTAAATTTCGTGCTTAGCAATCTTTCTATATATATAAGCTGAAAGAATTCCACACTAAACACATGGAATAGGATTCTACCTGATTGAAATAGTTCCCAAAGAACAGTGGATGGCTAAATTCTCTGGCTTTATTTTAGGTTAATGAGGAATAATCGACACTGTTAAAGCGCTATCGTTTACTTTTTGTTTTTTATCGCATGACTGGCCAGTGTTTTTCCCAGGCTCCATATCGAACCGGGTACTTTATGCGTGTCGGCAATTGTCTGATCGAACGCGTTGACAATCCAGTCGCGGTCTTTTTGTGTCAGATTCAATGGTGGCAGCAATTTAACCACATTCATTCCGTGGCCCGCAACCTGTGTCAGAATGCGGTGGTTCTTAAATAGTGGAATGGTAATCATTTGACAGAATAATCCCTTATTGGCGGCTTCCAGCATTGACCATGCGGCTCTGAGTGACAGGCTTTTTGGCGATTGGAATTCAATCGCGATCATCATGCCTTTGCCTCGTGCTTCTTTTAAGAACTCGTATTTGTCGGTGGTGGCGTTAATGGTATTGATAATATCTTCACCTATTTTTGCGCTGTTTTCGACCAATTTTTCGTCTTCAATAACCCGGAGAGTTGCGAGTCCGGCTGCCATAGCCAGATTGTTTTTTGAGAAGGTGGAGCCATGTACAACGGCTCTGTCCATGCGATTGAAAACAGTATCCATCACTTTCTGGGTCATGGCTACGGCGCCAATTGGAACAAACCCGCCTGACAGGGCTTTTGCCATGCAGATCATGTCAGGTTGAACACCCCAATGTTCAATAGCCCAGAACTTTCCGGTGCGGCCCAGTCCAGTTTGCACTTCATCAGTGACAAACAAGGTGCCGTATTGTTTGCATAAACGTTCAACTTCTGGCAGATAGTTTTCATCCGGTATGTTGACGCCTTTACCCTGGATCGGTTCGACAACGAACGCCGCCACGTCATTGTTACTTAAGGCTTCCTCCAGTGCTTGCAGGTCATTAAAGGGCACGGCTTTACAACCGGGAAGCAAGGGGCCGAATCCGTCACGAAATATTTGCTCGCCGTTTAAAGATAATGCGCCGGTCGTTAGGCCATGAAAGCTGTGCTCACAGAAAACGATGTTATCTCGCTTTGTTGCATACCGGGCAAACTTTATTGCTGCTTCAACGGATTCTGTACCGGAATTGCAAAAAAATATTTTGCTCAGATTGTCCGGCGTTGTTTCAAGAATTTTTTCTGCGAGTAAGCCGCTGAGCAGTGACACGTCCATTTGCACCAGATTGGGTAATTCCAGGTCTAGTGTTTCTCGCAGTGCAGTGACGACAGTTGCATGATTGCGGCCAACTGCGAAGACGCCAAATCCGCTTAACAAATCAAGATATTCATTGTTATTCTCGTCATATAGGTATTGACCGACGGCACGCTTGTAATTGCGGTCGTAACCAATGGTCCTCAGTACGCGAACCATCTGGTTATTAAGATGTTCTTCGTGTAAAGAAAATTTTTTATCAAAGTGCTGAGAAAAAAGATCGGCGATACTGAATGACATGAATTACCTCGATAAATAAAGTCTCTTTGTTAACAAAAAGACCAAACAATAATAGTGTGCAACAAACAAGATGAACGGGCTCTATAGCAAGAGTGACAAATTCGTATTTATTATGGCTGATGTAGAAAACGCTTTCGCATTGACTTGTCATTCAGCAAATAAAAGATGTCGTCAAGTACATACAATAAAATTCAATTGGTTAATTACCATTCTCGCGGCCAATTTCGGTTATCTTGGTTGGATGCAGATTAATACGATTGAATAGATAAGTCATGCCTTGCTCTTTATTGTGCTTAATTGTAATCTTCCACTCGGTTACTATAAGGAAATACACCACACCTGTTTGAATAATAGTGATTGTATAGAAAACTGACGTGTTTGTGGTTTTGTTCGATAACTGGAGCAGCAGGAGGCGAGGATGAACGGGAGGCGAAATTGAGTAACAATAAATTTATGGTGCGCAAAGCTGCGGTTCTGGGTGCCGGCGTAATGGGCGCCCAAATTGCGGCACATTTGGTTAATGCTGATGTCGAAACATTTCTGTTTGAGCTTCCGGCTGACGGGGATAATGCCAATGCTAACGTAAGTAAAGCAGTTGAGAAGCTAAAAAAGCAAGAACCTGCGCCATTGTCTATTCAGGACAAGGCCGCTTACATACAGCCCGCTAATTATGATCAGCACCTTGAATTACTTAAAGACTGCGATCTGGTTATTGAGGCGATCGCTGAGCGTATGGATTGGAAGTCCGATTTGTACACCAAGGTTGCGCCCCATCTGGGTGAGCAAACTATTTTTGCCAGTAATACTTCCGGGCTTTCGATTAATCAATTAGCGCAGGCTTTTCCTGAAGAGTTGCGTCATCGTTTTTGTGGTGTTCATTTTTTTAATCCGCCGCGTTACATGCATCTGGTGGAATTGATCCCTTGTGTCACGAGTGATGCGGCCATGCTGGATAACCTGGAAGCGTTCCTGACTACGTATATGGGCAAAGGGGTTATCCGAGCAAAGGATACACCCAATTTCATTGCCAATCGTATTGGTGTGTTTTCTTTGTTGACGACTATGCATCATGGTGAAGCTTTTGGTTTTGGCTTTGATCAGGTGGATGCGCTGACCGGTACTTTGATTGGCCGGCCAAAAAGTGCAACCTTTCGAACCGCCGATGTGGTGGGGCTGGATATCCTGGCACACGTTATTAATACCATGCGCGATACGTTGCCGGATGATCCGTGGCATGCTTATTTTGCAGTGCCGGACTGGTTGCAGGGTTTGATCGATACGGGTGCTTTAGGGCAAAAAGTCAAACGGGGGGTGTATCAAAAAAAAGGTAAGGAAATTCAGGTACTGGATCTTGCGACGCAGGCCTATCGTTTGTCATCTGGGGATGTCGACGAAGAAGTCAAACAATTACTGAAATACAGCAGCCCTGCTGAAAAGTTTGCAGGGTTACGTAATAGTCATCATCCGCAGGCGCAATTTTTATGGTCCATTTATCGCGACGTATTTCATTACTGCGCGGTTCAGTTGGAAGTGATTGCGGACAACGCGCGCGATCTGGATCTGGCGATTCGCTGGGGGTTTGGCTGGGATCGGGGCCCTTTTGAAATCTGGCAGGCAGCAGGTTGGAAACAGATTGCCACGTGGATTAACGAGGATATTGCCGCAGGTAAGAGTATGAGTCGAACGCCGCTGCCTGATTGGGTGATGGCAATCGCAGAAAGTGAGGCGCAAGGTGTGCACTCAGCGCAAGGTTCCTATGCGCCGGTTGCAAAGACGCTGCATTCGCGCTCAACGCTTCCGGTCTATCAGCGTCAGTTATTTCCCGATCGGTTAGTCGGCGAAGGCGTTTCCTATGGTGAAACGATTTTTGAAACAGATGCACTGCGTATGTGGCATATCGGTGATGATATTGCCATTGTCAGCTTTAAAAGCAAGAAGCATACGATTGATATTGATGTGCTGAATGGAATGCAGCAGGCCATTCAAGAAGCCGAGCAAAATTGGCGCGCACTGGTTATCTGGCAAACTGAGCCGCCATTTTCTTTTGGTGCGAATTTGCAAAAGGCAACGGAAAGAACGAAAAAGGACAAGCCGCAAAAAAATACGCCGCCACCGCCGCCTTCTGTTTTTGATCGCTTTATGAAGAAATTTAAAAAATCGGCGCAAACCACGGTGCTTAAGGCCGCGCGTGAATTGGACCTGGCTGATGTTTTAATGGCAAAGAAACTGGCGGAAGTAGAGTCATTGGTGGCAAAGTTTCAACAAATTTCACAAGCGCTCAGGTATGCAATGATTCCGACCGTGGCCGGTGTGGATGGTCCAGCGCTTGGCGGTAGTTGTGAGTTTATTATGCATTGCGATCGTGCAGTGGCCACGCTTGAGTCATATATTGGGTTGGTTGAGGCGGGCGTGGGCCTGTTGCCGGCGGGCGGAGGATGTAAGGAGTTTGCGCTTAGAGCGGCGCAAAATGCGAAAGATGGGGACCCGTTTCCGCGAATAAAAGATTATTTCCAGACGGTCGCGATGGCGCAACTGGCAAAAAGTGCGGAACAAGCAAAGGCACTGGGTTATTTGCGATCCGCTGATCCGGTGGTGATGAATCGTTTCGAGCTGCTGCATATTGCTAAAGCGCAAGCGCTTGCATTGGCGGAAGCCGGCTATCGTCCGCCACTGAGAAGCAGGGAAATAGCGGTGGCAGGATCTACCGGTATTGCCACAATTAAGAGTTCAATGGTGAATATGTTGGAAGGCGGTTTTATTTCCGAACACGATTATCTCATCGGCAGTAAAATTGCGGAGGTGATGTGTGGCGGTGATGTCACGCCGGGCAGCTTGGTTGATGAAAAATGGTTGCTGGATCTGGAGCGTGCGGCATTTATGGAATTGCTGGCAACAGAAAAAACGCAGGCACGCATTGAGCATACATTGAAGACAGGAAAACCACTCAGAAATTGATC
>BQJA01000158.1 GCA_021604405.1 Nitrosomonas sp. | reverse complement strand
TTGTAAAGTATGATGTTTTTAATTTTGGAGAATTGACTGATGGATATTTTACGAATTGTGATTGCTATTTTTATACCGCCACTTGGCGTTTTCTTGCAAGAAGGAATCGGTAAGCATTTTTGGATAAATATTTTGCTGACTTTGCTTGGTTATATTCCCGGCATTGTGCATGCGGTTTGGATTATTGCGAAGCGGTAGGTTAAGCGATACAGATCATTATTTAATTATAAAAAAACAGTATATTGCGTTACTGTAAAGGATAAAAGCGATGGAGCAGAATATCAACAGAATAAATACAGAAACAGCACATTCGAAAGATAAATTGAACCGGCTTGCCTGGTTGCTGGATAATTCAATTCGAGTGCCGGGTACACAAATCCGTTTTGGTCTTGACGGATTGATTGGTTTAGTACCCGGTATTGGTGATGCTGCAGGCGCTATAATTTCAAGCCACATTCTTACACAAGCTGCACAACTCGGTGCGCCGAAATCACTGTTAATGAAAATGGGTTTTAATATTGGTTTTGATGCTATTTTAGGCTTGATTCCCGGTGTCGGTGATATGGCAGACTTTGTTTGGAAAGCAAATTATCGCAACGTGCAGTTGTTAAATGAGTACCTTGAAAATCCAAGGAAAACCGTTATTCACAGTCGCTTATTCATTAGCTTGATGGGACTGCTGGTGTTCAGCGGGGTGATCATGATCGGAGTGCTTGGTTTTCTGTTAATGCGCTGGTTATGGTTATCGGTTCAAGGATAAATATTTCGGAACCATTATGGATATGGACGTAGCCATTTTCTCAATCTGAAGTGTGCGTTAAACTTTAAATTTGAAGCTGCTAATAAAAATATAGACCATTATTTTTAGCGGGGTCAGGTGGCAGTCGGTTGGTCCTATAAATGAAGTTTTATCTATTTGTTGTAAGGTGATGCGGTTTGTCTACGCTATTTTTAGACCAGGCAGCAGGTTGAAAGGCGAATGTTTTTACGCATCAGGTTGATGTGGTTGCATTGCAATGTATAATGAATCTGTTGAATTGTAGAATTTGAGTATTATGAATTATTTGGTTATTTAATGTTTTTTTACACGCTGGAGAAAGGGGCATGGCAACAAATACAAAATCGAATGAAACACAATCGGATCTGCGCGAGGAATTTGAAACGCTGCGTACGCAAGTTACTGAACTAATGCAAGCCTTAAAAGATAAAGGTGAGGATAAAGCGGAGAGACTTGGGAAAAAACTGGAGAGCGAGTTTGGGCATTATCAAGACAAAGCTGAACGGAAATTGCATGATGCTTATGATGCCGGGGAAGCTGGAGTGGATGAACTCAGTGAGCGCGTACGGAAGAGTCCGGTGACTAGCCTGCTGGTTGCTTTTTCCGCTGGCTATATTATTTCCAAAATATTGGATAACGACAAATGATAATAGTTGAGTAAATTTTGTGCAAAGATTAGCCGAAACCATAATCAGTTTACTTGATCTGGCCGAAGCTGAGGGAAGGTTAATTCAACAGAAAATAATTCACACGCTGGTTATTATGTTGGTGTATGTTGGTGCCGCATTGCTTATTTTGGCGGCCATCGGATTTATATTGGCTGCAATTTATCATGCTTTGGCGCTTTATTTGAAAACGGTGTGGGTATTTTTGATTATGGGTTTTATTTGTTTGCTGATTTCAGGAATTGCGATATGGCACATAAGAAGGACAGACCACTAGAAGTTAGCGAGGCTAAGCAAAACTTACGAGAATCATCGAGTAAAATAAATTATTTAGGTGCAGTTAAAAAATATCCGTTGCAATCGGTCGGTATGGCTTTTCTGGCCGGGATGCTGTGGAAAAAAGCCAGAAAAAAAATCGGTTTACCACCGGGCCTGCTGGAAATTGCTTTACAGGTAATTAAACGTTTGTAATTAACTGTATAGGGAATATTAACCAAAACTCCAAGTTAAAGGAAATAATCGATTAAATAAAAATAAAATTCTTTTTTTATAAAGCTCCGCGAGACAAATTCGCCTGTGTTAATTGGTAGGATATATACTCGTAGTCATAACGATTTTTTGTCTGGATAAAAATATTATTTTACAAATCCGGGATGACTCCATACGTGGGCGATCCCTAGATGGACTTGTATCGGTATCAGACAATTCTTGGACAGAATTGGGTTTGTCACGATTAGGCGGCTGAATTACATCTCACTAATTTTTCCTGTCCAAATTCACTTTTTCTCGAAACTTCCTCCGGATGCCTGCTTGCCATTCACTTCGTGTGATCAAGTATATTGTTTTCATTATCATCAACACTGTTTCTTCGGCTTACTTGAAGCGTAGCGCTAACTTCATTCGGCAGTCATTCATCAGAACGGTCAATAACCATGCAGGCTTTTAAAAATTCGGTGGTCATTCCTTAAGGGCTGACCTCGGTGCGTGTCCCGGTAGTTATTGTCCATCAGTAGATCTTTGCAGCCATCTGCTTCCAGCACTAACGTTAAAAATCCGCCGTTTTCAATTATCTAATAATTGCTGTGGGTTTTATCACAGAATTACCGCGACCAACTTGTTATTGTCATACCGGAAATTAAAAACAATCAAAACAGCAATTTATTTAATGTTGTTGTAAGATTATTTAACAAGAGTAGTATGTTAACGTGTGATAGGGTTTCACTGAAAATATTGTTTGTTTTGTTTTAATACCTGATGAATCCAGGGACAAATAATCGGGGGTTGCAATGAGTATCCCAACAAATTTTTCTGAAGAAAGCCTTGCCGATTTTAAATTTTCTTCAAATAAGCTGGTCGGCACTGAGCGTCAATATAGCGGTCTTCGAGGTAAATTGTTTGTGCCATGCGAGGGCAAACGGTTTGTTCGTATCGACGATCCACGTGCAGTAGATTCTGATGGATTGCGCACACCGGAAGCGCATGCTGCGGCAAAGGATTTAACCAATGTTGCCTGGCTGCCGCATTTACATCCAGACGATACATTGACATATGGGGGCAAAGGGGCTTGGCTTGAATGTCAGAATGTCGGTGTGCCAAAAGGTAAAGCCCTATGGTTTCGTTTTGCATTTTTACGATTTGGATCGCTACCCACCAATGCGTTTGCTACGCTTCTGGCTTTTCCTGACGGTGCTGACCCGTTGCCGCCTGTCTGGATTTTCGATGTAAAACAATTGGAAGAGGACCAGTTTGGCGCCAACCAAACGGAATGGACCGAGTGTGTTGTCAACGACATCAGCGCCAGTGCTGATTTCCTCGGCACGATTAGATGGGTTGTGGGAACAGGCCACAATGTCGCCGATAAACAAGCGATTCCGGATGGTACGCGTTTCGCCCGTCCAGGTTGTCTGTTAATTGATGCGATCGGCATATCATGACATACGGAGGATAACGCTATGCTTCGACTATCTTTTAAAAGATTCCTCGTGCTAATAATTGTAAACGGTTTCATTGCGGCCTGCGACGACAAGCCAATAACTGACCACGTTGCGAGTCAAGCGCGTGTCATTCGCGCTGATGTTGTGGCACTCGAACAGCCATTGTTTTACAACCGATTTGGGTCAGTGAATCCATATGGCATGATTTACGCGTTGAAACACGATATTGTGGACGTCCAAGAAGATGAGGAATGGTTGCCTGGCCTCGATTGCCCATCAGCGGTCCGCTTAAGAGATGGCAAGCGGCCGCGCCCATTGGTACTTCGTGGGAATGTCGATGATGTGCTTGAGATCACTTTTACAAATGAATTGCTGAATGAACAACCGGATATCAGTAATTGCAAACTGGTAGACGCGGATTCCCCTTATTCACATTTCATTAATGAAGCAGACAGAATTCCCCCTATTGATCCACCAGAGCATGAGCAGCGTACCGATGAGGGAGAACCCAATACGGCAACAGAATATTCGCAATATGACGCCGAAAAAAAACCGGGAACCGATTGGCCATTGACTCGCCTTGTGAATTTGGTAATCCCGGGGTTAACCAGCTTATCCAGTGATGATCTGAGATGTAACGGCCTCGAATCGATCGAGCCAGGTAAATCGATAACTTGTCGATGGAAGCTTGAGCGCGAGGGAACCCATCTCTTTTCCAGTCATGGTGCGCCGGCAGGAGGTGAAGGCGAAGGTGGAAGTCTGACTCACGGTCTGTTTGGCGTGGTCATTGTCGAGCCCAAGGATAGTAAATGGTACCGAAGCCAGGTTTCAGCCGCTGTACTGGATGCGGTGTGGCCGCGCAAGCATGCCGATGATGATGCGCGCCCGGGTACGCTTGATTATGATGCGGTTGATGCGGACGGCGATCCATATTTGAATATGCTCAAATCAACAGGGCAGGCGGATGAAACGGGCCGGAAAATATATGACCTGGTTCATAGCGATTTGAATGCAGTTATTTGGGAGGCGAATCCTGAAAATCCGGAGGCCCCTGCATTTCGTGAATTTACCGTGGTATTTCACGATGAATTGAAAACGTTTTACGCCAATCAATTTCAAGAACTGGAAACGAGCCGCCAGTTAAGTGGCGTTCGTGATGGTTTTGCCATCAACTATGGTGCCAGTGGAATGGGTTCCATACTGTTGGCCAACCGCAAGGGTATCGGTCCGTCGGCCGGATGTGTCGAATGTCTTTATGAGGAATTTTTTCTCCAGTCCTGGGCAAATGGAGACCCTGCGTTACTGGAAAATTTTGTTGATGATCC
>BQJA01000157.1 GCA_021604405.1 Nitrosomonas sp. | reverse complement strand
GATGATCACAAGCACCACCATAACGATGATCATGGAACAAATGACGACGATGAGACATTCTCAATTATTCTTCCGGAAGAAACAGTTCAATTGCTGGATGGACTGTTGCTAGAGATTCTTCCAGTTGAGACGTTGGCAAAGATTGACGAAGCAATCAATATTGATCAATTATTTTCAATTACGCTGCCCACTGAGACATTCTCAGTTGCTAGTGATGCAATCAGAGCAGATGAGGCCGTTGACATTGACGAATTGTTGTCAACTATTCTTACAGATAATAAAGAAGAAAACGGAAACAACGGAAACAACGGAAACAACGGAAACAACGGAAACAATGGGAATAACGGAAATAACGGAAACAATGGGAATAACGGAAATAATGGAAATGGAGATGACACATTTTCATTCATTATTCCAGAAGAGACATTAGAATTAGTCGATGGTTTACTGTTTGAGATACTTCCACTGGATACATTAGCGCAAATTGATAGCGCTATCGGAGTTGACCGATTATTTTCAATTGAGTTGCCAATGGAAACATTTCAATTGGTTAATGAGACAATAATTGAGCATCGTGATGAGATTGATATTGACATCCAGAACATATTAGCAACTATTCTTCCGGATGATGCGTCAATGCTGACTGATGACGCAATGAATAATGATCAGTCTTTCGTAGTGCCTGACGTTGCGTTGATTTAGATCTGATCTGTTACATTTATCCTGAACAACCATCAGCGAAAACCGGCGGTTGTTCAGTGTTCGAATGTGTGAAAAACAGACCAGGAAAAATTTAACCTGCCATTTGATTTTATGATATCGCTCGACAGTCTGAACGTCGAGATCATGGTAAAGCGTTTTTACCCGCTTTGGTCCGATACCCGGGATTTTCAGGAGTTCGGTGATGGTCGGCGGTAGTTCTCTATGTAGCCGTTGTAATAAGCCGCAGTTGCCATTGTAACAATCTCTTTGATTTTTGTGGCAAGGTCATCTCCAATGCCCGGCAGGCGCGTCAAATTCCCATGTTTTTTAACCAGCGAATCGATATCCTGAAATAAGCCGCCGATTGCGCGCGCAGCATTTCGATAGGCACGGATACGAAACGGGTTGTCGCCCTGAATTTCAAGCAAATTTGCAATTTTATCGAAAATCGCAGCTATTTTAACGTCATGCTTTGGCATATAAAAAAATCACCCGGCTGGAAAGTATTATGTACCCTATTCGCAACCACAATAAAATGAGCACCTGTTCGTAACATTAGCATCATAACCATAGTGTTCTTGTGTCATCTTGCAGTATGATTAATCTCGTGAAATTCCAACAGATGACAATATCGATTTAATGTTAACACCTGATACAGATTATTTCGAACACGATGCTGATACAAAGGCTGGTGTTTAATCGTTTTCATGTGCAACGTAGTGGCGACAAGAGCATGCGGAAGCATATGGTGAAAAAATGGTATGCCGGTTTGTCGCGGGGCATTCTCTGCTGTCAGAACGCTATCGCCCGGCAGGTCAACCGGTTATTATTGGCGGCAAGTATGGATACAGGTGCTTATATTCTTGCTGGCTGCAGTGGAAATCCTGCATTCGCTTCGTCCAGCCATGGTGCGGGCCGTGCCATGAACTGGCGGCAGGCGGTCAAGCATTGACAAGGTCGCACGCTATTCAATCAACTTATGCGCCAGGGTGTATTGATTCGGACACGCTCAATGCGGGATGCGGCTGAAGAAGCGCCTGGTGCCCATATAAATGTTGATTTGGTTGCGCAAGCAACAGAACAGGCGGGATGGCACGCCGTGTTGCTTTTCTTCGGCCAAAAGTGTGTGTAAAAGGGTAAAAATTACAGGAGATATCATGTATCAACATATTTTGGTTCCGGTGGATGGCAGTCCAACTTCTAATCGTGCATTACAGGAAGCGCTTAAACTTGCAAAACAGCTCAAGGCGCAACTGGCTTTGATACATGTCATGGAAAAAATCTGGTACGTTGATAATGAAAGCTATCTTAACTATGCTGAGCTGCAGAATGCAGTCCGTATTAGCAGTGAAAAAATCCTTGCGCAGGCAGAAGCGGCTGTGCTGCAGGAAGGCGTGTCGCCAACCGTCAAATTGCTTGAGGCAAGAGGCGAACGCATTGCTAACATGGTTGTGGCAGAAGCCAAAAGATGGCCGGCAGATCTAATCGTAATCGGTACCCATGGCCGATCCGGCTTCAGTCACTTGCTTTTTGGCAGCGTTGCTGAAGGTGTGGTGCGGACGGCGCATGTCCCTGTGTTACTGATACGTGGCGAATGATTTTTTCTGCAGGCAACCATTATCAGTATATTGATCAAGTGAAAATTGAAGGGTAAATCAACGAAAGTCGGTTGGTGTAACAGGGAAAATAGCGCATGACTATTTTCCCTGAATGTATTGAAATTACTAGTAACCCTTAAGGAATCGGCAAAGCTGACCGCAGTAAGTTTGCCGCGGCTTGACTACCCGTGTTGCTGACATAATCGGTGATGATGGGAATAAACTGGTTGACCATTTCCGGCGAAAGGTTCAACTGTTGAAATGATGCCGCAAGTGAAGCACCGCTGCTGACACCGCTATCACCCATCATTGATCCTAATCCGCCAGAACCGTCACCGATAGCGCCACTTCCTATCATTGGCGCCATTCCATCGGTCATGCTGGAAACCGAATCCGGTAATAGCGCAGGGGCCGCATCCAGCATATCATCCATTTCAGGTACCGATTGAGACAACGTCGCGAACGACTGCGGATCCATGTTTCCCTGAGCTGTCTGGAAAATTGCGCCCGCTCCACCTAATGCCTGATTCTGAGAAATGCCGAGCTGTCTAGTCAGCATATCGGTTAAACTCATTTGACTGGTACCAACTCCTTGCGCAGCGGCAGCTCCTGACTGCGTGATTTGACGCCCGCTTTGCGCCGCTTGCTCGACCGTTGATAAGCCTTCATCTACTGAACTCAACGTACTCTGGTTACTTCCGTCTGTTGCACAACCACCGATGGCGGATAGCGTCAATACAAGCAAACAGGATTTAATGCAATTCATTTTTTTCATAACAATTCCTCTTGAATAATAGGCGCTGGAATAATTAAAAATTTACCATATCAGCTACTGGCTGGCGCTGGATAAAATGGCCATAACCAGATCGGCCGTATTAATTACTTTTCGTTGAACGTGCGTATAAGTCACCAACCTTTAATTTTTGCATGTAACCATATCATACCGTGATTCATTTGTTGTTAGTCTATTTATTTGCATCGATAAATATCTGGTTAAATTTTTTATTGGCGACAGAAAACAAGTTGCTTATTGCATAATGAATTTGTGCGAAAGCATAGTAAAATTATTCCCATGAATCAAACACCGATGATTACCAAACAGCAGCGCTATAAAAAAGTGCGCAGAGTGACTTTAATCGGTTCGGCGGTAGATTTTTTACTAGGTGTTATGAAAATAATAGCGGGTTTGGTTGCGCATTCGCAAGCTCTAATCGCCGATGGCATTCATTCCTTATCCGATCTGGCAACTGATTTTTTTGTACTGTATGCAGCCAAACATGCGCACAAGGAAGCTGATGAGAGTCATCCCTATGGTCATGGCCGGATTGAAACACTGGCGACAGTCGGTTTGGGTGTATCGTTAATTTTGATTGCGAGTGGTATTGCCTATGACGCGGTGTTGCGGCTTAATGACCCGGACAAGTTGCTGCAACCTGGTTTGCTGGCACTGGTGGTCGCTGCTATCTCGATTGTTGCCAAAGAGGGGATTTATCGCTATACCATGAATATGGCGCGTTCGCTGCGCTCAGACATGTTGATGGCCAATGCCTGGCATAGCCGATCGGATGCGATTACATCGGTCGTGGTGGTGATTGGCATTACTGGTGCCATGTTCGAGTATTCTTTTCTTGATGCCGTCGCAGCAGTGGCGGTGGCGGTGATGATTGCCAAGATTGGGGTTGACCTGGTCCGTGACAGCAGCAAGGAATTGATTGATACGGCACTTGAGCCGCAAGCGATTGAGGCAATTCGCGAGCAGATTGCTTCGGTGAGCGGTGTGCGCGCGATGCATATGCTCAGATCGCGCAAAAGCGCCGGTGATGCATTTGTCGATGTACATATTCAGGTGGATCCGCGCCTCAGTGTTTCGGATGGGCATCAGGTCGGCGACAATGTGCGGCAACAGATAATGGATAACATAGATATCGTGTCCGATGTGACCGTACATATTGATCCGGAAAATGACGAATTCGACTCGCCGTGTAAAGCGTTACCTTCTCGCGAAAAGGTACTTGGCGAATTAAAACAGCAATGGTCGCAATTTCCTGATGTAGTGGTTGAAAATGTAACGCTGCATTATTTATCCGGTGAAATTCATGTCGACCTGGATTTGCCGTTAGATACCCTGAAAAATAAGAACGATGCAAAAGTGCTGGTGCAAAAACTCAAACAAGCCGTTTCTTCCTTGTCCTATATCCGTAATGTGCAGATACGTTTTGTTGCTTGATAATCGTTTTGATTCCTGCACACCTTTGACTACGGGTGTTAATCAAGTAGCTTAACCATCGGATTCATCACGCGCTGATTTTCTCCGCAGCCCTTCATGAATGTTCGGTGCATTCTTTTTATGATGTGCCGATCCAGTCATCAATATTAAGCTTTTTGTTTTCTCGCTTTCTTTTTTTGTTGGAGAGCGTTTCGTGTTGAATTGCGCGGACCGGTGCCGGCTTTGTTTTTCGGCAGCCTTGGATGGGG
>BQJA01000156.1 GCA_021604405.1 Nitrosomonas sp. | reverse complement strand
TCAAACGGGGCGAACATTACCGGGACCGCACCACTGACTACGAAAAACTTTCTGTTCAGCGTAACGCTGCACGCTGGATCAAAACACTGATTCGATACGGCTTTATCAAATCAGCTAAAGCTTAATTTACGCCAATTTTTTATGGCCTTGACAGGCCAGGGTAACATGCGTCCTTTTAACGGTTTCTTTCACGTTAAAATGTCTCCGAAAAACTCGGGGCGATTCAGTTGGGGGTTGATTTAGCGAAACAAAACTTTCAGCTCCACGGGATAGATAAAATTGCAACCTTAGATTAATACGGGAGACAATCGACTAGCCCTTCTTATAGGGCGTATCAAAATCACGTTCTTAGAACGTGGACTTTTACTTATTTAACAATAAAATGATAATCACCTATTGTTTGATGTCCGTCCTGCGACATTGCGACCCAATTAACTTGATACTTTCCTTGTGCCAATTCTGGCAAAGATAAACTTAGCTTGTTAGGCTCGTCTTCGATACCCAGTGCCTTGCCAGTTTTAATCCGAGTTTTAGATTTTATTTCGGAAATCTGAATATTACTTAAGGCAGGTTCTAGATTTCTGTCAAATGTAAGCTCAATTGCTTTTGGTGAGACATTGAGTTCTTCACCTGCTTTGGGCTGTGATTGTTCGATAAAAGCATGCGCTTGAACTGAAGCTATTCCTATTTGGAACAGAAAAAATAAAGCGATCTTAAGATAAATCATGGCAGCACTCATAAATTATTATCTAAATAAAGGACGACCTATAGTTTTTGGAAAGAGGTCGTCAACAAAGACATGGAATTGGACTAACATTCCTACATCTCTACCCGTTGTATCATTAAAAGGAACCGTAGCTTCAATACCTAATTGAAATTTCCTTCCGAGCCAGATGACGCCCGGATTAATACTGCCAGTGGTATGCATACAGGCAGGATCAATACAACTGTTTGCAGAGACTTCAACTACAGGGATTATACGATTAAAAGGTGTTGGAATTCCTACATCTTTAACAAAAGCTTGTAAATAGGGAATAGAGTACTGCAGCGTAGCGCCCCAGGATAAACTATTTGGGTTGCGATGCCTTTCTCCATCTTCTATGCTATGTCTGCTCAGTGGAACATTAGCTTGCAATACACCGGTAAGGGCAAGAGGACGGAGATATTTCATGGTTTCCGGGAAGAAACCAAAACCTTGTCCAAAAAATATTCCTGGCATCAGGATAGAAAAAGAATTTGCCTCCGGAACACCGGGTTTCCCGGTACCGCCAATGCTTGCCTCCAAGCCAATTGAAGCTAACGATTCGTATTTCTCACTGGTTAAAAATTGATACTTAGCACCGATCTCCATGTTACTGAAACCCGATATATTGGAATCCTGATTAACAGGGTTTACAAAATTAACATTTCCACCCAAACTGAGTGCAAATCTTGGAAAAATGGTTTTTGCATAACCAACTTTCAGATTTGTCGCATGATTCAAAGCTCCATCTTCACTAGGTCCTCTAATGCGCCCCATGATAAAAGATAGCTCATCATTAACATATGGATCTTCAGTTGCCAGTGTTGATGGAAAAAAACGTTTCCCTACCCAACCATGCGACCATCCCAAAGATGAGAATAGTGAAATGCTGATACATAATGCAATTAGAATTGTTTTTTGAAGATTGTTTTTATTCTGCAACATGCCTTTAACAAACTATTAAGAATGAGTATTAGTTACTAAAGTTTCGGAGTTCATTTTCACCTAGTTTCAAACCCTATCATATTGATTCACAATACTTCGAGCCTTAGTGTTTTGGGATCAAGTTGCAGGGATTGCACAAAAAAACATTTTATGTGCGCATCAATGGTTTCTTGCACCAAAGTAACTGCATCACCCAGTAAAGTTTTCATTTTATCCAACGCGCCGCTGATGATGGCACGAAACACCTTCCACAATTTGCTGATAAAGGTTATTTCGGTACTATTATTGCAAAACTGCAGCCGCATTTGAGCGACATTGGTACCGTTTTGTATTTGTTTGGCAATCACGAGCATACAGAATCGAATTGCTGTTAAATGAATGGAAGCGATGTAAACGGCATAGTGATTGCTTTGCTCTTTTTAGCAAGCCAAGATGTTGTTTGGCTTCTTTGAAATACACCTCAATCGCCCAGCGCATAGCATACAATTGCAAGATATCAGTTGCGGACAATACGGTATCAGTGCATAAGAATATCGCCCAGTCATGTTTTCCGGCTTGGGTTTTGGTTGGTTCAACTGCGCCACGGACGAACAATAAGCGAACATGGGACCACTGTTCGGGTATATCGTCACTTTCCGCCAGATTGAGTTCAACGTCCAGGGTTTTAGCCTGTGATATGCCCGTCCTGGAATGGCCTGCCATTTTTTACGCACACAGTGTCGATAGAGTGCCTTGACATCCATTTCCTGCTTTACTACGTTACTACGTTACCATCAACATATTCGCTCACACGATATTTCGTTTTGTTCTTCTTCATTCTAAGAATGGCAACCAATGCGGCTTCCTGGCTCAGACGGATCATTGCCTTGCTGCCGAACCATGCATCAGCAAGCGGGAAATCACCCTCTATCCCACCTCTCAAACTGCGCTGAATCATGCTGGCAGCCATCTCCGGCTTGGTCTGATGTCGTGCAATACGATAGCGCTTCGCTACCGTGCTGCGCCCATCATGGAAAGGCTGTTGTAAAGACTGTGCCTTCGATTGGCTGATAAATAGTTCACTATCCAGTGGCACAAAACCTTCTTCGCCAGCCAAGCCCAGCGTTAACATCTGCTGCCCCATAACTTGCCTTCCCGAAATATGATCAAAATGACAAGATACCCCCGGCATCCTGCGACCAAACCGCCGCACGATAGTGTCGTCTAAAACAAAAGCTTTTTGTCCGTTGATTGAAATGCTTGTACCGCCTTGTGGGCAATATGTTCATAATGTTTGCGCCAATACAAACCCTCCCGATTCATCGTGTCGTAAAGCACATCCTTGCCCATTCCTTGCAGGTCTTCCCGCGAAAACATGCCAATGGATTCTTCCTTCAGCCACAACCACAACGATAACGCGTAAACCACTTTATGTATCAAGGTACCCGATCGCTTGGTAAACCCTGAACGAATCAGGATGGTCTTAACGCCCATTCGTCGCCAAAGTTCGCTGAATACATTCTCAGCCGAAAAACCTTCTTCCTTCAAAAGGTCTATCGTTAAAGCTGGCAAAACGGTTGTTATTGTGTCACGATTCATGAACGCTCCTCTAGGATTGGTTTCTTGTCAAAACAACCAATATTATACCCTATTATGGCGCATTTATCATTAATTATCAGCTAGTTAATGATGTTTTTGAACTCCGAAACTCTAGTTCCTTCCAATAGGGAGAACGATGCAGCATTTAAAAAGGTGACTCAACCTCACCCCACTTTTGCATGCTCTCCAACATAATAGCAAAGTACTTTGTCCAATAAAATAGATTCCTTGGAATAGTCGACCCTGAAAAAGTCCTGGAGATGAAATCTTTCAGAGAAACATGCTAGAGGAATGAGCATTTTTTTGAACGCTGGTATTTTTGCTTCCTGGAAAGAAGCGCCAATAAAATGGCTATCAGCCATTTATTCAGATTCCATGCAGTAGCTGCCATGAGCTTTGGGCGACAATTAACCTATCCGGTCCGTATTGCCTCAATTAAAAATCACACTATTCAACTACATACCCCACCATAAAATATTTCCTGATTACCAAGAAGCTTCAGCCAGCCCCTCAAAAAACTGTGAAATATAACATATTGATATTTAATAATTATATTAAACCATGAATAGAGGGTGGTTTTTCCCTGTTTGGTTAAATAAAGAAATTCCCGCTTTTAGGAGCCTCAATTTATTAATGCATATTTTAAAAGTCTTATGAACTCAATTGCTTTAAGCATTCCAGTTATTCAACACTTGCTGAAGCTTCTTGGTAATCAGGAAATATTTTGTTTCTCAGCCAGCAGTATGAGCATGTAAGTAATCAACCCAGATTTTCCATTAGAGCTTTTTATGGTGAAAAAACGGGTGTAAATTTCACGGGCAGTGTAAAAGTTTTTGACCTGTCCCATAGCCCATCAACCCACTCACGTTGCCGCATGGCAACGGCCAGGTTAATGATCTTTTTACGGCTATCTTTTGTGATGTAACCGGCATTGTAAAAAGTGCTTGTAGCGAAGCGTTTTGAGAGTATGTTGGACACCAGGTCTGCCTGATACGGCATCACTTCTCAATACCACCCTGACGAAATAAGCTCATCAAATTGTAAGCCAGCACAACCGTCAACAAGGCAGCTTCAGTGGCCCAAAAGTCTTTGAGATTGAAACTTTCGCCGCCAAAATCATATTTCAGTTCTTTAATACGATTCTTTCTGGCGAATACTCACAATCCGCCGTGATTTGTGTCAGCATGGCGCTTGATAATCACAGCCATCGGCTCAATGCCATCATCCAATACCCCCAGACTTTTGATTAACCAAAGCCCTTCGCAGTGGCTAGTTTAGTCGTAATAATTACCCAAATATTCGAGGGCTTGAGCCATAAACTGAAGCCACCGGCTAGTAGCCGATAGAATATTCACATTAGCGAGACAGTTTAGCTTAAATTAAGACCCAAAAACCCAAAATTGACATAGTCTATGTTTAGGGACGAGTAAGGTTGTAGAAAGACATCATTCCTTGATCTGCATGTTCATTAATATGGCAGTGAAACACCCAGCCACCTGAATCGCCCAAACTTCCGGTTCCTGTACCCGTTCCGCCGGGCATGCCGCCAAAAGCTGCCAGTTGTTCGTTTGTTCGTATA
>BQJA01000155.1 GCA_021604405.1 Nitrosomonas sp. | reverse complement strand
CGTTGACAATTAAACCATCATTACCACACAAGCTGTGCTTTTCAGCCGCTCCATGCGAAACCGTCGTAATTTTTATCGTATCCTTCAGGTGCAACCGGATGCGCCCACGGCAGTTATCAAAAATAACTATCGGACATTACTGCAAAAGTTACGTATGCATCCGGATCTGGGCGGCGATCAAGCCGACGCGAGCCTCGTCAATCAAGCCTGGCAAACGCTTCGCGACCCAACACGCCGTCACGCCTATGACCAGCAGCTATTGCAGGATTACCATATTCAAATTCTCTCGCAAGGTCACCTGGCCGGCAGTCTGGATAACCGCCAAACGCGGACACTTTCCTATGACGTTAACCAGCGAAATTATTACCGGATTCTTAATATCCAGACCGATGCACCGGCAGCAATTATCAACGCAAGCTACCGCCACCAGTTAAAAAACCCGCATGTGCCGATTGAGCTTCTCCAGGAGGCCTATGCAGTGCTAAGTAACCCTGAGAAACGTAAAATTTACGATAAATTTTTTAAAAACCATACGCATATTCATGCACTCAAGAAAGAAAAAGATGCCAAAGGAAATCCCCCGATCATTGCTGAGTTCATCACCAAACAAACACATGTATCCCCGATTGCGTCTACTCACCTTAGTAATACAGACTACCAACCGATCATTACCCATTACTGCAATTTCTGTAAAACACCGCATTCCAACCATTACCTGAATTATTCTTTTGCGTGTTGCATAGAATGCGGCAGCCCTTTGTATAATATACCCGAAGTACAGGACAAGCAGTTGCAACGCACCCTGTCACGCATCGATTGGGAAGGAAAACTGAACATATATATCGATTGGCCCGGACATGGTCAATGCGCCACCCTGATCAATCTGTCGCCTGGCGGCCTGGGCTTTATTACCGCACAACCATTACACCCGGGTCAGATAATCAAGGTGGATGGTGAACACTTTAAGTGCGTTGCCAAAGTGATGCACTGCAAAAATAGCGTCGCCGGAAAAACGATTGGCAGTTGTTTCATAACCGTATCATTTGACCGCCAGCAAGGAATTTTTGTCTCCACCCAGGCTTGAATTCAATTGAACACAATCATCACCGAGACGCATTCGCGCAAAAACGAGGCTATCGATGTTTAAATGCCCGTGATGTTTGACACCATTACACACAGAAAATCTTAGGTAGAACTGCAAATCTGCATGACACCGTAGTCAGCCATCCGCCATAAAAACAACACATTTATTATTCCCGCATTACCAAGTCAACATTTCACCGAAAAACCTTTTGTGTAATAATGTTTTCACCTCAAAATTTGACCGAGGGTGCCAATAAAAACAATAAACGTCCACATTTTTTCAGGTAAATATTTTGATGTTCAACTCAAATTCAAGGTGATACAGATGACTCCTTTTTTAGGTGAATTGATTGGTACTTTTATCCTGGTTTTACTCGGGAACGGCGTCGTTGCCAATGTCGTGTTAAATAAATCCAAAGGCAATAATGCCGGTTGGCTGGCAATTGCAGCGGGTTGGGGAATTGCGTTATTCGTAGGCGTTTATGCGGTAGCGGCTTCCAGCGGCGCACACTTAAACCCCGCCGTGAGTATTGGCCTGGCGGCTGCCGGCAAGTTTGCGTGGGTTGATGTGCCGCTTTACGCCGTGGCGCAAATGCTGGGTGCGATGCTCGGTGCGCTGATCGTTTGGATAACTTATCGGCAGCATTTTGACCAGACGACTGATCCGGATATGCAACTGGCCGCTTTTTGTACGGGACCTGCAATCAGAAGCCCTATCCATAATATTATTACTGAGGCAGTTGGTACATTCGTGCTGGTGTTTGGCATACTGATGATTGTTTCACCCCATACAAGCCTGGGCGCACTGGACGCATTACCGGTTGCACTGCTGCTATTCGGCATCGGTTTATCCTTGGGCGGACCAACCGGTTTTGCCGTTAATCCTGCGCGCGACCTGGGACCACGCATTATGCATGCAATTTTACCGATGAGTAATAAAGGAAGCAGCGACTGGGGCTACGCACATATTCCGGTCATTGGCGGCATTATCGGCGGGCTTGTGGCCGCTGTGGTTTACAGTCTGCTATAAAACAAGACCGGACCAGGCTAACTGCCGGTTAAAGCCAACTGGTTCGGTCTGCTTTTTATCTTTTTTAAATAAATCAACGCGTCACCACTGCTATCCAGTCGCCACGTCCTGTCCATTAAGCGTTAATCAGATTAGATCGCCTTAACTGCCCCCCAGAAAAAAAATTCATTTCTGCGCCATACAACCGCGCTTCCAGAACGTCATGATATATCCGCTGCGGATGCACGAAAAACACCAGCATACATTCATCACTAATAATCAAACAGTTAAATTAGTTACTAAAAAAACCGGCAAACCAGAAATAGGATGAATGTCCTATGCCATACCACTTAAATTAGTTCAGATGTGTTATGCAAAAAAGGAGCCATCTCCCTTAACTCAGCATTACATTGATTCTAGAATATTCAGGAATCGATCATGCGATTAAAAAAAGTAATTATTGAACAATCTGTTAAGGAAGACAAGTGATAATGTCTACTGTACTGGGCACCCTGTTCCCAAACAAAGAAAATCAAATGTTTCAACAGAGAAAGGCAGTATGGCCGTAATCCTTGGTTGGCCGGATTTCTACCTCTTGAGATTGGCTCATTAGTTACCTGAAAGTCCTTTGACAAACGAAATATCTTAACTTAAGAGGCATGTCATGAAAAGAAAGCATCGAAATGAAGATCAATACAACCAGGAAGGTAAACACGATAACGAAGGTAAATACAATAAAGAAGGGAAGCGTGATAAAGAAGACAAATACAACGAGGAAGGTAAGTACGATAAAGAAGACAAATATAAGAATAAAAATGACGTAATTATTGAGGAAACTACTGGAACGCTGACTGCTAAAGCGGATTCTGAGGCTGTTGCTGAGGCAATCGTAGATATTTCCGGTAATACTGAAGGCATTGCGATCGCGGTCGCCGAGTCTTCGACTCTTAGCGCCAGTTCACTCAAACTCGTTGGCTTAGATAATCAGGATATAATTGATACGGGCGTTGGCAAGGACACCGTCACGGGCACAGCCTCGGGCGAAGCAAGCGTATCTGCCATGGCCACTGCTACCGCAACAGCGATTGCCATTTCCGCAGATACATCCAGCGCGACCGCTATCAGCAGCGCCACAGCTGTCGCAGAAGCTGTGGCTGACCTCACCGTTGTGGGTATTGAAAATCTGGGCATCATCAACACTGGCAAGGGAAACGATATTATCACCGGTGAAGCCACTGCCAGTTCAGTCACAGAAATTTTCACCGAAACCATTTCCCTCGCCCTCGCATCAACTGAAAATGGCGAGGCTACTGCAATAGCAGATGCCGTTGCCTTAGCGACGGCTGAAGCGACTTCGACAACCATTGGTATCAAAGATGGAGAATTCTATCTCGGCCGGGGCGATGACACAATCAATGCAGTCGCAACCGGGGGTGAAACCAACATCGGCGTCCAGAATGTTTTAATCTTTGGTGGAAAAGGTGATGACACCTTCAATCTGCAGAATGGAACTGGAGATATTTATGGCGGCAAAGGCGACGATCTATTAATCCTGGAGGGCCTCTACATCGACTATACGTTCGATGAATCCGGAATTGTATATGGCGTCAGAATCACAAATGAAGGTAACAACACGAACTTAACTGTCCGTGAAGTTGAAAATTTCCAGTTTACTGAGGACCCCGAGACGAACATCGTCTATGTCTATTATGACGAAAAGGCTGGCGTCGACGACGAGCCGCATGAAGAGACTGGCGATGACAATCAAAACAAAGAGAATGGCAACACTTACGGTGGCGGCAACCGTAAAAAAACACCGGCCAGGAAAGACGATTCTGCTGAAGACGAATTTGATAACGCCGAACCCATATATGACGACAAATGGGATGATTTTATTGAGAATATCTTTGACAACGTCGAACCATTATATGACGACAGTACCGATCCAATTATCGACGTAGCTGAGAATTTTCAGCCACCTGAAGACATCTGCCCGATGCTTATGTAGATCAACGCAGCCTTGCAATGACTCATTGAGTCATTGCATTTTTGAATGTAGAGAACTTCAAGGTTATGATACTCCCAAGTTGCCAGATAATTTACCGTATTGCGGCTGCTTAACATTACCTTGTTACGTAAATCCTTGTTCACATCATCTCTCCCCTGATACAAACGAGCCCATTTCTATTCCTGCGTATGTTTCCATAGCAAACGCCGCGGCAACCAGCGTCCAATAAACCAAGTGGTGTCTAACAGGTCTGTTGTTATACCCATTCCGGTAAATAAACCGTGATACCGGCTTTCGGAGGCAAGCCATTTTACTCTATAACGGCATATATCCATATGTTTTTTAAGCTTATCTCATCAGAATCTAACGAATAGCAATAAAACGCGCACTTCTTAGACTTTTTGATTGTTTTTATATTTATCCTACGATTCTTTTACTTTCTCTGTTTTTTTTATACTTTTTCTTGCTTCCTTTTATACTTTTGCTTGCTTTTTTTATACTTTTTTTGACTTCTCTGCACTGTTTCTCGTTTCTTTATATTTTTCTCGACTTTCTTTTCACTTTCTCTTTATTTAAAAGAAAAAATCAGAATGCTACATTTGCAATCACGGAATTAGCACAGGTTGCCATCAATAAAGGGAGAAAGACATGAAAAAATTAGCTGTTTTACTGTCACTCAGTATGAGTTCATCGTTGGCGATATCTAGTAACGATAACACAACGTTCGAATTAACTTCAGCCCAAATGGATCACATTACAGCAGGCGCAGGCTTTGAAGGTTCAGCAGCGGCATGGGCAGCTTCATCGGGAGATTTTCCTACGTTGTTCACGCAAACAATCGTAAATACGAATGT
>BQJA01000154.1 GCA_021604405.1 Nitrosomonas sp. | reverse complement strand
CAACCAACCCGCATTCAATACAGCATACCTTCTACCATCATGCGCAAATTACGCTTGTTAACAATCGCTTCTTGAAGCAAAATCTTCTCTAGCTTCGACCAGAACTCATCACTGAGCATCAATCGGGGCATCGCAAACTCGCTTTGTTGGTGGTGTGGGAACCCCAATATTACGAGTTTGTTTCTATCTATGAAATGCTTATATCAAAACGTCAACAGACCCTAGCGTGGCAGCTTTTGTAAACGCACAATTATGGCATTGCAAGCGAGGCGCAGCAATCCTGTTGGATAAGCAGGTCTCAATTAATCAATCTGTACCCGTCAGGATTAAAATGCAACGCTTAGAAAAAAATATCCTGCAATCAGTGCGACAGTGCCAAGTTGTTTTAGCATATAAAACAGGTATATTTCGAATATATATTCCGGGGTACTTTTGATTTATTTGATGCTTGTGCGTTTCAGTCAATCAACGGAATGGAGGTAACGCTATCCAGGTGTTGAACATCATCAGCGAATACCGTTGGCAAATTTGTCTGCAGGAAATTTTTTGCGATTAAATAACGCCGGAAAGTCTGATATTACGTACGTTGTCGCCGAATTGCTGCTGTATGGATTAGCCGGCGTACCGGTGTGCTATTGAGCGCAGCACAAGAGAGGCAGCGGTTAGCGGAAGGAATTGAACTCATTCCGGGCATTTCTTCAGAAAAAACGCCCGGTGATTCAGTTTGTTGTGCCGGTTAATTGAAATTCAAGAATAAATGTACGCCCAAAATATGATCCACTTGGTCTGGGCGAGGATTCGCTGGATTGTTAATATATTGGTTCATATAGCCAATTTCACCGGTTGTAATTTTATTAAACTTGTAACCAAGACCTGTAAAAAACCGGTTCTGATTGAAACCGGATCTAAGACCTACTTCGGTGTTATTGAGATTAACAAAAACTTCATCCTGCAGAATGAAAAACGTCTTAGGTGATATAAATGGCATTGGAATCGACCATTTAAAAAATTGCCGGAAACGGTAAGCGACATCTGAACTGCCCGGAATATCAAAGAAACGCTGTTCCGTGCGGGTACGTGCCATAATTGAGCCAAATGAGTATTGTTTATTCCACAATAATTGTTGCCAGATCCTGTTTTCGTTAAATCTATCTCCGCCCGTAAATGGTTTGTCAGTTGGAATCCAGGCATAACCGACCCAGAGACTGGTTTGGTCGTTGACAGCATAGCCTACACCGGGACGTATAATCCCTTGAGAAAATCGCGAGGAGTCATCGCCAAACCGTCCCTGCCCTTCAAGCCACCATTTAAACTTCTCTAAGTTTGGATTATTTGGATTGAATGAAGAAAAATTACCGGTACCCAATACCATTCCCCATGTTTGAAAATCCTGCACTGTTTTTTCAGCAACAACTGGACTTGACAGCATCAAGGCCACTATTGTCGATACTATTAGAATATATAGTTTTTTTAACATAGAGTATCCTTTTAATCCTTTAATTTTAGAGCTAAAAACCAATAAGTTTATTGTTAAAGTTCCTCTGTTTTATAAAAACGTACTGCAGCAGCTTTTTGCATATACCTGTTGCAACAGCTTAACATTTGATTCTTTTTCAGGTATTCATATGATTGCTTGCGAGCAGCAAGAAAATTTCGAGTAAATAAAGCAGTTGCGGAGAATAGCACAGGAAATGTCAAAAAAGTGTGAAGAATCAATCCGGAACAAAATATTAGGGAGGAAAGTGATTATTAAACCATTAGTTAGGAATGTTCAGATTGATCTTGAAGAGGCAGGTTTCTACAAAGGATTAAACAAATTCATCACAATCAGCAGTAAGGTGCTGATTGCTGCGTTGGTCCTTTGGCCTATTATTTCACCTGATCATGCATTAACCGTATTGCAGGCTGTGAATATTGCGTTGTTAAACGCATTTGATGCTTATTATGTTTATGTTGTGTCGTTTTTCGTTGTTTTTTGTATTGGCATGGCAGTTATCCCTGCTATTGGAAAATTAACGCTTGGTCCGCAAAATGAAAAACCGGAGTTTTCGAATTTTTCCTGGTTTTCAATGATGTTTGGCGCAGGCATGGGTATCGGTTTAATGGTCTTTTCCACCGCCGAGCCACTTTGGCATTTTGGTGAAAATCCGGAAATTATTAAAGGGCATGCTGCGCCGCTGACGCAGGATGCGATTCAATCTACATTTCGTTATGCATTTCTGCATTACGGATTGCATCCCTGGGGGATTTATGTGGCGATTGGCCTGAGTATGGCCTATTTCACGCATGCACGGAATCTGCCGTTGACGGTGCGCTCTTCACTCGCCCCAATTTTTGGCCGGTATTTGAATGGCATTACTGGCCATGTTCTTGATATTGCCGCCATTATTGCAACACTTCTGGGTGTTGCGGTAACTATTGGTTATGGGGTGAGCCAACTTGTAACAGGTTTTAGCGGTCTTATGCCACTGGATTGGCTGATGTCAGCAGAAGACCAGCCGGTGCCAACTAAAACCGCACTGATCCTCGTGTTAATCATGGTTATGCTGCTATCGACCATTTCAGCTGCAACAGGCGTTGGACGTGGCGTTAAGTATCTGAGTAATCTTAATTTAGGTCTGTCATGTATATTGCTTATGGTTTTCCTGGTTTTTGGATCATTATTTTTTTCACTCAAGCTGTATGGCAGTGCGTTGATTGATTATTTAATTACATTACCCGTCATATCGTTAGAAGTGTACGAGCAAAATACGCCATTAGGCGATTGGCAGGAAAGCGGGACAATTATGTACTGGGCGTGGTGGATTGCGTTTGCGCCTTTTGTCGGGCTTTTTCTTGCCCGTATTTCCAGGGGACGTTCAATTCGTGAATTTGTACTGGGTGCCATGCTGGCGCCCGCCGCAATGTGTTTTGTCTGGTTGGTTTTATTGGGCGGCGCTGCGATTAACCTGGAGCTATCCGGTGCCGCAGGCGGTGCTATCATTGACGCAGCGCCTTCGGCGCAGCTGTTTGCAACGCTTAATGTGATGCTTTCCAGTAACCTGGCAACCGCCGTATCAATATTGGCGGTCGTGCTTATTTTAACTTTTTTGATTACATCGGCGGACTCAGGTGTATTAGTTCTTAATACAATAATGGCGGGTGGTAACGTAAATGCACATATCAAGCACCGATTTATCTGGGGATTGATTCTCACAATTGTTGTTGGCACTTTATTAATAGTGGGTGATGGTGGCTTGGAGGCGCTGCAAAAAGCCATGATTATCGGTGCGTTGCCTTTTTCTATGGTGATGGTGCTGATGTGTTTTTCTGTTATTAAGGAAATTATTTGCCATGGAAAACGCCATAATGCTGAGTGAAAATTGACCGGTTGCGTTTAATCCTGGTTAAACCTTATTATTAGTTTTACAAATGGTTATAGCAATAGATAAGGTAATCAGTTTGGGCCTTGACTACGGGGATGTTATAGTGCGCGAAGGTGGTGTTAATTTGAATCTTGCCGGAAAATTGTCTGGCAGGTGAATTTCTACGTTTCTTTGGTAAATTTATCTGGAGTAAAAAATGAAAAAAGTAAATTCTTTATTCGTCATTTCTGTACTGTTGGTTTTGGCCGGTTGTGGCAAGACCAATGATTATGCACCAGCGGCGGATGCCAGCGGTGAGGCGATTTTTGGTGCGGTCTGCACGCAATGCCATACGCCTATTAGTCGCGAAGTTGTCATGGTGCTCAGCGAGGGTGTGGCGAGTGAGGAAGGCATCAAAAATAAAGTGCGGTCAGGAAGTATGAGAATGCCTGCTTTTCCAAATATTCAGGGCGAAGCTGCGGATCGTTTAGCTGAATACGTGCTGGCGAACAGTCAGGCCCAGTAGGCGTTTGTTTTTGCCTGGGAATCTTTTGGATTCTTCAGGCAAGCCGATGATTCAGATAATGCTTGATTGACTTTTGCGTTTGCTGCTTGCGTGCAAATATTTCGCATGAGCATTTTCTCTTTTGGAAAATCAATATATCTATGTCATTTAGCGTTAGCAGGCCGGGCTTTTCAAATTCAGCAGGCGCAGCCGATTCGGTCGCAAAATACTTTTTGAGATTTATTGAAAAACCGTTTCTATCGATCCAAACAAAAGTATTACGTTGCATATCAGCGTCATAGTTATACACTACCAGGCGACGCAACAGGTCGTCCGCGGTTAATTCCAGTCCGCCTGCAATAGGTAGTTATTCTGTACCAGTTTGTCTAGTAATGTAAATCCCGTTCATTTTGACTGTATGTTGGATCGATACTTCCAATGACAACCACTCCCAGTTCAATCAGGTCGCTGTCCATGTGAGCCGAGTAACCCTGGTAATTGTAAAACAGCCTGCCTTGTTGTAGCGCAGCTGCTGATTCATCCCTGCTTTTGGAAAAATAATGGATCCTTATGTAGAACATAGTCCAATGTAGATAATCGGTTAATTGCTTGTTGTACCCTCTCTGGTCGGATTTTAGCGGATGGTAAATCAACCGTGCTTATATTTCGTTGTGGTCTGAATTTTTCCGCTGAGTGCAGGTAATTGACTAAGGAAATTCAGTCGGGGCGATCGGCGATGATTTTTTTAGCCCAACTTTCGATTTTTTATTCCTCAATTTCACATAAGTTATTGATTTTTCGTTTTCGGTAAGAATCGGTATTCTTTTAATTCAATAACTTACATATTAGCCACCAATATGTAGTGCCATAATATATATATTTATATTGACTTTTGTTTTTATTTTCGGTAAATTTTTCTATCGTATTTGAGTTAACAAAGACACTAAGTAAACACAAATAACCTACTTAATATTTCCTAGACAAAACCCTATCCCCGTAAAATCAAAAAGGTACTGGAGATTTCTGCATAATATCGAACGGTCCAATAATTGTTGCATTAGTTTCACGCCAAGAAATAACAAATTTGTAGTGCCATACAGTGCCAAAAATAATAATTATCTTATTGAATAATAAAAACAAATTGTCAGCGAAATCGAAACTTGGG
>BQJA01000153.1 GCA_021604405.1 Nitrosomonas sp. | reverse complement strand
ATCAAACGCCGCTTCAAGCGTAAAAATATGATGCGGCAAAAACCAATCATCGTCATCCAAAAATATCAGAAACTCGCCTTTAGCCGCCCCAAGACCCGTATTTGCCGCCTGGCTGCGGGTTAACGGCTCGCCTTCCCCGATTAGATGCATTGGAAAACGACCGCACCATGCATCTATATCACGATGGTCCGTCCCCTTGGCATTGACGACAACAACTTCAATGTTGGGGTAAGTCTGCAAAGCCACTGAATCCAGCGCATCGGACAATGTAGCGCGATCCATGCTGCGTATAATGACGCTGACCAGCGGCATGTCACGACTGTCCAGTGGCAATCCCAACGATTTCTGACGGGCATGCTCTGACTGAAAAAGCCTGAGCGGATCGTTCGCCAGTTCCTCGGCTGCCACTAAAATATAAGCCTCTGCTGCCGTAACATCGGCCGGTAATGTGTAAGTGCGATAGCGATTAAGCGCCGCAATATCCAGATCGTAGCGCTGTTTTTCATTTTGCGAAACAAAGCAGGCCATCGCCTTTCGCTTGCGCTCGGCTAAGTCACTGATATCAAGCAATTGATTAGGATGCAATGGTACGCCAACTTCATACAATGCCAAATGAAATGGGTTGCCAATTCTTCTCGCAGCTTCTACTGCGGCTATACCGAGCGCACGATGATCCGGGTGCATTTCAAAAACCGAGGGCGCATAGACTAGATCGGCCTGCGTTTCACTGATCGCCGCCGAAATTTCCCGGACCAGTTTCTCGCCGTAGCAAATTTCCCGGTCACGATATTGCCAAAAAACAGGCATTCCGTAGCCGAGTATATGAGCGGCTTGGATGCTTTCATTTTTACGCTGCTGTACATAATCTGCAGCATTATCATCATCAACGCCAAAAGCGCCGTCAGAAACCACAATGACATGCACGGGTGTTCCGTGTTCCACGTGACGCATGATCGCGCCGCCACAGCCAAACACCTCATCATCAGGATGTGGCGCGAATACTAATACGCGGGTCGCAGGGATTCTGGTTACCGCCCGATAAGGGACAAGCAAGCTTTCCAATAATATCTCTCTAAAAAAATAAATATTTCAATAACCTGGTTGATTCTATCTAATCATCATCACCTGAAATCCATGTCACCACTCATTAACCACCAGTTATTTCTCAGGGTCTCAGGTTTTGGTCCATCACTCCAGGCATTGGCAGGAATGCGAATATTTACGGGTTGCTGGACACCACCCGTAGCGGCAAAAAAAGCGGCAAAATTTTCCGTAATGCGGCAGGTTACGCGCCGCTTAGCACTGACCAAACCCGTCAATCGCCTGGCATGCGTTACCAGCAGGGGGATTTCAGTCAGTGATGCGATGATGTCAACAATTTCACTATCATCCGTGTCATGACGCATGACCAGTACACCGCGAGCTTGTCCGCCCAACCGGTTTTTTACCACAACCACTTGGTATCGCTGGGTTGGATGAGCAAGATAGCGGTGTTGCAGATAATGCCAGGTCCGGACACCAATAATCGCTTCTTGCAAATCACTTGCCATGTGCTGCCAACATTTGTTTACAGCATCAGCAGCCCAATCGTCATCGTTGCCTGCAACCGAGTACAGACATGTTCTCCACTTCGGCAACTTTGGTAGTGATTGCCAGGAAAATTCGGTCATGTGGCCTACTTCAGCATATAAACCAAGCCGTTCCGCGAGTTTCATTGCCCGCTCATTCGGAAAACCAAAGCCAACCAGATAGGGTTTGCCATAACCAATGTAGCGCTCCAGGAATGTAGTCGCCACTTGATAAAATGGCCCCCTGCGGGTAAGTATGCCGCGCTCCCCGGCATCCACCATCACATCGCCAATCTGTACAGCAGTCTGAGGTTGGCCGAACAGCAGGATATCTCTGCCAATGCCACCATAATGGGCAATTAATTGATGATCCCGCCACATACCGATTTCGCAGCCGGATTCCGATCCATATTTCCATTCCCAAGTAGCTGGCGACATGGCGTGATGGAACGTTTTTTCGAACAAGGCGAGCATCTCATTCACTTTATTTCGCCCCACTAATCGCAACCGCCACTTAGGACGTAGTTTTTTTCTGAAACGCAACAAGCCGTAACCGAATTCTCCGCTGCTATATTTTTTTTGATAAGCCCGATTAGATTCATCCAGCTTTGCCAGTTGTCCTTCGCTCAAGTGAAGATCGTGCATCAAACGCTGCCGATGCATGGCGGTCATACACAACAGATAATCCAGCGTAGGTGCCGCCATTTCTGATAAGTCCAATTGCTCAACCAGTTCGAAACCAAAACGCGCTGCCTGCGTAACCATGTCATTAAGCAGATGTAATTTTTCCACGCTTTTCTCTACCCGTCTTAATGCAAATTCATCAATGATTAACAGGCTGCCGGACATGGACAGCAAATCCGCCGCTTTATTAAAAATAACCAATGGATCAATATATTGCGCCGATTCTTGGAAAAGCATGACGTCAAAACTTTCCGCATCGGAAGCAAAATCCTCCAGGCACTGGCAAGTTACCGGCGCTTGATTGCCCAAATTTTTGTGAATATGGGCAATCTGCTGTGCGTCGGGCGTTAACCCTTGAACGTCGTAACCTAACCGACGAAGCAGGGAAAGCGTTGTGCCCAGGCCGACACCAACTTCCAGAATGCGACAAGCGGGCGGGGGCAAGCGCGAAATTACCAGTTCTGTTGAAAATTGTTGCGCCGTCGGCAGATCGGTTTTTTTATGCTGAAATAGACCATAGTGCAGGTAGTCCGCGTTACCTTCTTGTAACAGCATTGCATGCGCATAAACATTCAGGGGGAAATTTAGATCCTTGTAAGGTGAAACCGAGGCCTGGGAGAATGCAACGACATTCGTTTCCTCGGGAAACTGCTTTGTTTGTGCTGGCTGGTCGTTATTCGTTGTATTCATACTGCTCAGCATTTACCATTTTCCCATTGATGCGGAATTGAAAAATATCCCTGTAACCGGCCCATTTGCTGCACACATAATGTCGCCACGCTTTCAGCCGAATCATAGAGATGCAATCCACGCTCGCATAGCAGATACACATTGACCAGATATTCTCCCTTAAGCAGGGGCAGCTGATCCAGTCTGAGGCAAACATGCCCTGAACCATCCGGCGCGCGCTGCAGTGGAAATTGATCTTCCCACGTAGCCGCACTCGTCAGCATGCGATTGTCCATCGCATGCAGCGTAATAGCGATGGTAGGGCAGGGCAAATTTGGGTCGGAGGTAAAAGTAATACAAACCACAATACTGGATTGTTCGCTCATAATAACAGCATGCTGGTTATCTTCACCATCCACCGTTATCGTTATTATTTTAATATGCGCGCTACCGTGCACAGGTTCGACAGTTTGTTCCGTTAGCATACTGCTGCTAGCTATCTCGAGGTCAGCTGGCGAATCCAGTCCACTTTTGTCCAGATAGCCTTGATAGGCAGCGACTACCTGAGCGGCTTCTCCGTCCAACATGATTTTACCCTGATTGATCCAAATAGCACGCGTGCACAAGGATTCAACCTGAAACAAAGAATGGGAACAAAACAAAATCGTTTTGCCTGCATCACGCATTTGCATAATGCGATTAAAAGACTTGCGCGCAAATGCACCGTCACCAACCGACAGCGCCTCGTCAATAACCAGAATATCCGGGTCAACATTAATCGCCACAGAAAATGCCAGACGCACGAACATACCGCTGGAGTATGTCTTGACCGGTTGATCAATGAATTCTCGTACGCCCGAAAAGTCGATAATTTCCTCCATTCGAGCGGCAATTCGAGATTGTTCCAAACCCATAACCGTTGCGCCCATCATCACGTTCTCACGCCCGGTAAATTCTGGATTGAATCCTGCACCAAGTTCCAATAATGCCGCCACACGCCCATTCACCTGCGCTTCGCCGCTAGTGGGCGTCAGGGTACCGCAAACCAGTTGTAACAATGTTGACTTTCCTGAACCATTGCGCCCTACAATGCCAACGACTTCGCCAGGCATTACGGCAAAATTAATGTCGCGCAATGCCCACAATTCACGAAAATATTGACGCCTGCCACGCCATAGAAACTGTTTCAGCCGGTCGATGGGTTGCTGGTAAAGCTGGTAGCATTTGGATAATTGACGGACACATATCGCATCTTCATAAAAGATTGGTTTAGAGGACATCGGCAAATCCCTTGCGCGTTTTTTCAAACCAAAATAAACCGGCCCAGGCAACCAGCACAGCAACCGCATAATAAATGATCAGTCCGTGCCAGTCAGGCAGCTGGCCATATAAAATAACTGCTCGTGTTTGCTCAATAATAAAAGTCAGTGGGTTTAAAAATAAGTAACCGCGTACCGATTCCGGCAAAGCAGATGCCGGGTAAAAAATTGGGCTTAAAAAAAGCAATGCAGTCAGCATCATGCCGATAAATTGAGCAATATCGCGCACAAACACACCAACCGATGCGAGCAGCCACGACAGCCCCATCACCATCAACAGCAACGGCAACATCACCACTGGCAAGCAAAGTAGTGTCCAGGAAATTGTGTGGCCAATCAAGACAAGAAACATGAGCAATACCAGCACACTGATTCCCGCATGAAACAACGCTGAACCGAGTATTACCCAGGGCAGAATTTCCAACGGAAAGATCATTTTCTTAACATAGTTGACGTTAACCAGAATCAGGCTATGCGCACGTGAAATACATTCCGAGAAAAGATTAAATATGATCAACCCTGCAAATAGCTGCACGGCGAAATCAAACTTGTTGATACTGACGTCTTGACCCAAACGTACTTTGAAAACCACACTGAAAACAAATGTATATATCAACAGCATCAGCACGGGATTAACAAACGACCATAATAGTCCAAGGTACGAACCACGATAACGACCAATGACCTCACGTTTGGTCATTTGCAGTACCAGTGGATAATGACGCCAAAGGCTGTGAAAGATTCCTGGAAAAACAGACTTAAGAAGATGCGAATTCAACAAAATTATTTGCTACAGTAAAAAGCAGAGGTTTTCCGTATTTATTATAAGTTACCAAGATACT
>BQJA01000152.1 GCA_021604405.1 Nitrosomonas sp. | reverse complement strand
GTTAGTGGCTACTATTATACCATTTCTAATAATACACACAACAAATAGATAAATTATATTAGTGGCCACATTTAGGGCTAAAAATAACTCATCTCGTTGATAACATTAAAAAACCTGAAATACAGGCGGGGAACATCCGTTTGAGTAAATCACGAAGCACAAGCATCAGAAAACCATGATGCGTTACTTTTTGTTTCAGACGTTGACGAAAACGCCGTTGGCGTGCTGCATTATTAAAGCGCCCCGCTCGGCTTGATTGATGTTTTCTGGCGGCACGCTTGAGTGATATTGCCCTGGCATTTTGAGCGCATGCACTGCCACAATACCGTTGACCGCGATCACAACGAGAGCAGATTATCACCTGTGTGCGGCAACGCTGGCAGGAATAAAGTCGGGCTGTGTTTCGCATCGACAAAAAAGTCGATGAGGGCTGGATTTATCCGCTCAATGTGTAATACTTGAGCGGTCGTGCTTCGGCACGGTTTTTGGGGTATGACGTCAACGTCGACCGTCAAATCTGTGATAGCGTCATACCTTTTCTCAACGACACCGCGTTATAGCTCATAAATTAATGCTTTGCTGCAGTTTATGATTATCCGATAACAAAAAAAACAGACGGCTTGATTTTTTTGTAATGTTTTTTTTCAAGTGAAGAAATCAGGCTAACTTAATATTCGGCAAATATCAGCGGATTTTGGGTGGTGTTTACAACAGGAGACTCTATTTCTTGAGAGGATAGGCAAAAACCAAGCAATATTACCTCAACCCGCAAGCAATCTAGAATTTACTTTTATTACAGTCGCCTATATTTTTTAGTTTCTCGATCTGGTTGTTATGCCCATAACCCAAAATCCAGTTCCAAACTTCTTTCCACCAGCCAAATGCAGGCAATTAATGCGATGATAATTGAACCCGCTTTCAATATGTATCTCTGGTAAAACAAAGTGCGGCGCAGTAAAAATGCCAACGGGACGAATAGGCCGACAATGACAATTTGCCCAACTTCTACACCTAAATTAAAACCAGCAAGCGCTATCACTAATGATTGTCCGGGTAGGCCCAACTCGATCAGCACCGACGCAAAGCCTAATCCGTGAATTAATCCGAAAACAAACGTCATCACCCATAGGCGGGTATGAATAACCGGGTAGAGGTTATGCAATGCGGCGAGCAGTACCGATGCGGCAATGACCGATTCCACCCAGCGTGAGGGTAGGCTAATGAGGTCGAGTACGGCAAGGGATAACGTGATGGAATGCGCGATGGTAAAGGCGGTTACGATCTTAAATACTTCCCACAACGCTAGACGCAAAGAATGCTGAGGCATCCAGTGGCCTGCCTGCCAGCATAAAACAGCCGGTAATAACAGGCTGATCAGAAAAAGAACATGATCAAAGCCAATCCAAATATGCCACACGCCTTCCTGTCCAAACTGCAAAAATTCGCGCCAAGGCGCTTTTTTTTCAAGATCCAGACGTATTTCCCGCTGTCCTGGACCCAATACTCCTGTTTGTACTTGACCGTTTTCATTGACTTGCAGCAATCCACGATGTAACGGATCCAAGTCAAACAGCAAATCGTACTTAACTTCAAATATATTAATGGCGTCAGAACAATTTACTGCAAAACGCAACACGGCATAAGCGCCATCTGTATGATGGTCGACCAGATGTTCTGGAAGTTGATGCCAGCAGCGGGCACCATCAGCCCGTACCGTTAAGCGAGAAAGCGCATATTCGGTAATAGCCTGATGGCTGGCGCGTACTTCGCCCCAGGTTATCTGTCCATCATGGTTGACATCTAACCCAATAGCGTAATCAAGGTCGCGCAATGCAATGTCCCATTGCCCTTGGATTGTGTCATTATCTATTGTGAAGCGCAGGTAGCTATCACTGGCTTTATGCGCCAAAGCGAGCCCGCAATACAGGGTAAGCAAGCAAACAATGAAAATGAAGCTAATCTTGTGGTTCAAGACAATTGCTCTACGAGTTGATCAAGTTGGCCATCTTCCAGATTTACCGACCTGAGCCAATCAATGACCGGTTGAGCCGCTGTCCGATCATTATGTTGTAAGGCGGCTTCCAGCAGGATACGCGCATCCCATGGTTCACGCTGTATATGCCAATTATCGATAGCCAGTTTTAGTGCTTGCTCGGGTTCGCGCAAAAGATGCAGCGTAAAGCGTGCTTCTTCCCGCAGATGCGACGCCTCCCCACGCAAACGGTTTGCCGCAAAACGTGCCTTGAGTGTTCTGATATAAGTATCGCGTTCCGGCGCTTTTAGTTGCTGCGCTGCAAGAGCCAACCGCAATAGTAGACCATCTGACTGCCCCGATTGCTGCAGTATGTTTTGCACGTCTTCCGGCCGCTTCTGATCCAGTAAAAAATCACTATAGGCGCCTAACAGATAGCTATCTTGCCGGTTAACAGCAAGCGCCGCTTTGAAGTATTGCTCAGCTTCGGCATACTTTTCAATACGCTCCGCCGTTTCAGCTAGAATTGTCAACGCCCAGAGTTTTTCCTGCGGTGTAGCAGCAGAAGCCTGATCTATCGCTTTTTGTAAGATTTGAAGGCTCTCATGTGCACGGCCATTCAAACTTGATACACTGGCGATACATGCAGTTGACAGCAAGTGGCTGCTTAAACGGAGTATAGGCAAACAACTTTGATAAGCCGCTTGATAATCACCACGCACTTGATGAATCGCTGCCTGCGTCAGCCATGCTTGTTCATTTTCGGGTTGCATCTGCAAAGCTTGCGCCAGGTCGCTGAGCGCTCCCGCAAAATCATGCCGGCGTTGCTGCAGAACCGCTCGCAGCACAAGCACTTCCGGCGGTGGCCGGGCTAAGTCCCACCACGGCTTAAGCGCCGCCTGAGCATAGCCTTCATAACGAGGGTCTGCCATTGTTCTCCCCATTTGCAGATAACCACGTGCCAGTTCAACTGCGAGCGACAAGTCCGCAGGAGCCTGTGACAACTGGCTACGTAACTGACTGAGTGCCTGCATGCTGGCACTTGATGCCGGGAGCTTTTGCAACACAATAGCATCGTTTTCTGGAATATAAGGGGTCGCAGATAGCTTTGAGGTAAAAAGAATTTGAAAGAAAATGATCAAACTCAAAATAAATAAACGCTGCAAATAATTGCACGTTCGGAAAGCAGTAAAATAATCCGCTAATAAATAGCGGATTAATAGCCTTTGAATCAACGTCGACACCTTGGTAAATTTGAGAAATTGACCCTCATTTACCTGACTGGGTAATATGAGGGTTTATCTGTGAGTTTATCTAGTTAATTGCAAGGATTGGCGCCCATTTCATCGCAATCGATATGACGACGGTTACGTCCATCCTGCGGTGTAGGTAAAAATGGAAATACCATATAGATGCCATTTGCTGTCAGGTTGGACCCAGGTGCATCTTCCAGAAAATTAACGCCGTCACCGACGCGGGCTTCAACGAAGGCCGGGCCACCGACAACACGCGTCGCAATATCAGTAACATCATCATTAGGACGACGGCCATTAGGAAACCCTGCAGGATCAGGCGGTGTTGCCAATCCTCCCAAACGTCTTTGAGCTTCCGGTGCAGTTGGCGCAACACTCACGTCCAATCTGAGTAGTTCTGCACAAGGTGAACCACAATTAGTACCTTGTAAAGATTGTCCAGGATATTTCAAAAACACTTGCATCAGATCTGTGCGCGGTGTATCGGGAACCGGTAAATCAAAAATTAAATTAAGTGCTGTGGCGAGCATAGGGGCTTTATAAAATTCCTGAAATTGAGCTTCGTTTTCGGGGTCGAACGAATTCCATTTGTCTTTAGTGGGTGTATCAATGATCAATTCATTGACCAACGGATTTGCCATTCTGGAGACTTGAACATACTTGCCATTCGTTTTGACCGTTCCATCATCATCTAAAACCCTGGTTTTTTGTCTGCTTGTAGACGCATACATGCCGATTACTGGCGACTGAGTCATGTCTGCGGGCTGTTGATCCTGCGTAATTTGTTCAATCGGTACCTCAATGGCAATGCTATTTATGTTAAATCCACTGAATCGGTTAATGCCAAAGGGATTGGCATGATCATTAGCATCTTCTTCCTCTGACAAAGCCGGTACCGGACGCCGTAAATTAACCGTGTCAAAGACAGCGCCAAGATCAATGTAAAACGTTTCATAGCGTTGCCCTGCAAAGACGCGTATTCCTGTATTGCTATCGCTATAGATTCCTTGCGCTGCCAAGGCCTCATAATCCGGCATTGTTGCAGGTCCTACATTTGAGGGGACTGCGACCAGTGTCTGACCTTTAAATAATTCTTCATGTTGGTGACCCATAATCCTGTTGACGGTATAGGTTTGACGCCGCGTCAAACCTTCTGATCCTGCTCCATCCAACGCCATTATGCCCTGCAGTTCAGGAACGGCAACGTTCGGATTGCCGACAAATTGTAACGGAAAATTCAAAGAACCAAGTGCCGGTCGGGTTTCAGTTTCAAACCAAATTTGGTAAACAATATCTTCGGCTTTACCATTCTGGCTGTTATCAATATGGATTTCATACAACACTGTATCGTCAAAAGCAAAATAATTCGGCCCGTCACTTGGATCCTGGCCTGGTATCGTGTTCAGGATGAACACTACCTTATCTGGGTTCTCCCAGCTTCGAAAAGCATACACATCGGTATTATCCGCCGCTGGATCAAGTGCAATCAAAGGCGCTTCACGGTGACTGGCCGCAAAGACGGATACTGCCATGGATACCGATAGCACAACAAACAAAAACTTTTGTATTATCTGATTTTTCATTACAAGATCTCCTTTTGTTTCATTCTTATGAATTTTGTCGTTCATTAATCTGAAATTAACCGTTTTTTTAGATACCTGCCGGTTTAAATTTGCAATAAATTCCTGTTTGTCCAATTGTGTATGGTGAGTAGAAGAGACACTTACCCATCGTGCTCATCACAGAACTTACTTACAAATTTTTCGCGTCGAGTTCTTCAATTTACATGGCGGCTCATAACTCTTTTTTTATGGCATGAGAGAGATGGTTTGACAATGTTTGTACTGTTTAGTCAAGCATTTTATAAACGGTGTCCGGTCTCCGTTATAGGTACGCCAACAACATGGGCCGTAGTTCAGTATCATAGAGCGTCTGGGAAGCTGGTTTGAGAAAACAGTGCTTGAAGAACCTTAACACCTGGCGACTTACTTTTGAGGTGTAAC
>BQJA01000151.1 GCA_021604405.1 Nitrosomonas sp. | reverse complement strand
TATTTCATACTGTTTAATTTTTCCGCCAAAGGAATTTATGCCAACGACGCCCTCCACTAATGCCATTTGCCGTTTAACAATCCAGTCTTGGATGGTACGTAGCTCAGTTGAAGAGTAAACAGTTTCATAGCCAGGTTTTGGTTGTATGGTATATTGGTAAATTTCACCAAGACCTGTTGTGATGGGGCCCATATACGGACTGCCGAATTGTTCAGGTATTTGTTGCCTGACTACATTTAATTTCTCCTGTACTAATTGTCGCGGCAGATAGGTACCCATATCATCTTCAAAAATAATGGTTACGACTGAAAGTCCAAATCGGGAAATGGAACGGATTTCCAGCGTACCGGGCAGGTTGGCCATTGCCAGCTCCACAGGAAAAGTGACAAACCGCTCGATGTCTTCGGTGGCTAAATTTTGTGAAACCGTGATGACTTGTACCTGATTATTGGTAATATCCGGTAACGATCCAAGGTTCATGGTGAACATGGAATAAAGCCCTGCACCTATCAGCGCAAGGGTAAGTAAACCCACAATGAGTTTATTTTTTATGGAAAAATGAATAATGCTATTAATCATAGCGTTGCCTCATTCTTATATGTAAAGGAATGCATTGTCAGGTTTTGATGAGCTATTCAAAGACCGCGATACTCCATAGGATTGCTTGTTGCGATCAAATAATAAGCTTCGGCTGACAATAAAAAACAGCTTGAAAGACGATCAAGACTAGAATGAATCGACTAGCAGGGGGCCACTATCAGATTTCCTATGCCAACGCTAATGCAGCGAAAAGTTGAGGCTACCTGAGCGCGAACATGATTCGCATCCTCGGCTAAAGTATCATCATGTCTACTTTGAATAGAGAAATACGGAGCGCCCAGGCATTTCTTAATTAAATGCAGGTGGCTCGATCAGTCTAGTCCAACGTTCTAACTGGGAAAGATATTTCGAGGAGGGTGAAACGGCAAATCCAGAATAGATTTTGAGACTTGCAAAGTAATAGGTTCAGATAAGATCTCTTTACTCGCTACAATTGACAATAACGGCAGCATTGTAAAGAGAATTGGTTGATATACTGCACTAAAGCATACGTGTACTGAATGATTTAAATTCTTTTCATCAGAAAATTCGTTATGCGAATGTTCAGTAATTTGGTTTTCTGCTATTGAGTGAGTGTGTTGATGGTTGTGGCCAAGTTCATGCACAAATACTTCGCCATGGAATGCCGACGCCAGTCCATTTGTCAGCAGACTGGTCAATAGCATAATAACTACGGAATTGATGCTTAGAAATCTAACCATACGAATCTATTATATACTTGATAAGATGAATTGTGGTTAAAAATTCCGACGCCAAATTAAGTCCTTTTCCAAAACCCACTGATGTTCGCTAGCATGCATCATTACACTCTGAGTTTTAGGATTCAAGCCGTAAAATACGGCGTGCGCCGTTCAGGACGATCAAACCAACAACAAGACCGACCACAAGGTCAGGGTAGGAAGAGCCTGTCAGTGCAACCAGAAACCCCGCCAAGATCACCCCAAGGTTGGCGATGACGTCATTGGCAGAGAATATCCAGCTGGCTTTCATATGTGCTCCGCCCTCTTTTTTCTTGGAAATAAGCATCAAACAGATGGTGTTTGCTATCAAAGCCACTAACCCGAAAATCATCATAAGTGTTGAAACTGGTTCGCTCCCAAAAATAAAAAGCCGAAATACTTCACTCAATGCACCTAACGCCAAAATCACCTGTATCCAGCCGGACAGATGAGCCACTCGAAGCTTCATGCGAACACTATGACCAACGGCATAGAGTGCCAGGCCATAAACCGCCGCATCAGCAAACATATCGAGTGAATCTGCTATCAACGCGGTCGATTGCGCAAACCAGCCGACAGATAACTCAATGAAAAACATCGTTGCATTAATGGCGAGTAGCCATTTGAGAATAGTGGCTTCCTTTTTATCCATGGTTTTTACAGATTCGAGTATCGTTTAGCTAACTCACAAATTTAGCGATTCTAGTCGTCTCTGAGTTTGATCGAGATTACCTTCATGAAACACTGTTAATTGCGACTTGAAATAGCGAATTCAAGCGCAACACCCGGCCTAATGTTTTTCAGGGACATTCAAATCATGCACTCCTCGGATAGGCAATCCATCTTTGATACGGTAAATTTGCTGACGTAATTGCTGTCAATATTCCTGTCTTGTGTTGAATATAGGGAAATTTTTTCCTCGCATTTGTCAGTTTGACCACTGCAATTATTTGCCATAAAAATGTCCTTGCTCTGTGAGTAAGAAACAGTTTAGAGTCTATAGTGACTATAGAGTCAACATGTTGAGGAAATTAAATTGAAAATAGGTAAATTAGCGAAATTAACCGCATGCTCCATACAAACGATACGTTACTACGAAAAAGAGGGATTGCTGGATACCGTTAAGCGTAGTGAGGGAAATTATCGTCTGTACGATAGTCGTGCAATCAAGCAATTAATGTTTATCAAACACTGTCGAAACCTCGATATTACGCTGTCAGAAATCCGGCAACTAATCGAAATAAAAGACTTTCCAGAAACAACATGTAATAACGTAAACGCACTGGTTGATAGACATATCAAACAAGTGGATTTACGTATTGAGGAATTAAAAGAACTTAAAAGACAGCTTAAAATCTTGCGCCGAAAGTGTAACGCCGGCCGTGTCGTAAAAGAATGCGGTATTCTTCTAGAGTTATCCCAATAATACCGACCCCTTCTTCTCATCAGTTTGCCCCAGCCTGATGACATTCTCGAAACATTTTCTCCAATTCGTCTTCAGTACCCGAGTCTGCATTTGTAGCTATAAATTGTTGCCTTCAGGACTCCATTGCATTTGTTGTCGTTTTGAGAAACATTTAGCCACAACATAGTTCACGCGGATTCCATGAAACTTGTGCTGATTTATTGAGTCAAAACAATTTTCTCGATAAAGCACTTAGGTTTTCTATCACTCAAATAACCGCATTCAGTGAATTCGGCATAATGCCACGCATCACTGACTACTTGGTGAAAAGAAAAAGTTATGATGCTACAGGAAGTCCACGCATTGGAACTGAGGCTAATGCTGTTATTCGCAATGATCATTTTCAAACTCGATCGTCGAATGCTCAATTTCAAATTTATCATGTAACATCTGTTTCAAGCTAAATTTTAAACTGTCCATATTCACACCATTATCCAAAACCACATGCGCTTCCAGCGCGTTGCGTCGTTCATCAAGTTGCCAGATATGAACATGATGAACATTGATCACGCCATCTTGTACTTCCATTGCATCAATCACTTCATCAATGTCGATATGTTCCGGTGTTCCTTCCATTAACAGATGAATGACTTTCGGTATTTCTTTGAATCCCTGCCACAGAACATACCCAGAAATCAGCAAAGTCATTACGGCGTCAGTCCAAATCCAACCATAAAGTAAAATAAGCGTTCCAGCTATGATAACGCCGATGGATGCCAGTGCATCTGACACGTTATGCAGGAATGCAGCCTTAATATTCATGCTGTGCTTGGATTGGCTGTATGTCAGCAAAGCCGTAAAAGTGTCCACGATCAGTGCAATCCCGGCAACGATCACAACCGTCCAGCCTTCGATTTCCACGGGTGCTATAAAACGTTTTATCGCCTCATAGCAAAGATAGAGCCCTACAATAATAAGCGTGGTCAGATTAATGAGCGCCGCAATCGTTTCGGCGCGTTTATAGCCAAAGGTTTTAAATTGATCAGGCGGCTTGCGAGCTATACGGATGGCAACCAGCGCAATCAGCAAAGACGCTGCATCACTGAAATTATGCAAAGCATCCGCAATGAGCGAAAGACTGTTTGAAATCAAGCCACCGATCACCTGTGCGAACGTTAGAAGTATATTCGCGCTGACGGCCCACCATAGGCGGCGTTCACTTATTTCAGACGGATGGATGTGATGGTGATGATCATTCCCCATAATAAATCCTTTCTGTTTTCAAAAATCCACTTTGCAATGTGAATTTCATCTTTTCTTGGTAAGTTTCCCATGTTGATTATCGCGCCACAATGAAAAGATAGCCGGAAAAACAATCAATACTAGAATCAACGTCGAGCCCGCACCACCCAGCATAGGCGCAGCGATACGTTTCATCACATCCGCACCACTTCCACTACTGAACATGATGGGGAGCAGACCCAAAAACAGCGTCAGGCTGGTCATTAGCATAGGACGAATACGCTGACTTGCGCCCTCGGCAATCGTATTCATCAGGTCTGCGCTAGTCTTAAGTGAGCCATCTGCGGCATGTCTGCGCCACGCGAGATCCAAGTAGAGCATCATCAAAAGTCCTAATTCCACCGACAGACCGGCCATCGCAATCATGCCGACCACGACGGCGACGCTCAGGTTGTAACCGAGTGCGGCCAGCAGCCAGATGCTACCGATCAGCGAAAACGGCAGCGCTATCATAATAATCAGCGTTTCGATTATCGACTTCCGATGCATATACAACATGAAAAAGATTAAGAATATAGTCAGCGGCACCAGAATAGTCAGACGTGCTTTGGCACGTTCGAAATACGTGAACTGTCCTGCCCAGTCGATGCGATAACCTGGCATTATCTCAACATTATCGGTAACAACATTTCGCGCCAAGTCGACGTAGTCGGCAATGCCGATTTCATCACTGACATCTACGAACACGAAGCTAACAAGTTGACCGTCTTCATTCCTGAGCATTGGAGGACCCGTACGAAATCGAATATCGGCAACCTGTGTAATCGGTATCTGCGCGCCGGTTGAGGTTGCCACGAATACACGCTCCAGTGCTTCAATATTGTCACGGTATTCGCGTGCGTAACGCACCAGAATGCCATAGCGTTCACGGCCTTCTACTGTTTCACTTACCTTCACACCACCCATTGCGGACTCGATAACGGCTTGCACGTCGTTCACGTTGAGACCGAAGCGGGCTGCGGCTTTACGGTCGATATCGAAATCCATAAAGTATCCGCCAGTCGCACGTTCAGCAAAGGCACTACGTGTATATGGCATGGTGCGTTCGTCCTCGAGAAGTGCTCGCTCAATATCAACAGCAGTGGACTCGATAGTCGCAAGATCAGGTCCAAAAACTTTGATGCCCAGCGATGAACGTATACCGGTTGCTAGCATTTCGGTACGTGTCTGAATCGGCATCCACCAGATATTCGGCATACCAGGAAAGCGCATGGCATTGTCCATTTCACCGATCAACTTGTCCCAGGTCATGCCGTCGCGCCATTCACTCTCGGGCTTCAGC
>BQJA01000150.1 GCA_021604405.1 Nitrosomonas sp. | reverse complement strand
CTTTAAATCCCAAAATGTCAGATAGCGTGTGAGCCAGTACAAAATGATTTTTGCTGAACAGATTGCGAATTGCGGAACAGACTAAAAAATACAAAATCACTAAAACTCGCATAAACACTGGTACCGGGAGGGGGAATCGACCCCCCATGATGTCACCATCGCGGGATTTTGAATCTTGTACATTTACACTTTTAATCAATCTATTATAAGCATTTCCGCTCCGCATAACAAAATCGACCCGCATGGGCAGGGGATTTCAGCTGCTTAATTCTCAGGCAGATGCGGAGCGGAAATGCTTATAACAGATTAATTAAAAGTGTAAATGTGCAAGATTCAAAATCCCGCGATGGTGACATCATGGGGGTTCGATTCCCCCTCCCGGTACCAGTGTTTATGCGAGTTTTAGTGATTTTGTATTTTTTAGTCTGTTCCGCAATTCGCAATCTGTTCAGCAAAAATCATTTTGTACTGGCTCACACGCTATCTGACATTTTGGGATTTAAAGCACGTCCAAACCCAGCAGTCGACATTCGACCCAAAGCAGACGTCACAATTAGGGGTTCTGGAGATATAATCCAATAATAAAATTGCCTACATCAACACACCATCTTGTGGTTTCAGGGGAAGAGGTACTGACTTTTCACCAAGTTGCTGCTTTAGATCGATCTCGATGGTGCGACAGATAGCATGCAGTGGAATATCTTCCATTTTCTTATCGAAGGGGTCTTCTGTCCGGCCTCCTATCCTTTCCGTAGTTGTAAAAACTGTCGCCAAGGCGACATAGACAGGTATCATTTGCCAGTCTAGATGCTGCACTAAACCAAGTGGTAACAATAAAACAAACATCCAAACGAAGTGTTTAGTAAAAAAACTATACTGACGGAGGAGCGGCGTGTTTTTAATACGTTCACTGATTCCTTGGCATCGATAAGCCTCCTTGAGCGTTTCTAACAATCCTGCTTCATACCATTGTGAAGTGATCCAGCCTGTTTCATGGAGATCACGAATGTGTTGCGCTTGGAGACGATTTAACTGGGTGGCCTTGTTAACTGCCCCTTCTAACCTTTGAAATTCATCATCAGGGAGCCATGGCTTTAATTCATCCCAACGCGAATCGTTTAGGAGTTGTATCCGTAATGCATTCACAAAAGCCAAATGCCGAAAGAGTATTTTTTGATGGACTTCGCCCACGTTAGGCGCCTCTTGTACCTGATTTTGTGGTGGTCGAATGTATGTCATTACTTGTAATGAAAAATATCGGGGAGGCGTTGGTTAAATCACCCCAAGCTTTTCGAGCCTCCCAGAATCGTTCGTACGCGGAGTTATTTCGAAAACCTAAAAGAATGGCTACAGCGATTCCAAGAAAACCGATAACAGAAACCGGAAGCGTGTAATCCTCAAAGAAAGGGTACAAATTGAGAACACAAATGGCGCTCCCATAGATGATAAAAAATAGGATATACCATCCTTCAATTTTTAAAAACCATTTCAAACTATATGAGTGCCGGATTAACATCGTTTAATTTCTTGTATATAACCATTGTTGGAGTTTACCGCTGTTTACAGCGGAGCGCTTTATTTCCTTGAGATTTTCTTAGTGAATCCTTCGTCAATATTTATTTTGGTTGCATTCGCCAAATGATTATAAAAAACACTCATACCTGACATAGCAATAATCTCCATAATTTCTTCATCATCAAATCCAAGTTCTCTTAGCATTTGGAAATCCTGTTCACTGGAAGAATGAGAATCTTTTGCGAGCCCGACAGCAAAATCTATAGCAGCTTTCTCTTTTGGGCTCGATGTTTCTGCAGTGTAATTGTTAATTAGACTGTCTATTTGTTCAGGTGTAACGCCAATATGCAGACAAAATGCATGATGTGCTGTTTCACAGTAATGGCAGCCCTTTAATGATGAGATAGCAACAAAAATCATCTCCTTGAGCCGGCGTCCTACCCGGCCACTTGTCAATATATGGTTCATTACCGGCCATATGCCTTTTAACGACTCAGGTGAAGTGGCCCAAACCCGGAAAAAATTTGGCGTAAAGGGTGATTTTAATGCCTTTTTTATCAGGTCGAAGTTTCCTTCAATTTCAGGCGTCACCGTGCCGTCATCGACAATCTGACTAATCGTTCTCATAATAATTTCCTTTAAAACAATTATCGGGGTTAAATAAATTCATGTATGATCTTAATTTAATAGTGTTATTTCGTACTTATTTTTCCATAAATTGGCTAGATGAGTTTACTGACCATGTAAATCAGGCAACCTAAGGAACCTAACCACACCAGGGTGCGTACATAGATGATGTTGAGCAAGTAACAAGGGATGTAAAGTACACGCAAGCCCAGCCAAATGGTTGCTGCCTGGGCTAAATCAACTTGTTGAATGCTGACCAATAAAGCAAGCGCCAGGAATGCTGGCAGACTTTCCTGCAGGTTAACACCGGCACGTGACACACGACCTTGAAGCATCGAGGGCTCTATCGGATTATCACGGCTGCTTAGCATGTAAGCCATATTTTTGATATTCAAGGTGGCTGGCAATAACCATAATTGAAAGAGAGCTAGCGCCAGGGCACCGATTATCAATGTTGTCATTGTTGTTTCTCCTTTAGAGATTTATGTTGAATTCTTGTTTAGTTGATAAAGCAAGATTGTTATGGGGATTACAAGTCGCCCCGATATACTGTTCAGTTTAAATATATTAAAGGCGTATGCCAGATTGTGAGGTCCAGCCCCTTTCCTGAATTGTTACAGAAATACTTTCAAGTGATGAAATTCCAAGAGTTGCGGCATCGTTCGTGGGCCATCGCGGTGTTGGAATATCCAGGACCGGGGCATAATAGAAGGCTCGCTGATCTGGTTCAAAGTCAAATCAAGATATCCGTGCGTGAGTGGTGAAATTACTTGCATGTGAATTCTCCTATATTAAATTGCGGTCACTCCATCGTCACCACGTGCAATACATTAATACAGTTCTATCACTGACGTCTGTTAGCTACATAACTAAAATATTCCCAGCTATAATTTTTACTTTAAAGATTAATAAATAAGTCATCATTAATACAAATGTTTTAAATCAAATGCGAGAAACGCATTAAATAAATTAGATTTAAGGTTTCCTGGTGCCCTTAACTATGTTTATTCCAGCAGATACAGCACACATGATGAACAACTGGATGACCGCTTTTGGCCGAAAACCGACTGTCAGCTCATATCGAAATTACTATTAGTACAGTGCAATTACTATTAGTACAGTGCCTAAAAATACTATTAAATCGTGTTATTCATGAATAGAACAAATTTGCCGTATTTTTGTATCCATGGTTCTTGACAAAATTGCAATTCGTCGTCTGCACAAACTATGCGTATTGATTGTCGCACTGTTTGTACTCGGTGGCTGTGCCACACTTGACTTAAATCCGCTCAGGATTCCAGATGATCTGACGGGCATCCAGACCAAGAAAGTCGGAGATGTCGCCATTTCTGTGGCGATTCTTACCGATGAGCAGGCGCGCACGCATTTCGGTGCCAATCTGGGTAAGAGCGGTTTGCAGGCCCTGTGGATTAGTGTCAGAAACGGATCGCCATATAACCTGTGGTTTATCCGGAATACCGTTGATCCGGATTTTTATTCGGCTGACGAGGCTGCGATGCTGTTGAAAAACCAGATTCCGAGGGGTGAATTCGAGCACATTCGCCAGTACTATCGTGACGAGTCGATTCGTATATTGATGCGGTCCGAAATGATTACCGAGGGTTTCGTATTTCTGCCCAGGGCGGTGGGTGGTCGTTATGTTGATATCCGTTTGGCTCAGGATGCTTTTCAAGCTGATATTCAGCGTCAAACCGTGGTTGCGGACACAGTTTCGACCCGCGCCAATTCCTATCTAGAAGTGCGTGCTGGATTTGCCTTACCACTGCCCGACGGTGATTTCGACTATGAGCGTTTGGATACGGAAAAAACCTACGGCGGAATGCCTCTTCCCGATCTGGATATCTACGAACTGCGCAGTGCCCTGGAGGATCTTCCATGTTGTGCGACCGAAGCCCTAGGTGAGGAAAACGGCGATCCGCTCAATATTGTAATTGTCGGCGAAGCCACTGACGTATTAAATTCGTTATCGCGAAGCGGCTGGTCATTTACACACCGGATCACGCTGCGAAGCATCCGGCGGGTGGTCGGTGCAGCCATTTCCGACGCCAGTTACCCTGTTGCCCCAGTCAGCAGTCTATACGCTTTCGGGCGCAAACAGGATTTTGCACTGCAGCGCGCGCGTGAGTCGATCGCGCAGCGCAATCATATGCGACTGTGGCTTGCACCATTTTTGCATGAAGGCCGGCAAGTTTGGATCGGGCAAGTGAGCCGCGATATCGGTATCAAGCTTAGTTTGAAGTCGCCGTCGGTGACCACGCACATCATCGACCCCGAAATCGATTTGACACGTGAGTATTTGTTCCACAGTTTACTGGCCGAAGGTTTTGTTAAGCGATTCGGATTTGTCACGGGGGCGTTTGCGGCCACGCGCTCTGATCCCGCATACAACCTGACCGGGGATCCATATTTCAGCGATGGATTGCGTTTGGTTGTTATACTTTCCGCCGATCCGATTCAGTACAATGAAGTTAACAATCTGCTTTGGGAACAAGTCGTTCCGCCGACTACTGAGGGGCAGACCAAGGCGGCAGATAAAAATGTGCGGCCTATCAATTGAGCCGCGTTATTAACTGGATCACAACTGTGTTCTATCGCTTAATAAAAGATTGTCAGAAAGCAAAAGCATCCGCTCGATGGGCATGACTATATCCATGATAAAAGCCTTGCTGTCAGAGGTAAAACATGCTAATAAGGTCTAATCCTAATATACGTAATTATTTTGGATTGTTGTGCTTTTTTTACAGGAAGTTCCATCGTTAAAAGATGGCTATTTAGGAGATAAGATCATGAAGAAAGTCTATATTAATCTGTTTCTTACGGCAATTCTATTGTTTGGTTTCAGTGTTGTCACTGTTGCTAATGAATTGAAATTCGAAGCAGAGCTAAGCGGCGCGCAAGAGGTCACCACGCCAGCGGGCGGTGTTGTTACAGATACGACCGGCACAATTGAAGTTGAATTTGATAAGGCGTTAACGAGTGCGCAGTTTAGTCTCGCAGTAAGCAACGGCACCGGTATTATACAGGCGCATCTACATTGTGCGTCCGCGGGCGTGAATGGACCCGTCGTGTCTTTTCTGTTCGGTCCTGTAGAACCGCCAGTAGATGTAAGTGCTGGGTCAGTGGCAGGCACCCTGAGCAACAGCGATATCATACCGGT
>BQJA01000149.1 GCA_021604405.1 Nitrosomonas sp. | reverse complement strand
TTGTTTCCGGAATTGGTTGAAGACCAAACCACTTCGCTGATTGATTTATTCACCGGCGCACTACATATTCTGACCCGCACACCGAAACCATTCAAAATAACAACGCCGTTTGTCAATGCAGGCGTTGAAGGTACCGAATTTTTTGTCAGTGTTGACGAAGACAGTACGCAGTTGGTTAATTACGAAGGACAGGTATCTGTCAGTAATGATTGGGGAGCGCTGGTATTGGCCGATCATGAAGCAGCAATTGTCCATGAAAATGCAGCGCCACAGAAAACAGCCATTATCAGTCCCACCGATGCGGTGCAATGGGCGCTGTATTACCCGACCATCATTGATTATCGGTTGGATGAGAAACTATCCGCTGATCCCGCATGGCCGGAATTACAAGCGTCGGTTGAACTTTACTGGCAAGGTCACCTTTTCGATGCAATCTCTGAACTCGATGCGGCGCCGCAGCGTACACGGACCGCTCATTTCTTGAACTACCTCGCGGGGCTGCTATTATCCGTTGGACGCGTTGAAGAAGCTCAAGCTGCGATTGAACAAGCACTTGAGCTTGATACAGATAACAGCGATGCGTATGCCTTAACGGCCATTATCGCCGTGGTGCAGAATGATAAGGCACAAGCCCTGGCTCTGGCTACTCAAGCCGTCGAGCTGGATCAAACATCTCCAACGGCAAAATTGGCGCTTTCCTATGCACAACAAGCCCATTTCGAAATTGAGGAGGCGCTTGCCAGCGTCCAAGAAGCGGTAAAAATTGACACGCAAAACGCCCTGGCTTGGGCACGATTGGCTGAATTGCAAATGTCGACCGGCAAACTGGATCATGCCCTTGAGTCGGCACGCCAGGCGGTTAACTTAAATCCCGCGTTGTCGAAAACGCAGACTGTCCTTGGCTTTGCGCATTTACTGCAAATTGACACACATGCTGCAAAAGCGGTCTTTGCAAAGGCGATAAAGCTTGACCAGGCAGACCCGATGCCAAGGCTTGGTCTGGGCTTGGCATTGATCCGCGAAGGCGAACTCGAGGACGGGCGCATAGCACTGGAAATTGCCGTCAGCCTGGACCCGGCCAATTCATTGATCCGCAGCTATCTGGGTAAAGCGTATTTTGAGGAAAAACGCTATCCATTGGCCAGTACCCAGTTTGACATGGCCAAGCAACGCGACCCAAATGATCCGACCCCGTGGTTTTATGATGCGATTCAGAAGCAAACACAAAACCGGCCGGTAGAAGCTTTGCAGGACATCCAAAAGTCGATTGAACTCAATGATAACCGCGCGGTGTATCGTTCCAAACTACTGCTGGATCAGGACGAGGCCGGACGCAGCTCCAGTCTTGCGCGCATCTACGATAACCTGGGCTTTGAAAAGCGCGCCCTGATGGAAGCCGCCAAATCGTTAAGTTTTGATCCTTCTAATTCATCCGCGCATCGATTTCTTTCGGATACTTATGCCAATATTCCTCGACATGAAGCCGCCCGCGTCAGCGAACTGCTACAAGCGCAACTGTTGCAACCGATCAATGTCAATCCAGTGCAACCGCATTTGGCCGTGGCGGATTTAAACATCATCACCAATACCGGCCCTGCATCAGTAGGTTTTAATGAATTTACACCATTGATGGAGCGTAACAAATCACAACTGGTTGCTTCCGGACTCGTTGGAAGCAATAGTACGTTTGGTGAAGAAATTGTATTTTCAAAGCTATACGAACGTACTTCAGTCAGTCTGGGCCAATTTCATTATCAAACCGATGGGTTTCGGACTAATAATGATCAGAATCACGATATTTTTAACGCGTTTATACAGCATGCTGTAACACCCAAACTCAATGTTCAGGCGGAATTACGTACTCGCAAAACTGATCAGGGAAATTTATTGCTGGATTTTGATAAGGATTCTGATGATCCAAGAGCACCGCAAAATCGGTTCCGTCGAAAAATTGATGAAGATGCAGCCCGCATAGGTGTCCGGTACAGCTTTACACCCAATCATAATTTTATCGTATCAGCACAGTATGTGAATCGAAAAGCCAGAGACAAAAATTTTCTTTTCGGCAACCAAAATCTTGAGACTTTTGGAAAGAATGAAGGATATCAGGCTGAGTTTCAATATCAAATCAATGGAAATTGGTTTAATTTACTAGCCGGCTCTGGTATATATCGCTTAAATATTCATGATAACCAACAAAGAAGAAATATATTATTAGATTTGGTTACTTGTTGCGAAGTCACTGATGTTAATAACGACAAGACAAATGGATATATATATGCCAATCTAAACCTTAACCCGAATCTAAATGCGACAATCGGCTTTAACTACGATGCATACAAAGATGGAAGTTTTACAAAAAGTCGATTTAATCCCAAATTGGGCCTGCAATGGGATATTGCCAAAAATGTGCGACTACGTTTTGCCTGGGTTGAAGGCATTAAAACACCTTTAGTTACCAATCGGACTATCGAACCTACTCAAGTTGCTGGATTGAATCAACTGTTCGATGATTTAAACGGCACTATATCCCAACGCCTCGGAATTGGGCTTGATGCGCACTATGGAAATAATGCATTTTATGGTTTTGAAATTTCGAGCCGTGATTTACAAGTTCCCAAATTTGTCAGCAGTAACGGTAGCAATAGTGTTGTTTTTGAAGAGCAGAAAGAAAACTTGTACCGCGGTTATTTGTATGGCACGTTACATCAAAACTGGACCACAAAAGCAGAGGCGCAATTTGAACAATTTTCGCGAGAACCCATTCCGTTTGGGCCGCACCAGATTGATACGTTCAGTGTTCCCATCAGCATCAATTATTTTAGTCCGCAAGGTTTGTTCACAAACTTAACCGGCACATTTGTACGTCAGGAAGTTAATCGCCAAAGGACTCTAAATGAGGGTATCGAGAATTTTTTTCTTCTAGATGCGGCTATCGGTTACCGGCTTTCCAATCGAAGAGGCATTTTAAGCCTGGAAGCCAGAAATCTATTTAACCGATCTTTTTTATATCGAAATGCCAACTTCAATTTAGCGGAACCCGTAAATGCGCGTTTTGTGCCCACAAGAACAATTTTTGCAAGAGTGACTTTCAATTTTTAAAAGGAGGGAAAAGATGTATGTTAATCAATTAACAAAAATAAATTTATTTCTTTTACTAGCATTTGTACTCACAGGCTGTGAAAATCGTATACTGTCGTTTCAACTTAGCAAAGACCTTGAGGAATTGGCAGACATGAAAATAGGTGCTATTGTGCTTGTGGACGGCAATACAAGTAAAACAGCGATTTACAGGCATAATGCAACCGTAATGGGCAATAAAACTATATTAAACAAAAAGGGGTGGATCCCTGCTACAGAATTAGAAAACATGACATCCATTATTGTGCAACCTGTTTTTATAGACGAAAATTTTCAGTTCTGTAATTTTATAAAAATTGACAGCCAAATAGAATTAATCTGTAGAAATACGGTTAGACAAGAGTCAAATTCCGTAACGCAAGAATATAGTCAGTCAAAAGAAGTTTCAAGTAGTATACCGCCAGAACTTGCTACCCAACTTGAGATGCTAGGAAAAGATGTAAATAATTTGGTCTTATTTTTTGCGTTGGGTTTTGGTACTGATCAGATAAAGCTATTTATAAATGAAAGTAAGGGTTATAAACGAGTACCAACAACTTTACCACAACCCATCTCAGAAAAAGGATCTATCAGTGCGTTTCAAGCGTCTGCTTACAGAACGAATCCTTGTTGGGTAGAGGTTTGTGATGCTTATGGCAAATGTCATAACATATTTGATAAAAATTGTTGATATCGATTGTTCGATTGACCAAAAAGTGCCAATATTTATTCTATTAACATAAGCATAGGGAACTATAGTTCCCTATGCTTATAAAATTTTCACTTTATTATATCCAGATACTAAGCTGTCACTAAGCTGTCGCTAGTCCTAGAAAGCTAAGATCAAGTACACCTACAAGCTCGGTCTCACCAATCCAGTATTCATTAATAATTTCAGCCGCTTTTTGTGCCACCTGATTAGCCAATTCCTCATCAGTCCATGCAACAGGTGAAGGTGGTTCACTTAGTGCATTAATAAGCAGTGCCTGAAATCCTTTAAGATCACCATCCTCGGGAAATGTGTTGATTTGATTCAATTCAGATTCATCAAGTGCCGTGAATATATTAATGAGTGTGCCATAAAATAAAGATTCAATACTTTCATTAGTTGCTGGTATATTACCTAGATGTCCAACTCCTAATTCTTCTGCATCATAGATACCATCAGCAGATTGTAAAGATATGATTGGTCCAAAAGTAGGGCCATAAATCACTACGTTGAAAAGTAGCGGAAGTACAGCTTCACCGAGAGCGGCATTCGACAGAAAGCTAGAATTATTATTGAAATCAATCAGAATTTCTAATTCACTTGTATCTGAATTGATTAATATGCTAGTTCGATCAAGTTTGTTGCTATCTTTCCCATTCACTGTAAAATAATCACGAACATTATTTATCGAAATATTTGTGATTTCACTTAGCATATTGTTTGTTACGCCAAACTGATCAGCAGCTTCAAATATTATCTCGGGACGACCTACATTGTTATTAATAAAATCTTGTGCTTGTTGAACTGTAACCCCAAGTTTAGCTAAATGTTCTTCTGCTGAAATGAATTGCTTAGATGACATAAAACCACCCCTTCTATATGATAATCTCTATCGTTCATAGCGGTAGACGCCACTCCTGATAATGAAAGGAACTCTGTGGTAAAAGGTGGCGGGAAAAGGTCGCACAATTTTTGGTGACTCGATTCCGTACTCTAACGTGACCTACCGAACTGACTCGAGCCCGGATTGCTTCCATTGATAGCGCAATTTAAACAGGCCGTTGGCGATTTGTTGCCTTCAGGTCTTTTCAGTTTCGGCATCCACTACCTTCCATTGGTAAGTATAAACTGAATGGAGGTGCTATGGAATTAGTTGTGCTTTACAAACAGATTATCCTATTTTCCTCGGTTAAGCCTACAAAAAATAACTCAATTATAGTACTGTAAAGGTTTTATGATCAATTAAAGGAGCCACCCAATGGGTGAAAAGGAATTTGAGCAAAAAATGCTAGTGAAGGCAGTTACTGATGCTACCCAGGGAATGATGCAAAGTTCGGAAGCGTTGCGTTTGTCGACGCCTGGTGGTCGATTTCATGTTCGTTGGGATGAAGGCGAGAGTGCTACGGCTATGGGTCAACTGGCGTTTTTTGCTGAGTTTCTGGAAGCTACCGGATTATTTGCCCGTTGGGTGGAAGGATGCCCGCTCACCTACACCAGTCCCAATGCGCCTGCAGTGACTGATTTGCTGGGCACATGGTTGCTATCGATACTGGATGGGTAACGGCGCTATGCACATATAGGCGGATTACGCGGAGATGAAGTGGCGCCACGGATACTTGGCATGGACAAGCTTGTCAGCGATGAAAGCCTGCGTCGAGCGCTGAGCGCGCTTGCGCCAAGTGAGCCCAAGCGTTGCGACG
>BQJA01000148.1 GCA_021604405.1 Nitrosomonas sp. | reverse complement strand
CCCTGCCGTGGCCAGGGAGGCAGGTATGAATATGCCCGAGTCAATGACCACAATGGTTGCGTCCTATCTGAACCATCGCCGCCAGGCGGATTTCGCGCTAGCGATTGAGGGCGCTCAACTGCTACGATTCGCACGCTTTGCCGAACACGCGGGCCATCGGGGGCCGCTGACGGTGAAACTGGCTGCACAGTGGGCCAACGCGTCTTGTCAGTCAACATCGCTCACCGCCGCTCGGCGCATCGAGCTGTTACGTCCTTTTGCTCGCTACTGCCAGCAGTTCGATCCAGCGACTGAGATCCCACCGGGTAAGTTCTTTGGACCTGCGCATCGTCGCTTGACACCGCACATTTTTACAGATGCCGAGATCAGTGCGTTATTAACAGCCTGCGAGTATTTGCATCCACCGGGCGGCTTGCGTGGCGCGAGCTGCGCCACGCTCTTTGGGCTTATCGCTGCGACGGGCTTGCGGATCTCGGAGGCCACGTCATTGATGCGCGCGGATGTCGATCTCAAGCGTGGGCTGCTGCATATCCGCCACGCCAAGTTCGGCAAATCACGCTGGGTGCCATTGCATTCCACCACAACCAACGCCATGCAACGCTACGTACAACGACGCAATCACGATCCCTTGACCGCCAATATCGATGCATTCTTTGTCTTCGACTATGGTAGGCCCGCATCGACCCGTAGTCTGGAGTATGCATTTCAGTGTCTGCGGCGACGATTGAAGTGGCGTTCCCGCGGCGGCCATCCCGTTCCGAGAATCCATGATCTACGCCACTCGTTCACGTGCCATCGGCTCGAACGCTGGTACGCGGAAGGACTCGATATTGATCGTCATATCCTGGCGCTATCGACCTACCTCGGACATGCCAAGGTCACCGACACATACTGGTACTTGACGGCAACTCCTGAGCTGCTAGCTCTGGCAGCCCAGCGACTTGAGCATCGTCCAGGAGGTGAATCATGAGCACATTATCACCACTGAGCTTTTCCTGCTTATTGCAGCAGTTTTTTGTACAGCGTTTGATGCAACAACTGCACGCTAGCCCGTGTACTGTGGCCGCCTATCGCGACACTTTTCGGCTGTTGTTGGCATTTACCCATCGACAGCTGGGTAAACAACCTAATGACCTGGCGCTCGAAGACCTGAGTGCGACACTAATCCTAGACTTTCTCAGATACCTCGAAGTGGAACGTCACAATAGTATCCGCAGCCGCAACATACGCTTTGCTGCGATCCGCTCGTTCATGCGCTACGTCGCCTTTCAGGAGCCTTCCGCCCTGGCGGTGGCGCAGTCTGTGCTAGCAATCCCAATGAAACGCTTCGAACAGCCGCTCATTGGGTTTCTTTCCCGTGAACACATAGAAGCCATACTCGCCGCACCAGATCGAAACACCTGGGCTGGACAACGTGATCGCGTGATGTTCTTCACGCTATACAACACCGGGGCGCGTGTATCCGAGCTGACCGGGATGCGGGTGGGTGATCTTACGCTAGCACCCAGCGCATCAGTCCGTATTCACGGCAAGGGCCGTAAGGAACGGTTCGTTCCACTGTGGTCAGATACCGCCGCACAACTCAAACGCTGGTTGCGAGCATACCCCCCGGCCGCACGAAGAACCGCTGTTTCCGAATCGGTCTGGTGGACACATGACGCGTATCGGCCTTACCGAACGGTTGAAGTTGGCGGCTAAACATGCGGTCCAACAATACCCGGAGCTGCACAAACAACGAATTTTCCTGTACCTGATTCGGCACTCCATTGCTATGCATATGCTGCAAGCAGGTGTCGACATCACCGTCATTGCTTTGTGACTTGGTCATGAAAGCCCCATGACGACACATCGGTACGTCGAAGCCGATCTGGCGATGAAAGAACGGGCGTTAAAAACTCTGCAGACACCGTCCCAGACAAAACACTACGATACAAACCCAAGGATAAAGTATTGCAGTTCCTGCAGAGCCTGTAGTTATGCGAGATTGGTGGCACGTCTGAACCGGTGGGTAGAACGAAATCAATGCCACAACATCCTGATATAGCAACGGATTTTACTCAATCGGTTCAGTGCTAATGACCGTTACCTTCCATAACTGCGAACCGCGGATAATTTTTGTTATGAAAATGTTTCCATAACAAAAATTATTGGCTCTTTGTCGGATCTGAGCGCGCCGGTCAACGGACTGCTGCTATTCAAATCCTGTTTGGCACCGCGCAACTGAACGACCTCAATCCAGCAGCATGGCTCAAGGAGACACTTGAAAAACTTCCAGCCTGGTCTAATAGCCGTATCGATGAATTGTTGCCATTAACAGCAGAATTTATTAAAGCATTAAATCGAAAATAATTCTAGACGGTTGCAACAGACGCTTACGATTATTGTATGTACTGGCGAATATGACGTCAGTAGCTATTAGGAACTTAAAAGCGCAGCATTGACATTCGGTCAGCGAATACGCGGGTGCAAGGAATGGTTCTGGGCATCATGGTAAGTACAATTTTGTTTGCAGTGCTTGCAATAGTTTCATGCCACAGAGTGCTAGAAAATGACAGCTCATTCATTGATAGAGAATACTGCATTATGTGCGCTTTTGTATGTCAGTGTTCTGCGTTGGTTCACCAAAGCCGAGCAAATGCCAGACTAACCTGTTGGCAGAGAGACGCTGTCAACGACTGTAGTTACGATTCTCCAGAAATATTGCATCTGATAAGCAAGAGCGTTACAGGAAAGAACAGTTTTTAAAGCGTTTCGGCATTACTAGTAAACATAATCATCGGGTGGTGGTATTTTTATACTTTCCTGATTAAGCAGGCTGATCTGTTTTATGAGCGCGTCAATATCATTCCACTTAAATTCATCCGCGGAAGGTATCCAGCGTGCGCGCAAATATCCATGTTGATCGATCAGGAATTCCATATGATCAGGTACTTTTCCTGAGCCAATGATATCCGGATGACTGAGTGTGCGTCGGGATAAAGCATAGCTGCTGACAATTTCAGCGGCGCCTTGCGTTACAATTGGGAAAGGCATCACATTCGCAATTTGCTCAATTGTTTCTATATCAATATTTCCTTTTGGTACAGCAAGAATGGCCGTGCTTTTTTTATTAAATTTTTCATAGGCCACGCTTAATTGTTTAAGTCTGTCCTTTGATTCTGGCCATGAAAATAACACGAGTAGAACTGTATTTTGTTCTCTGAAATCTTGTAACACGCCTCCTGAGCCATCATTTGTCCCATAGTAAAAGCTTGGTGGAATAATAAATGGTTTATTCGGAACAATTTCTGGCGTTATAATGCGCGACTGATAGCCCCTGTATAATGCATGAAAAAAGTTCACCAGATCCCAACGGTCTTCTTCCGTGAGTTTATCTGCGTAGCCCGGCATATCAGTGTCTTCCATTCCAAAGGTTATCCAGTGATATAAATCGCCGGCTGTATGCGCTTCAACATGCGGTTCCATCAACATGTCCGGTAGCAATGTTGACAATGTTCTGGACAAAATACCATTTCCTTTTCCTTGCGGTCCGTGACATGCGACGCAATTTTCACGATATAATTTTTCACCGTTTGCGATGGAAACAGCATCATAGGGAACGGGTGTTTTCTGGTATGTTTCAGGGTACGCTTCGATTGCAATAGGTGGCAATGCAATCGCTAATGACGTAATCATCAGTGCGAGTGGAATGAATATTAAGCGTTTTAAATTCCATTTCTTTATGCGTCCCAAGCGAATTGCCGCACATGCTGTGAGAAATACCGTAACACCAATCCAGAATTGGATCATTACGCTGGTTACTCCCCAAGTTGCATCAAATGACAGACGGAATGGCAAAGGCCATTCATCTATTGGCGCATGCTTGGCTGGTGTGGTGTTTGATAAAATTGTTGCTAGCAGTAATAATCCTAACGCGAGAATATACTCAACCCGAACTAATTTAAGTATATGTTTTGCACTAATGAGGGCGCGTTCAGCGCCTTCACTTTGTATAAGCCTTGGCAGCCAATTTGAGCGGACACTTGTAGCGATCATTAGAATAATTGCAAGAATCACTAATTTTGCGTTGAGTATCCACCCATATGGCGTTGCAAAGATTGCAGCATAACTATCGTCAAATGTGCGATCGGCCACGATAAAGCCCGTTACCACAATCAATAACATGATTGGGAATGCGATACTCGAGAAGCGCTGAAAAGTTTGTTTGACTGTGGTATTTGTCGTACTGTTTTCCTGTTTAATAAAAACAGACAACATGAAAAGAAGAGCAGGCAGCGCGCCCAGCCATATACCTGCAAGGATGATATGCAAGGCGTAAGGCAAAACAGCTATAAATGATAGCTCTTCTGCAGCAGTATGGCTTGCTAACGATCCAGCGATTAATGGAAAAGTGGCAAATGTTGCACAAAGTAGATATCGCCAGCGCGTTCGCGTTTTATTGCGAAAATAAAGTACAAATGCCATTAGAACAAGGACTAGCGTAACGCGTCCAAGCCATATGTGCCCCATTCTGGTGTCTTGTAGAACACCCAGTAAAACATCCGGTTTTACTGCATTAATAAGACTACCACTTGCCTGACCAGCCGTCGTTACCAGTATAAGCAATAACCCTACTAACGTACTAATGACGAGCCATGGAAAAAACCGATCAATCCGTTCTATCCATGGTCTTGTCAAAGAATTTCGGACATTTCCGATAATGGCAAGAAATACACAACTGCCCAGGACAGTTATATTTGCCGTAAGTTGAAACCAGCGCGCAAACGCAGCGACAACTTCTATCATTGCAACTACTCTGTGTTTTTCAAAGTAAAGTTATAATCTGATTCGACAACATGGCCATCTGTTGACATTATACGAAAGTTGACGGTATATCTGCCCGGTGGAATTTCTGACAACGGTAAAACCACTGATTTTAAATCATCCGGCACTGTTTCAGGACTTGCATCTGTCACAGTATTACCATCTGCATCAATTAATGAAATCGATGCAAAATTTCCTTCTATTTCCTCATTAAACCAGAGTTGAATATGTTCCGGCGCAACATTCAGTGTCGCGCGGTTGGGTGGGTCTGATTTGACGAGTTTAGCATGCGCAAATGCTGCGCCATTACATATACTCATTAAAAGAAAAGCTAACGTAACCGCAATAGCTGCTCGCCAATTAAATGAATGGACTGGGTGAGAATATTGTTTCATGCGATGCCTCTTTTGTTATTAAAAATATCTATAATGTTAGACTATGATGAATTTCATGGGTTCATATAGCAATCTTACTTTTTTTCAAATGATTACGAAAGTTTTATAGATAATAAAGTTCGTTATTTTAGCGTAACTGTAGGCACGCGAAAAGAAAACGTACAGTAATGTTGCCGACGTACGTTCTCTAATTATGACGATTCAAAGCAAATCGCTTTGTTTGATTATGTTGCTGTCGCATCATCTTCCGGTTTGCGGCGGCTGCGCATGAAGAAGAATGCGCCGGCTGCGACAAGAGCGATTATCGGCGCGATGGTTAGCCAGTCAATGGGTCTGCCTTCACCGACCGAGAATGGGAAAACAGAAACATGTTCCTGTCCTTCGCCTGAA
>BQJA01000147.1 GCA_021604405.1 Nitrosomonas sp. | reverse complement strand
CTACGAAAAGCCATCGCCACAAAAAAATAATCGTCAGAATTTCTGGTATATGTCCGCATGACCCGACGTGCGCATACCCACAGACATGGCACAACCAGAATTGGCTATACCAGATCACGCCCAATGCGCAATTCAGAAATTCTGAAAACGGCTTAAAACTCTTGCCGGCTATTTACGGCGACCCCTGGCGTTAAGATATGATATGTTCCTTGCAGCCTTGCAAAGGCTAGATTTTGCAGTACCATTCACTAATCTGACAAAAAAGCCATCAGCTTATTCAAAGAGAATTGCTTATGTCGCAAAAAGAAGAGGACCTGTTTACCCATCAGGACACGCTGGCTCAATTGCATGAAAGTCTGCCACTATCAGACAAATTGCGTTTTCTACATCAAACAATCCGCGATGATTTTTCTTTCATTGACAGGTTGGCTATCGCGCTTTTCGATGAAGCAACCGATACGCTCAAGACCTACACCCATAGCACCGAAGGTGATGACAGCCCAATCGCTGCCTATGAAACACCGCTTGGTGCCGCACCGTCACTACGCGCCATCATGCAACATCGTCGCCCGCGCCTGGTGCAGGATCTAAATATTTTCGCCAAAGGCACACATGAACATACCAAGCGCGTGGCAGCCAAAGGCTACCGGGCCAGTTACACCATGCCGCTCTATCAGAGCGGCACATTTATTGGTTTTTTATTTTTCAACTCTCTTCAGCCTCATCCATTTGGGCCAAAGACATTACGTCAGATTGACATCTATGGTCACCTGATTTCCTTAATGGTTATTAATGAGTTAACAGCCATCCGCACGCTAATGGCAGCAGTACAGGCAGCACGCAACATGACGCATTACCGTGACATTGAAACCGGTTCACATATTGACCGCACCGCTCACTATGCTCGCCTCATCGCCCGTGAACTTGCACCAAGCTACAATATCAGTGATGAACAGATCGAGCATATCTTCCTGTTCTCCCCTCTGCATGACGTCGGCAAGATCGGTATTCCGGACAACATTTTACGCAAACCCGGCAAACTTAATGATGAAGAATTCAAAATTATGAAAACACATCCGGAGAAAAGTCGCGAAATCATTGATGCGGTGCTTAAAGATTTTAGTCTGGGCACATTTGGCCATGTCAATATCATGCGTAATATTGCCGAGTTTCACCATGAGGCAATCGATGGCAGCGGCTACCCCAGAGGTCTGAAAGGCGATGAAATTCCCATTGAATCGCGCATCAGCGCGGTTGCCGATGTATTCGATGCACTTACCTCACGCCGTGCATATAAAGCGCCCTGGAGCAATGACGAGGCTTTTGCCATGTTGCAACGATTGGCTGACACCAAACTGGATCGTGATTGTGTCGACGCCATGCTCAAAAACACCGACAAGATACTTGAAATTCAGCAACGCTTCCGCGACGAAGAAGCAATTTAACGGCAAGCGGTTATTGATTAGGTTAAGCATCCATAAACCAGCAAAAACACTTTGGAATGCGGTTTATTAAGAGTGTTTGTCCTGTTTTATTTATTGCTGGACCACCTGGCAGGCCACCATATCACACTGCCCGGTTCAGCAAACTGATGGCTGACAGTTTTCAGCATTAACGCCAGGGCTGTCGTCCATGTAAAGAAGCCAGGCGCACCCGGTTCATTTGCCGGCATTAATTCAAATAGATCACCCCCACGACAATTGATATAAATACCAGGTTCTGTTGACATTTCGTCATGCGCTATGAAAATCGTGGTTTATTATGCGTTGGGATGAATAGTAGAACGGAACTGAGCAATGATCAACGGGAAATTTTCACCGACGATGGATGTTTCATGGACCGGTTTATGCCAGATGCTTCGAAACATGTCGGCGTTTTTTGAATGGACCGGCTTGCCTGTCAAGCGTGTCATTTGATTGCGTGTTTCTTTAATAAAATCAGACATTACAGAAGAATATTCGCGGGATGAAAAAAATGGCCGGACATTACATGGGGTTTATACGCTTCGTCTGGGCATTGATATGGTTTCGCTAAAATGACAACAGCACCAGACAGTGATAACGGTTGTCTTGTCCACAGTTTCTGTGGATAACTTTGTGGGTAATATGTAAATTCCGGTATTAACCTGCCTTTATATAACAATATTTATTAATCCGATTAATAATTGAACGATTTATTACGTGTTGTAAAACATGATGTTATATGTTAATCCTGCACGCCGGGGTGCTTCCCGGTGATAAATGATTAAAATTAGTAAGGAATGTGGATTATTGGGAAATGTCAAGTGAAAACAGCCTGTTTTTTACATTTATATTACATACATAAAATAAATCAATGCCGTGTCAGCAGCAATGAACCCGCCGCCTGAAGTCATGCAATGCGTAGATTCGCCGGATGGGATCAGCGTGCCAACAGACATGGTGCTGACTGCCCTGCAAAAATATTGCCATAATCGAAACAAAGATACCGGTGATAGCAAGCGATTTGGCAAAACCGGTTTAAATTGCGTAAAAAAATAATCGCGGCGGCATGGTACTTCGTCAATGAGGGCAACTGCACTACAGAAAAAATCAATTTTTTTCACAGGCTTGCCGGTTTAACAAAATGGCCTGCAGATAAGCAGCGGTTTGCACGCATGGCCGGATTGCCCTGTCCATACGGCGTTCCTGGCGAAGTTTTGTCCTGTCCGGGTCTGCGTGAACATGGCCCGTTGTTTCCAGAACCCGGCTAAATTACAGTGCAGCTGAAACCCCATTTTAGGGCGGTTTGTCATTATCGTTTGCATTCCCAACGCATCACGCTTTGCTCTGAATAAACGAAGTTACGTTAAGCCCTTTGCGAATTATTTTTGTTGTCTTCTTTGTAAAACGCCCATATTCAGCTTGTCCACACTATCTGTGGATAACTTTGTGGTTAAGTTGTAAGTTCCGGGGTTAACCGCCCATTTTATAACCATATTCTGCATTCCGATTAACTTTTGAGCATTTTGTTTCATTCTATAAAACTGCAGGTTAGTGTTTGTTCTTCAATTAATGCATCTTCTCAGGGATGAATAATTTATTCGTACTTATCATGTGGATTTTTGACAATGTCAAGTCGGATTTGCCATTTAAGCCTGTTTTCTGCGATTAAGCGATATTTTGCTCACCGAAAACATTCCATGTTTGCCAATTAACATTGCACTACCACCAACTCTTTCCATTCAGTGGTATAGCGGGGTGTTTTATTCCCTTGCTTCATATGCCATCTTTTTTCCACACCCGCCCCCGCCAGAAAGACCGCATCTTTTCCCATCCGCTGATTAATTGCATCCATGGTTTGCATTAACTGTTGCGCGTTTTTTTTATCCGTTTCATGATCCGTAAACAGGGAAGTTTGCCGTATTTCAGCCGGGACGAGATCCAACAGAATAACACCGGCCTTGGCATAACGGCAACCTGGCCGGTAAATGCGCTGCAATCCCCACAACCCCGCCTGTGCCAGCTTTAACGTATCACAGGTAGCTTTCGGCAACGTAACGGTTAATCCCGGGCTATATTGCGCATCTTTTTGCCGGAATGGATTGGTTCGGATAGAAATATGAACTGCGCGGCACAGAGAAGACTGACGGCGCAGTTTCTCCGCCGCCCGGGTCGTATAACTGATGATTGCCTGTTGAAGATCGGTAAGCTGCGTCACCGGCAGACCAAATGATCGACTGCACATGATTTGCTGCCTGGCTGGTGCAACCTCTTCCAATTGCAGCAAGGAAACACCTTGCAGTTCCACCACAGTACGTTGCGTCACCACCGAAAAATAATCGCCTATGAAGGCCACTTCGGCTCGCTTTAAATCCAGGGCGGTATTGATTCCCAGGCGCACCAGCTTCTCTCGGATACGCCTGCCAACACCCCACACCTCCCCGACGTCAATGCGTTCCAGCAAATCATTCAATGCATGCTCAGACAACTTTCCCAGGTCACAGACGCCTGCCCATTCTCGTTGCTTCTTGGCGATATGATTCGCAAGTTTAGCCAAGGTTTTGGTTGGCCCAATACCGATGCAAGTCGGCAATCCGGTCCAGCATTTCACCTGCTGACGAATCGCCTGACCATAGGCGGTTAAATCCGTATGAAAACCATCTAAACCAAGAAAACACTCATCAATGGAATACACCTCCTGACTGGGAGAAAACTTCTCCAATACGGCCATCATGCGATTACTCATATCCGCGTACAACGTATAATTGGACGACAGTGCAACGATGCCGTGCTTTCTGGCAAGTGCTTGCATTTGAAACCAGGGCGCACCCATTTTCACCCCTAGCGCTTTTGCCTCTTGGGAGCGTGCGACGGCACAGCCGTCATTATTAGACAACACGACCACAGGCCTTTTTTCCAGCTGCGGGTTAAACACCCGCTCACAGGAAACATAGAAATTATTCCCATCGACCAACGCAAAGGTACTCATGCCGACTTAATAATCTTGGTTACCACACCCCAAATCACCATTTCCTGCTCATTTTTGAATTCAATATCCGGATATTGTGGATTCTCTGCCAGCAGTTTGACCACACCATGACGGTGATAAAATCGTTTAACTGTCAACTCACCATCCACCGCAGCAACCACAATGCGATTATGCTCGGGTATGATGGCACGATCGACTATTAACTCATCGCCATCATCAATTCCTGCGCCGATCATGGAATGCCCCCTGACCCGGAGAAAAAAGGTCGCCTCACGGTGCTGAATAAGTTCTTCGTTAAGATCAATGCGTTTTTCAACATAATCATCCGCGGGCGAGGGAAAACCGGCGCGCACCGAATAGCTCATGCGGGGAATAAACTGGGGCGCCGATTGCTGTACCAATAATAAAGGTTCCAAATAAGGAGGAAACCGCACAGATGACGCCGTTTTCATATGCCGCACCAGCTTCATAATCGTTTCTTTACTGCTGACGGGCACACGCACGGTAACAGTCGGCTCCGCAACGCGCTTTCTGCCAGCGCCCGAGCGCTGCCCGCCCCAATTTGATTTACCCATTAATATATCTTGATATATGACACAAAAATCAAGAATAGAGTAAGCTGACAGCGAAGTCAAAAATTTGTTGCCATTTTTATAGTCTGACAAAAACAGCCAAGCATGCTTCAACCAAACGGGAAGTTTCAAATCGCGCGAAAAAAGCAGCGAATCGCCCACTGCAAAACGTTTCTTGACAGCACTCAATTACACGGCAAATCCTTATGGGCAACTTTGTGGACCTGCAAAGTCAACAAATTGAGAAACAGCACCCCTTTGTTCATTTTCTGGTTATCAGGAATAATGAACCGGCTTCTCTTTACAAAAATCAGGGATGGTTATATATTTATTATGAATAGAGAAGACACGAAAGCAGGAAAAATTTTAATATTCTAGTGTGACGAGCGTAATCATTGAAACTACATCTTTCTGAATTTTCCGAGCAAAACGTGATTACAGGTTATGGAAATGACTATGTCGCGATTAATCAAATACGTTACGAAAATAGTCTAATCGTATTACCTGATCACATCATTGAAAACTGGCAAGCCAAGACTTTCGAACAGATGAAAGCCGAGCATTTTGCATGCCTGACGCCCTTCCAACCTGAGATTGTGCTGCTTGGAACGGGC
>BQJA01000146.1 GCA_021604405.1 Nitrosomonas sp. | reverse complement strand
CGTTGATCAATCCATTTCTGAAACTACGGTTGATGCGCCAATGATCGAAGCGCATCTGGCCGCTGCTGAAAATGCCATAAAACGAGATCGGTTGACCACACCGCCGGAAGACAATGCACTTGAATACTACCAAATGATTCTCGCAATGGAACCGGATAATGCAGACGCACTAGCCGGATTGCAGAAAATAGTTGACCGATACATTCAATTGATTAGGCGCGCACAGACTAATGACCAGCCAAATAGAGTTAAACGCTATTTGCAGAGAGCAGAATCTGTTTTACCGAACGATCCTGCGTTGCAAAAAATACGCAATACGGAATAGAGGAAAATGTAAGGCAATTAATACATGAAAGTGAACGGACAGCATTACCATACTATCTGGGTCAAAGAAGGTGACGATTCGATCGTTCAGACCATTGATCAACGCGTACTTCCTCATCAATTCGAGATTGTTGATCTGAAAACCAGTGATGATGCTGTCCATGCAATTAAAGACATGATGGTCCGGGGTGCGCCATTGATTGGTGTAACCGCTGCTTATGGAATGTATCTTGCAGGCCTGGGTAATGAGAATCTGCAGGAAGCCGCACAGAAACTCAATGCATCAAGGCCAACAGCCGTTAATTTATCCTGGGCAGTCAATGCGCAGTTAGCAGCAGTACAAGGTTTGAGCGATAGGGGTGCGGTGATTGCGAAATTACTGGAAAATGCCCATCGCATCAGAACGGAAGATATTGAGATCAGTAAGCAAATCGGTGAACATGGTTTGGCGTTGATAGAAGCGATGAGTCAATATAAATCTAATGAAACTGTAAATATTCTCACCCATTGCAATGCTGGCTGGCTGGCTACCATTGACTGGGGAACAGCCACCTCCCCCATTTATCATGCTTTTGACAAAGGCATAAGCGTGCATGTCTGGGTCGATGAAACCCGTCCGCGGAACCAGGGCGCCAATCTTACTGCTTTCGAATTTAACCAGCACGGGGTTCCTCATACCGTCATTTCAGATAATACTGGCGGACATTTGATGCAGCATGGTATGGTTGACATGGCAATTGTGGGCACCGATCGGACCACTATCCACGGTGATGTAGCCAATAAAATCGGCACCTACCTTAAAGCACTGGCTGCCTACGATAACAACATTCCCTTTTACGTTGCAGTGCCTTCCACTACCATTGACTGGCATATTAAAGATGGGCTAAATGAAATTCCCATCGAAAAGCGCAGTGAAGATGAAGTGAAATATATACAAGGCAAGGCCGATAATGGTCAACTCATGAAAGTACTGCTCACGCCTGAAACAAGCAATGCATTGAATTATGGTTTTGATGTGACCCCGGCAAGGCTGGTAACAGGGCTTATTACTGAGAGAGGTATTTGCAACGCGAGTGAGGAAGGAATCTTGCAACTGTTTCCCGAGAAAAGATGATCGACGAAGGTTATATTAAATTTCAATGCTATTGGCAAAAAGCGGCTGCTTTGCAGGAAGATTTAAGTGAGCTCATTCACTGGCGCAACAAATTTCTTCAGATGGGCCTGATCGGATACTATCCCGATATCAATGTTGGCTTCGGGAATATCAGTCAAAAGGTAGGAGGAAAACAATTTATTATTTCAGGGACACAAACCGGGCATATTGAACACATCCAGGCAGAACATTTTACGACTGTCACCGATTACAATATTTCTACCAACGAAGTGTGGTGCAAAGGCCCGGTAAAAGCTTCCTCAGAATCCATGACCCACGCTATGATTTATGAAAATGACCCGATGGTGGAAGCGGTTATTCATATCCATAGCGAAGCATTTTGGAAGCAACTAATCAACCAGGTTCCAACGACCAGGAGAGAAGTTCCCTATGGCACCCCTGAAATGGCCAATGAAATTACCCGGTTATTCAGTGAATCAGAAGTAAAAACCCAAAAAATTATTGTTATGGCCGGTCATGAAGAGGGGATACTTTCATTTGGCGCCTGTTTGAAAGAAGCTGGCGAAATAATTGAACGTTTCGTTCGCCCGGGCAGCTTTCCGGTAAACCAAAATTAACGCTGCTTCACGACGAATATTTGTCTGGATGCTATAAATAAGTCCATTTGGAGAAAGTGGCTGCCTGGCCGACGGGGGTTCCGTCCGGTTTTTGAATATTCCAGACGGTCGCGTGCGCTACCAGAAATCTTTGTCCAGACCGGGATATTCTGATGCCCCGGTAATCAGATAAATAGCCTTGGGTGCCGGCCTGTGCCAGCATCCGGGCCCGTTCTTCCCGGTTTATGGGTTCGGCGCTTAAACGGGAAGGTGTTTGCGTGAATTGATGCCAGTTCGTTTCCCATAAATCCAGTGCCGTTTGGTTGCCATAATTGAATATAGGATCGTCCTGGCTTCCATGCGATACCACAGCAAATGGACAGCTAAACAGGCGTTTGGCCTGATCAGCGGATGTTCCGTCACGCGCAATAAGTTCCTGCGTTACCCAATGGGCGTAGCTGTCTAAAAGATATTGGGTCCATTGTATAACCCGCGGGATTTTCCAATATTCGTCCATTGCACTATTTGAGATGGATAACAGCAGCGTAATAATAATCCAATTGAGCGGGGTTGTTTGCTTTTTTGCCGCAAAAATGTGTGGATGAGAAGTAGCGGCGACAATTTACCACACTGATGTCCATGGGATGCCGATAGATGATATAAACGTATTAGAAAGATTGCATACGATTTTTTGCCTTCAATATTTTTTTTATAAGGTTATTTAACAAGCTTGAGGGATATGTTGCTAAATATTACTGAGAATCGGATAAATGACGGCAAAATTCTTATGAGGAGAAATTATGAACTTGTCAAATAATAATATCATGTCATCGCTGATAGCGTCTCGCCACGCCGGCAGAAGAAGGACAGCCTATGGGTGTGTGTGATCGACTGGTAAATTTGTAGTTAGCGTAACGGAAGAAGTGCGGGAGAAATGGCGGTGTGGATAATTCGGCCCGCCATTTTTTTCGCCGTGTTGTTGACACTGTTCCAGCAGTGCGCTTGGAAATTTATGACGCCGCTTCCGTGTTGAATAACGCACTGGCTGGATTGGTCAGCTCGGCACCGGCTGCATTCACGATCTCCAGAATGCGCAAATTCAATTCTTCAGCAATACCCAGATACTCCTGATAATCTGTGGTCAAAATAAATGCAAATACATTAATATCAAGCGAATAGGTTCCAAAACCCATAAACCGGGCGACATTGGGTTCTTTATCTACCTTCTCATGTTCATTGAGAAACTTCTCAATTTCAGCCATGATTTGCTTAAGCTGTTCTGGCTTTGTTCCATAATGCAAATGCAGCGCCGGATTGAAGCGAAACTTCTCACGATCAGCAAAATTTTCCAGCGGTTTTGCTGCAAAGTCAGCATTGGGTATCGTAATAACTGTCCGATCCAGCGTACGCACGCGTGTCGAACGCAACCCGATTTCCTCAACCGTTCCAACTTTGTCATCAAAACGGCATGAATCACCAACACGAACCGGTGTCGCCAGGTAAAGAACTGCCGCACCAATCAGGTTTTCAATCGATTTCTGTGCGGCAAGGGCTACTGCGATGCCACCTAATCCTAGTCCTGCGATTAAGGTGGAGACCTGGTAGCCAATATTATCCAGCCACATGAGTAATGCAGCGATGACAATGAGGATTTTTACTGCTGTGGCGGCGGGTTTAAGCAATACGACGGCATGGGCGCGATCATTGCGACGAAGTTTGTTTGCGAAAGAATCTTTAAATATTTCAATAACGGAAATAGTTACCCATGCTCCGACAATTGTAATAATTGTATGCGCACGCAGTAAGGCACGGGTCTCCACGGATGGATGAATAAGATCAATCCAGTGATATACAATTACTGCCACAATTAACCAGCGTAAGGGGCCGGTAATAAACCGTGACCAGACCTGCGTATGACCCTTGTTTTTACGCCGCAACAGCCAGCCAACACAGGCGGTGGGGATGAATGTGACCATATAGGCAATCATGAGGAGTGCAAGCAAAATTACCCACTGCCATGTCTGCAATGTCAGGAAACGATAATCAGGGAGACTGAGATAAAGTTTTTCGCCCCACTCGCCAAAACCATGCTCATTATAAAGTCGTGGAATATGACGAACTGTTGATGAAGAAAATTTCCAGATATAAACATTATCACCACGCGGCACACGTTGTAATAAGATATCTATTTGTCCGCCCTCAAGCGGTATGCGACCCAAATAATCCTGAACGGAAGGCAAATCGTCATCCTTGTGACCGGCGGGTTCTGTGCTCAGCGATTCCATTTCTACCCACAGAGTGCGGTCAAGTACCACTTTTAATTGTTGCGCCAATTTCGGGCCATCCTCCTTACCATAACCGCCTGGCAGGTTTCGCAGATCTAAATATTCTGCCGCTGTTGCAAAATCCTGGTTCTCTACTGCGCTGAAGAAGCCAGCAACGGCTGTACGCGGTACCCCTCTGTTGAGCTTATCGGCAGGACCTCGCGGTTTGGTTGGTGCTGTGGTTTTCTGATCGTTCTCAGTGGCTGTTTTTTCCTCATCGGGTTGTTCAATGACCTGTTTTAAGGTGGGTTCGCTGTTTTCGATTTCGGCGCTGACTATCGATATACTGCCTAATATTAAAGTCAGCAGCATCATGCCGAATGCACCGGCCATACCAAATTGATTTTTCATCTCAGATTTTCCATTATTCCATACATAGATGCCCGCGATATGCCAGGCTTGCAACCGATGATTTTGGGTAGATAAAGATTGCATCCATACATCCTGATTTTATGTGAGGCGCATTGCCCCTGTCCCTGCTGGAATTCGCTGAATAGCAACTCAGGCCACTTCGCGACTGCAAATCAGAGAATAACATGCGTATAAAAATACGGCACAATATGTCCAAGCACATACGGAAGCAGAGGCCGAAACGACATTAATGCCAGAATACCCGTTGAGTAGCATGGTCAGAGGGTTAGCGGCTCAATCATTAGTGACGCGTAGCGATCCTGTTCCAGAGAATGCAGAAATATCGACAACCCCATACCCGTATGCGCTGTTTCATAGATTTGATGGAAGTTATTTTCGCTGCAAGACTGCAAGAAGCGTAGACAGATTAAAAAAAGCGAATCAATACACATCCTGAGCGGGTAAATCTTTTTGCGGCGGGAATTGATATAGGCTCTCAAAGTTATCATGTGGCGGTACCGGAAGTGTTGGTTGATGAACCGATACGGGAATTTATGTTTGCAGTCGAGCTATAGGAGGACTAAATACATTAGAAGATCAACAGATTGACGGAATAATTCTGTGACTACATGGTACGATGATGAGTTTGATCGGAATAATGACTGTATTGCGGAAAGAAGCGCTCACGCCTGAAGCCCGTTAGACGTAATTTCAGTTAGAAAATGTATAAAACCTGTCTCTGCAGCGAGAGACCGGAGCGTTTTAATACATAAAACAGTACACGCACTTCACGGTAAATTTGTTCTCCCCTTGAAATCAAAGCAATCGAGTACGAGTTGAATTAGAAGTCATGCGAAGATAGTCGAAGACCAAGCGGGTATTGCGATTCAACTGCTGCATTTTCTGAGAGATGCTAGATTTTCCCTTTG
>BQJA01000145.1 GCA_021604405.1 Nitrosomonas sp. | reverse complement strand
TATTTCATACTGTTTAATTTTTCCGCCAAAGGAATTTATGCCAACGACGCCCTCCACTAATGCCATTTGCCGTTTAACAATCCAGTCTTGGATGGTACGTAGCTCAGTTGAAGAGTAAACAGTTTCATAGCCAGGTTTTGGCTGTATGGTATATTGGTAAATTTCACCAAGACCTGTTGTGATGGGACCCATATACGGACTGCCGAATTGTTCAGGTATTTGTTGCCTGACTACATTTAATTTCTCCTGTACTAATTGTCGCGGCAGATAGGTACCCATATCATCTTCAAAAATGATGGTTACCACTGAAAGTCCAAAGCGGGAAATAGAGCGGATTTCCAGCGTGCCGGGCAGGTTTGCCATTGCCAGCTCCACAGGAAAAGTGACAAATTGCTCGATGTCTTCGGTGGCTAAATTTTGTGAAACCGTGATGACTTGTACCTGATTATTGGTAATATCCGGTAACGATCCAAGGTTCATGGTGAACATGGAATAAAGCCCTGCACCTATCAGTGCAAGGGTAAGTAAACCCACAATGAGTTTATTTTTTATGGAGAAATGAATAATGCTATTAATCATAGCGTTGCCTCATTCTTATATGTAAAGGAGTGTATTGTCAGGTTTTGATGAGCTATTCAAAGACCGCTATCCTTCATAGCATTGCTTGTTGCGATCAAATAGTAACCTTCGGCTGACAATAAAAAAATCAGCTGAATAAAACGATCAAGACTAGAATGAACCACTAGCAGGGGGGCAGCTTTCGGATTTCCTATGCCAACGCTATTGCAGTGATAAGTTGGGGCTACCTGAGCGCGAACATGACTTGCATCTCCGGCTAAAGTATCATCATGTCAACTTTGAATAGAGGAGTGCGGAGCGCCCAGACATTTCTTAACTGAATGCAGGTAGCTCGATCTGTCTAGTCCAACGTTCTAACTGGGAAAGATATTTCGAGGAGGGTGATACGGCAAATCCGGGATAGATTTTGAGATTTGCAAAGTAATAGGTTCAGATAAGATTTCTTTACTCGTTACACTTGGCAATAATGGCAGCATTGTAAAGAGAGTTGGTTGATATACTGCACTAAAGCATACGTGTACTGAATGATTTAAGTTCTTTTCATCAGAAAATTCGTTATGCGAATGTTCACCAATTTGGTTTTCTACTATTGAGTGAGTGTGTTGATGGTTGTGGCCAAGTTCATGCACAAATACTTCGCCATGGAATGCCGACGCAAGTCCATTTGCCAGAAGACTGGCCAATAGCATAAATACTACAGAATTGGTGTTAAGAAATCTAACCATACTTATCTATTATATCCTCGATAAAATAAATTGTGGTTAAAAAATTCGGACGCCAAGTTAAGCTATTTTCCAAAATCCATTGAGGTTTGCTGGCATGCATCATTATTACACTCTGAGTTTAGGATTCAAGCCGTAAAATGCGGCGTGCACCGTTCAGTACAATCAAGCCAACAACAAGACCAATCACGAGATCAGGGTATGGAGAGCCTGTTAGTGCCACCAGAAGCCCCGCCAAGATCACCCCAAGGTTGGCGATGACGTCATTGGCAGAGAAGATCCAGCTGGCTTTCATATGTGCTCCGCCCTCTTTTTTCTTAGAAATCAGCATCAAACAGATGATGTTTGCTATCAAAGCTATTAGCCCAAAGCTCATCATGAGTGTCGAATCTGGTTCGCTCCCAAAAATAAAACGCCGAAACACTTCACTCAATGCACCTAACGCCAAAATCACCTGTATCCAACCGGTCAGATGAGCCACTCGAAGCTTCATGCGAGCACTATGACCAACGGCATAGAGTGCCAAGCCATAAACCGCCGCATCAGCAAACATATCGAGAGAATCTGCTATCAACGCGGTCGATTGCGCAAACCAACCGACAGATAACTCAATGAAAAACATCGTTGCATTAATGGCGAGTAGCCATTTGAGAATAGTGGCTTCTTTTTTATGCATTGTTTTTACAGATTCTAGTATCGTTTAGCTAGCTCCCAGACTCAGCGATTCTAGCCGTCTCTGAATTTCATCGAGATTACCTTAATGAAACACTGTTAATTGCGACTTGGAATAGTGAATTCAAGCGCAACACTCGGCCTAATGTTTTCCAAAGACATTCGAATCATTCACTCCTCGGATAGGTAATCCATCTTTGATACGGTAAATTTGCTGACGTAATTGCTGTCAGTATTCCTGCTTTGTATTGAACCCAGATTTTCCATTAGAGTTTTTTAAGGCGAGAAAATAGGCGTAAATTTTACGGGCAGCGCAAACGTTTTAGATCTGTCCCATAGTCCATCAAACCATTCACGGTGTCGCATGGCAACGGCCAGGTTAATGATCTTTTTACGACTGTCCTTTGTGATGTAACCGGCTTTGGCAAAGAGCTTGTAACGGAGCGTTTTGAGGGTATGCTGGACATCGGGTTTGCCTGATACGGCATCACTTCTCAATACGCCTTGGCGAAATAAGCTCATCAAATTGTAGGCCAGCATCACCGTTAACAAGGCAGCTTCAGTGGCCCAAAAATCTTTGAGATTAAAACTCTCGCCACCAAAATCATATTTCAGCTCTTTGATGCGATTCTCACAGTCTGCGCGACCACGGTATAAACGCCAAAGTGCTGCGGCAGGTAAATCCATATCGGTGACCAGCGCACTATAGCGGTAACAGGAAAAAGCAGGATTATCGGCAAATAAAGAGAGTTGCTTGCCTTTGGCATTGGGGCGTGCATCACCCTTTTGACGAATACCCACAACCCGCCGTGGCTTGTCCCAACAAGGCGCTTGATAATCAAAGGCTGTCAGCTCAATGCCATCATCCAAACCCCACCAACCGGTTTCATCAACCAGGGCTCTTTGCAACGGCTGATTTAGCCGTAGCGCAATCAAATAATGCATGCTGCGCTGATCCAGGTCATTCAGAAAAGCCTGATCACTAAACCCACTGTCAGCACGAAGCAACGCCACCCGTTTGCCACCCAACTTGTTCAAGCTATCATCCAGGAATGCCAATACATTATTGGCACTATGACTATTGCCAGGCCGCAACCAGAGGCGTGTATCTGCAACAAAGGCCATCAATGGATGGTGAGAATAGCGCCCTGGCTTGCGTGGATTGTAACCACGTGCCGCACCTTCTTGTTGTCCATAGCGCGTCATCACCGTTGAATCCAGATCCAGCGTCAAGTGATCAATATGGAGATTGCCAAAGAACCAGCGGTACATACGTCCAAATATCTCAGTCGTTGTCGCTTGATCAAACTTCTTGAAGAACCGCATGATCGCCTTAAAATTCGCCATTCGTTTGAAACCAAAAAGCTTCTGAAGTACCGGGTCATGACGGGTGACCTCCATCTGTTCAAACCGATTCGCACCACACCATACCGACAGCATGAACTGCAGAATCAACTGAATCGGTGCATAACCCCGGTTACTACCCGGCTGCGGTAATTCACATGCCGCCACTGCCGCCTGAAATCCGATCCGGTCAAGCATGCGCTTCATCAATCCCATACCACCCCACGCAGTGATCTCTTTGTCGGTAAATCGAAGCTCAAAACCCATATAAATCTCCCGGAAGAAAAATATGCATCATGCAAACACCGTTAATTTACCAAAATAGCATTGTTCTTAACAAGTTATCTTAATGGCTTCCATTAGAAACCTCGGCTAATGGAAAATCTGGGTTGAATGAAGGTAAGTTTTGACATCGGATTTGTCTGTATGTCCACTGCAATTTTCTACCTTAAAAATGTCCTTGCTCTGTGAGTAAGAAACAGTTTAAAGTCTATAGTCACTATAGAGTCAACATGTTGAGGAAGTTAAATTGAAGATAGGTAAATTAGCGAAATTAACCGCATGCACCATACAAACGATACGTTACTACGAAAAAGAAGGATTGCTGGATACCGTTAAGCGTAGTGAGGGAAATTATCGTCTGTACGATAGTCGTGCAATCAAGCAATTAATGTTTATCAAACACTGTCGAAGCCTCGATATTACGCTGTCAGAAATCCGGCAACTAATCGAAATAAGAGACTCTCCAGAAACAACATGTAATAACGTAAACGCACTGGTTGATAGACATATCAAACAAGTGGATTTACGTATTGAGGAATTAAAGGAACTTAAAAGACAGCTTAAAATCTTGCGCCGAAAATGCACAACTGGTCGTGTCGTTAAGGACTGCGGTATTCTTCTAGAGTTATCCCAATAACACCGATCCCTTCTTTTCTTCAGTTTGCTCTAGCCTAATGACATTCTCGAAACATTTTCTCCAATTCGTTTTCAGTACTCGAGTCCGCATTTGTAGCAATAAATGGATACCTTCAAGACTCCATGGCATTTGTTGTCTTTTTGAGAAACATTTAGCCCCAACATAGGTCATGCGGTTTCCACGAAACCTGTGCTGATTTATTGAGCCAATACAATTTTCTCGATAAAGCACTTTGATTTTCTATCATTTAAATAACCGCATTCAGTGAATTCGGCATAATGCCACGCATCACGGGCTACTTGGTGAAAAGCGAAAGTTATGATGCTACAAGAAGTCCCACGCTCTGGAATTGAGGCTAATGCTGTTATCCGCAATGATCATTTTCAAACTCAATCGTCGAATGCTCAATTTCAAATTTATCATGTAACATCTGTTTCAGGCTAGATTTTAGACTGTCCATATTCACACTATTATCCAAAACCACATGCGCTTCCAGCGCGTTGCGTCGTTCGTCAAGTTGCCAGATATGAACATGATGAACATTGATCACGCCATCTTGTACTTCCATTGCATCAATCACTTCATCAATGTTGATGTGTTCCGGTGTTCCTTCCATTAGCAGATGAATGACTTTCGGTATTTCGTTGAATCCCTGCCACAGGACATACCCGGAAATCAGCAAGGTCATTACGGCATCCGTCCAAATCCAACCATAAAGTAAAATAAGCGTTCCGGCTATGATGACGCCGATGGATGCCAGTGCATCTGACACGTTATGCAGGAATGCAGCCTTAATATTCATGCTGTGCTTGGATTGGCTGTATGTCAACAAAGCCGTAAAAGTGTCCACGATCAGTGCAATCCCGGCAACGATCACAACCGTCCAGCCTTCGATTTCCACGGGTGCGATAAAACGTATTATCGCTTCATAGCAAAGATAGAGCCCTATAATAATAAGCGTGGTCAGATTAATGAGCGCCGCAATCGTTTCGGCGCGTTTATAGCCAAAGGTTTTAAGTTGATCAGGCGGCTTGCGAGCTATACGGATAGCGACCAGCGCAATCAGCAAAGACGCTGCATCACTGAAATTATGCAAAGCATCCGCAATGAGCGAAAGGCTGTTTGAAATCAAGCCACCGATCACCTGCGCGAACGTTAGTAGTATATTCGCGCTGACGGCCCACCATAGGCGGCGTTCACTTATTTCAGATGGATGGATGTGATGGTGATGATCATTCCCCATATTAAATCCTTTCTGTTTTCAAAAATCCACTTTGCAATGTGAATTTCATCTTTTCTTGGTAAGTTTCCCATGTTGATTATCGCGCCACAATGAAAAAATAGCCGGGAAAACAATCAATACTAAAATCAATGTCGAGCCCGCGCCGCCCAACATAGGCGCAGCAATACGTTTCATCACATCAGCCCCACTTCCGCTACTGAACATGATGGGGAGCAGACCCAAAAACAGCGTCAGGCTGGTCATTAGCATAGGACGAATACGCTGACTTGCGCCCTCGGCAATT
>BQJA01000144.1 GCA_021604405.1 Nitrosomonas sp. | reverse complement strand
CCAAAACCTGGCTATGAAACTGTTTACTCTTCAACTGAGCTACGTACCATCCAAGACTGGATTGTTAAACGGCAAATGGCATTAGTGGAGGGCGTCGTTGGCATAAATTCCTTTGGCGGAAAAATTAAACAGTATGAAATAGCGATTAACCCTGAAAAACTCAATGCCAACAATGTTTCTATTTCTGAAGTCTTTGAAGCGCTGCAACGCAATAATGCCAATACCGGTGGCGCCTATATTGAAAAAAACAACATGGCCAACTTTATCCGTGGAGAAGGTCTGGTACGTTCACTGGATGATATTAGAAATATTGTCATTAAGAATGTAAATGGAATACCGATCCTGATCAGAGACGTCGCGGAGAAAGTGCATTTTGGGCACCAGGTACGCTATGGCGCCTTCACGCAAGATGGCCGCGAAGCGGTAGGCGGTATGGTTCTGATGTTAAGGGGATCAAATTCAAATGCGGTGATTCAGAATGTGCATGAACGTATCGTTAAGGTTCAGGAATCATTACCGAAAGGCTTGGAAATCAAACCTTTTCTGGACAGAAGCGCACTTATCGAACGAACTACCAGTACTGTAGCCCAGAACCTTACAGAAGGGGCACTTATTGTTATTTTTATACTGGTCATCCTGCTGGGCAGTATACGGGGCGGCATAATTACCGCCAGTGCCATTCCTTTGTCTTTGCTGTTTGCTTTTATCATGATGCGCATATTTGATGTGTCAGGCAACCTCATCAGTCTGGGCGCTATTGATTTCGGGATTATTGTTAACGGGGCAGTCATTATCGTTGAACGCACGGTATATGAAATTGAGAAACAACTTAGGAACGGAAAATTAACAATCAATCAAGATGTCATGGATGAAATAACTTATCGCGCTGGCAGCTCGATGATGAAAACCGCTTTTTTTGGTCAAATGATTATTTTGATTGTTTTTATTCCTATTCTGTCATTGACTGGGATCGAAGGCAAAATGTTTCATCCAATGGCGTACACCCTGGGATTTGCAATGTTGGGCGCTGTCATTCTTTGCTTGACATATGTTCCGATGATGTCCGCTCTATTTTTAAAACCGGCAAAAAATAAAAATAGCTGGACTGAAAAACTGGGCAAACGCCTTGAAAAAAGTGGTGACAGGCTAGTGAGTGGAATCTATCACGTATATCGGCCATTACTCGTAAGCGCATTGCGACACAAAGCAATTGTCATTATTGTTGCAGTTTCTCTATGCGCTTCAGCCGGTTTTATTTTTTCCAAGATGGGCGGCGTGTTCATACCCCAATTGGAGGAAGGTGACATTGCGATGCAGGCGTTGCTCAGACCAGGAAGCAGTCTCAATGAAACCATCAATATTTCCAATCAAATAGAAAACATTTTGCTAAAAAGTTTCCCGGAAATAAAAACTGTTTTATCCAGGATTGGGGTGGCAGATATCCCTACAGATCCAATGCCAATGGATATCGCGGATATGTTCATTATTCTGGAAAAAGACGTGGATAAATGGACTTCTGCCCAGTCGAAAGAAGAACTGATTGAAAAAATTAAAACAAAGCTTGATAGCGAACTGACGGGTGTTAACCTGGTTTTCAGCCAACCGGTTGAGTTGCGCTTCAATGAATTATTAACCGGTGTCCGGGAAGATGTAGCCGTGAAGTTATATGGTGATGATCTTGAGGTACTGGCGCAAAAAGTAGAACATATGGCCAGAATCATCCGGACGGTTCCGGGTGTAGGCGATGTAAATCCCGAAAGGACTTCTGGTTTGCCTCAAATGACGGTGCGCTATAACCGTGAAAAAATCGCCCAATACGGCTTGAATATTGAAAAGCTGAATGAATACGTCAGTTCAGCATTTGCTGGAGGTGTGGCTGGAATAATTTTTGAAGACGAAAAACGTTTTGAAATGGTTATACGTTTTGATGAAACCTATCAAAAAAACATTGATGATTTACGCAATCTATACATCGATTTACCTAATGGGATGCAGGTTCCGATCAAAGAACTGGCAGATATCAACTATGTGCTGGGTCCCATGCAAATATCCCGTGACAATGCATTTCGAAGAACTTATGTCGGCGTGAATACCAGAGGACGCGACGTAGAATCCGTGGTCAAAGATATTCAGTATAAACTGGATGCCGAGTTGGATTTGCCACCCGGTTATTATCTTACATACGGTGGGGAATATGAAAACCTGCAAAGCGCCAAAAACAGACTGGCCATTTTAGTTCCGATTGTTCTATTCCTGGTTTTTATAATGCTGTATTTTGCTCTGAAGTCGGTTTCCCAATCCATTATCCTTTTTGCTGGCATATTTATAGCGACAATTGGCGGCATATTCGCCCTTTGGGCGCGGGATATGCCCTTTAGTATTTCAGCAGGCATTGGTTTTATTGTCGTTTTTGGTGTCGCTGTACTCGATGGGCTGGTACTTACTGATAGATTTAACACGTTAAAAGCAGAAGGGCTGACCAATATCAAACAGCGCATCCTTGATGGGACCAAAGAAAGAATCAGACCCATCCTGCTTGCAGATAGTACAGATATTTTCGGGTTTCTACCCATGGCTCTTGCCGTGACAGCCGGTTCTGAAGTACAACATCCGCTGGCTACTGTTGTCATTGGCGGTCTGTTCACTTCGGCTCTGTTTACGCTGTTCGTGCTTCCGGTGCTTTATGCTATTGTAGAAAGTCGAGGCAATAACAAGGAGTACCTTAACAGTCCAAAAAGTCCTAATGCAAAACCATTGCTCACATTGATTGCATGTGGCGGACTGCTTGGCGTTCTATTTGGCGCCGCCTCTCCAGTAAATGCGCAATCAATTCCGCCAGGTAGTCTGCCAACGATTACCCTGGAACAAGCCAGGGAGCGCGCTGTAAAAAATTACCCATCGATACAGTCAGCCAGGCTGGAAATAGAGAACCAGGAAGCGCTGAAGAAAACTGCCTGGGACCTCGGCAGAACTACATTCTTTACTGGAAAAGAAGAAGTAGGCAATGGTTTCAGTGGTGTTCATACTCTAATCGGTGTTCAACAACGACAAATCGATGTATTTGGTATTGCCCCTAGGTTGCGGCTACAGAAAGAGCAGGTTGCATTGGCTGAGGACGCACTTAATTTATCCATGATAGAGGTAGAGCGGGAAGTAAGCCAGGCCTGGGCAATGGCATATGCTACAAAAAACAGTTATCAGGTTTACAAACGGTTGAGTACCATTTTTGCAGATATTGAACGCGCTGCCCGGATAAGGCTTGAAGTAGAAGCCACCTCCAAACTGGAATATCTGGCAACCGCAAATCAAGGCAATCAAGTGCAGATACAAAAAGAGCAAGCTTATCGCGACTATTTGAGTGCATTGCAACAATTGAATGTATGGTTTATCGACGATGCTCTGTTCACCGTACCGGATATTCCTGTTGACCAGTTAGATAGCCCTCTCAACCTTGTTGCAGATTCTTTGGATGGCCATCCAGCGCTTAATGTTTCCAAACAACAGGTAAACGTAGCGGATGCTGCCATCAAAGAGCGGCGCGCGCAGTTTTTACCCAAATTTAGTTTGCAATATAGCCAGCAAGAAATTGAAGGCCTGTCAGGGTTTTATCAGTTTCAGGCTGGTGTTCAGATACCTTTGTTTTTTGGTCCGGAACTGGGTAGAACAGAATCGGCGAAAATCCAACGTACAATTGCTGCCCAAAATCTGCAACAGACTCAACTGGAGCTAAATGCGGCTTATCAGAATATACGTGAACAGTATGTCAAGTGGCTTAACTCGTGGCAATACTACCGGGATACGGCATTACCTATGGCCAGAGAACAACAATCCGGCGCAATTTTTGCCTATAAGGAAGGCGCCATAGACTACGTCACATTCTTGCAGAACATGAGAGAAGCGATACGTATCGAGGTTGATTCATGGAATGCCTTTGGCAATTATTTGGGAAGTCGCTATCAGCTGGAATACTTTTTAAAAACATCAAACTAATACAAAGACTAAACCGTTAATGAGTCAATGACAATGAAAAAGCCCATCCTATACCTGCTAACTCTGCTATTCACAACAATTTCCCTTGTTGGCTGTGGCGACCAATCAGCTGACAGTCACGATCATGGAGAAGGAAAGAATCGTGAAAATCAGAAAGGGAATAACCATGAAGAACGCGCTCATGAAAAAATGGATAACGTGCATCTTTCAACTTTAAAATTCAATAATCTCGGCATCAAAGTGGATACTCTACCCACACGTTCTCTTTCAGGCGGGATAGATGTTAATGGCAGATTGGCACTGTTTCCACAGCATCAAGCCATGGTTACGGCTATTTTAGGCGCCAATGTAACGGCCATTAAGGTAATAGAAGGAGAGAAAGTGAAAAAAGGTCAGATACTCGCTTACCTATCGCACCCAAACCTAACGAACCTTCAGACCGATTACATAAGAGCCTATAACCAAATGCAGTATCTTCGACAAGAATTTGAGCGCCAAAAAAGGCTTTACGATGAAGGAGTAGGCTCTGGAAAAACTTACCAACAGTCGCTAGCTGACTATCAGGCCATGAAAGGAGAAGTAACCGGTCTTGAATCGCAATTAAAACAGTTAAGCATAGATGAGAGAAAAGTCAGAGATGGAGATATTTATCAGCACGTACCGGTAGTAAGCCCTATTGATGGCAATATTGAAAAAGTATTCGTGCAAATAGGACAGTTTGTAGATGCTCAGGCAGAAATACTCGGAATCATAAATATAGATCATGTGCATGCCGATTTAATGGTCTTCGAGAAAGATATATATCAAGTCACAGAAGGTCAAAAAGTATCATTCAAAGTGGAGTCTGTTCCGAGCAAAACTTTATCTGCTAAAATTTTTTCAGTGGGTAAGAATTTTGAACAAAATCCTAGAGCAGTACATGTGCATGCGGAAATCGAGCAAAAAGAAAACTTTCTTATTCCTGGAATGTATATTCATGGAAAAATTCACACGAAAAGTCAGTTGGTAAATGCTCTGCCAGAAGATGCCATTATTGTGGATGAAGGTAAGTCGTACATTTTTATGGCTGAAGCACATCAGGAAGACGGAAAAATGGAATGGGTGTTTGAGCCCATTGAAATCAGAACAGGTCTCTCTGAGGAAGGTTGGGTGGAAATCAGACTATTGGAGCCACTTCCTAAAGACGCCCAGGTGGCCTGGAACAATGCCTATTATCTGATCGCAGAAATGAAGAAGGGTGAAACAGCACACGAGCATTAGAGCTCCATTTAAACCTCTGGATTCTAAAATAAATCGAGAGGAGAGTGCTCAGAATTCTGTGTCAGCCTACAAAAACATCTAGTGCGCTTGTTTGTTGAGCCACTTCGACGATCATCGATCCGGTGATCGGTTTCAGCGGCGATGAATTCACAAATCCAGCGCCGCATCCAAATATCTAATAGCGAAAGCACAGCGCTATGCTGCGCAAATACTGGCTTCTCGCAGTGCGGTAACCGCTGACAGTGAGTTTACGTCGCTGTCAGTTGATAGTTTGGAACTGGTTCGTCCGCGCCGTGTGGGTATTGAGCACTTGGGGCTGCATGCGTTATCCCAACTCAAATTAGACGAGAAGATGCGCGCTCTGGGGTTTAACCGTCACCAATTGGCGGCTGCGATGGGGACGATTGTCGCGCGCATTGCGTATCCTGCCAGTGAACTGGCAACGCATCAATGGTTGCAGCAACGCAGTGGATTGGGCGAGTTAATCGGTTATGATTTTGAGGGCATGGGACTGGATCGTCTGTATCAAATATCCGACTTGTTATGGAAACACCACGCTGAATT
>BQJA01000143.1 GCA_021604405.1 Nitrosomonas sp. | reverse complement strand
GCGGCGGCCATGGCCACAAGCTCGATAAAACCACGCTTAAACAGTTTTTTGAACCATTGCCTGAATCCATTATTGACGAACAAGAAAATGCAGCATTGATCGAGCTCGGAAAGAAGCTTTACCTCGACCCAAGACTTTCCGTGAACGATAAAATTTCTTGTAATTCGTGCCATAGTCTCAGCAATTATGGTGTGGATAACGAAGCAACCTCTCCAGGCCATGAAGGTAAACGCGGTGGCAGAAATTCACCGACCACCATGAATGCTGCGCTTCACATTGCGCAATTTTGGGATGGACGCGCCAGCAACGTGGAGGAACAGGCCTTGGGTCCCATTATGAATCCGGTTGAAATGGGTATCGCGAATAAAGGTGACGTTGTAAAAAAACTGAGAGAGAATGACGAATATCAGGAACTGTTTGCTGAAGCGTTTCCTGGAGAAAAATATCCATTTAATTACAATAATATAGGCGTCGCAATTGGTGCTTTCGAACGTACATTGTTAACTCCGTCACGGTTCGATGATTACCTCAAGGGTGATGAAGATGCACTGAATAAAAGCGAAAAGAGAGGCCTGAAGAAATTCATTAATATGGGATGTGTTACTTGCCATAACGGCGTCGTCATTGGTGGCAACTCTTATAAAAAAATTGGGCTCGTTAAACCCTATGAAACATCAGACCTGGGCCGCTATGAAGTGACTAAACTTGAAAGCGATAAGAAGGTATTCAAAGTACCAAGCCTAAGAAATGTGGCTAAAACAGCACCATATTTTCATGACGGATCAGTTGAGACATTAGATGAAGCGATTCGATTAATGGCAAAACATCAACTGGGTCATGAGGATATCGGTCATGGCACGATCCGAGATATAAAAGCATTTCTGGGATCCCTCACCGGCACAGTTAGCCAGTAACGGTCGATGAGGCGGGCTTTACTGAGCTCGCCAAAATCCGCGTGTCCGGATACCTGCCAGATCTTCAGCCAGTGGAATTGATTGAATTGGCTGAAGATCCTTGGCCAATAATTATCTACAACAGAAGCTGATTGTTACCCGATAGACGACACAGCCTTTTTTCGCTCATTACGGGTCTCCTGTCATATCCATTTCGATTATTGTTTTGATTTAAGTTGCCGGGGAAGCTCAAATTTGTCAGAAAGCATTTTGATGTGTCTTTCCTTGGTAATTAATGTTACGACATCATCTTCTTGCAGCATTTCAAGATTTGAGACCAAATACGCTTGATCCTCACGAAATACACAGACAATCTGTGCTTCTTTGGGAAGATCCAGCGCATCCAGTTTTTTCTCTGTTTCTTCTGTAACCTGAAACTTAAAGAAGTATAAGTCCCCAATCAGTTCGGTGGCATGCCGGGCGCGCTCATAACCTTCAATGGTATCCAACAATGTGTCGGCCATTAGCTTATCTGGATTGAGAACGTCTTCCAGTTTCAGTTGTTTGCAGATTGCATCGAAGTCGGGATTATCAACTCGGGTAATCACCTGGCCAAAACCCATTCTTTGCCCAACCAGCGACGCAATAATATTATCCTGGTCATTGTCCGTGAAACAGATAAGAAAATCGGTATTTTCCGGACCAACTTCCTCTAAAATACTGGGGAAGGAACCATCACCCTGAATAAATCCACAATCGAGCTCCCCGCTTAATTCATCAATTTTCTGCTGCTCCAATTCCACAATCACCACCTCATGCCCACTTTCAATAGCCAATTTAGCCGCAGTCACCGTAAGGTTACTGGCACCCAAAAAAACGATTCTCATCTCATCTCCTCCGCTTTCCAAACCAGTTGGCGGGAAGTAACAAAACAATGATCGCAATGGCTTCGACCCGGCCCATCAACATGTTAATTATCAATACCACTTTAAGGCCCGTTTCTAATTCCGGACCTACCAGACCGGCAGAAAGACCTGCCGTACCTAAAGCCGAGCTCACCTCGAACAACGCAAGCAAAGGATCATAACCATACTGTAGGAAAATAAGCCAGGAAACAAGAAGCGTTATCACATAGGCTGCAATAACCGCAACCGCGCCTTGAATGTCAGCAAAAGACAGTGGCGCCCCCATGAAGCGATCTGCAATCCGAGCATGCGAAGATGCAGCCATTCGTTGCAGGTAAAGTTGAAAGACGCGCAGTACCATTATCAACCGCAAAAGCTTTATACCGCCTGCTGTCGAACCCAATCCGCCACCGACAAACATCGAAACACTTAGAATTCCCAGAGCAGCGTTGCCCATTTCCTGTAATGGCAAAGTAGCAAAACCCGCCGTCGTCTGCGCCGAAACTGCCATCCACAATGCATGCTCTCCGCGCGACATCGGATCCAGAATACTCGACAAAGACATACTCATGAACAGTAACGTTGAAATTAGAAAAATTGCACCAATTAAAAATAAAAACTGTACATCGCCAAAAATTTTATTCCAATCAGCAAACTGTTGCCGGTAGTATAAGTGGAAGGATATCGCGCCAGCCAGACATCCCATCATCACAACACCCTGCTGCACGGATGAAATCCCAGCCAGACTGTCGTCGTAATTGGCAAAGCCACCTGTAGAGATGGCTGCCATGGCATGCACCAGCGCATCAATCGTCTTACTACCGGCTAAGAGTAACAGCAGCACAATGACAAGAGTTAGTAGCACGTACACCATTAGAATGCGTCTTGCATGAGCACGCGTGCCGCCAACCACATCATCCACTTCATTAGCATCAAACCCCAATTGTTGTGTCACAATACCTGGCTGGAACACCAGCGCCAACGCCAACACAATAATTCCCAATCCTCCTACCCATTGCATCCATCCGCGGGAAAACAAAAAAGATATCGGCTTGTCTTCTACAGTTCCTAATGTAGACAGGCCTGTTGTCGTCACACCCGAAACAGCCTCGAACCATGCATCAATAAAAGAAATGCCGTAGCTCATGATAGGGATTGTCTGCAATAAAGGAATACTAATGAATAGCAAAGCGACTAGCGCAAGCGATTCGTTACGTTGAACACGGATCTTTTCGTTCCGTGTTGCATAAAACCCAAACGTACCTAACAGCAAGGAAAATACAATAACAAAGAAATAAGCCCAGGAGCTGACAGCGCTTCCCGATATCAAAGAAACCCCGAACGGAACGCAAGTCAAAATACCGAATAGACCCATCATTAAACACAGGTATCTGACAAGTACTTGAAGCCGAATGGCGAAGATGACCGCTTTGTACCCAGAAAAACGCATAAGAAAACCGTATGTGTCAATGATTAGCTGCAACCCTATCAGAATTTTTATTTTTTTTGTATTTATTGCAAATTAGTAACTTGAGATAGACTGCTTTCAATACGTTACAATAACAATCTTTCGTTGTGAATAACTCCACCGCTTTTATCGTAAAGGTTTTTATCTATGTCTCTACAATCCACCAATCCGGCCACGGGTCAAACAATCCAAACCTTTCCCGCCTGGCAAACAGAAGAAATCGATACAGTCTTAAATCTTGTTGACGCCGCACAAACCGACTGGGCTAAACTCGATATTGCGCAACGGTCAGTCCACATGCGGAACCTGGCCCAGATTTTTCGGCAGCACCGCGATGAATACGCCAACCTGATCACCGAAGAAATGGGAAAACTTTTAAAGGAAGCCCGGGCAGAGGTAGAAAAATGTGCAATTGGATGCGAATATTATGCTGACCACGCTAAAGCATTTCTCGCTGACGAAGCTATCGCGTCGGACGCCGCCCGCAGTTTTGTTGCTTATCAACCCCTGGGCACCCTGTTTTGCATCATGCCGTGGAATTTTCCTTTTTGGCAACTCATCCGCGCAGCGGCGCCGGCCATGATGGCGGGCAATACTGTCGTATTGAAACATGCATCAAACGTTCCCCGCTGCGCCCTGGCGCTGGAAGACGCTTTCCGTAAAGCCGGTTTTCCCGCCAATACGTTTCGCACACTCATGATAACTGCCACACAGGCGGAAACGGTGATCGCCGATAAGCGTATCGCAGCAATAACCTTGACCGGCAGCTGCGCCGCTGGACAAAAAGTAGCCGCAATTGCAGCCCAGCATTTAAAAAAATGCGTTCTGGAACTGGGTGGATCGGATCCGTTTATTGTACTTGATGACGCCGATATCGAATCCACGGTTAAGCAAGCCGTCACAGCCCGTTTTCAAAATATGGGGCAAAGCTGTATTGCCGCTAAACGGTTTATCCTCGTTGACGCGATCGCCGATTTATTTATCGGTCAATTTAAAAAACACGTGGATCACTTGCACCGCGGCGATCCTAAAAACGATGCCACTGACATCGCACCCATGGCACGTACTGACTTGCGAGACGAACTTCATCGCCAGGTTGAACGCAGTCTGACATCCGGCGCCAAACTCGTCACCGGTGGGTCAATTCTTGGCACAAAAGGCGCTTATTACGCACCCACAATCCTGGACCAGGTACGACCTGGCATGCCCGCCTTCGATGAAGAACTGTTCGGTCCGGTGGCTGCAATAGTCCGCGTAAAAAATGAACAAGACGCTATCCAATTAGCCAATCAAACACCGTTCGGCCTGGGAGCAAGTGTGTGGACACAGGATGTCACACGCGGCCAAACGGTGGCGCGGCAAATCCACGCGGGCTGCACCTTTGTCAACGGCATCGTTAAAAGCGACCCACGCTTACCATTCGGTGGCGTGAAAGATTCCGGATACGGGCGTGAATTATCGTATCACGGTATTCGCGAATTCGTGAATATTAAAACCGTATGGGTTAAATAACCGCAACATCTTAATAGCTGGCGCGCAACGCAAGATAACTTTATCCAATGATGATGCACTCGATAATAGCAATTGGTAGAGTGCTCTCATATGATGTTGACGCATTATTCACTCAAGAAAATTGTAATTAGCCGCCCCTGAAAATTTTCTCAACCCATTGATGTAAGGAAATAATATTCATTTCCCGGAACGACTAATTACATTTTTCTTTCATAAACACCTCGATCAGTAACAGTAACATTGTCTTTTATCAATGTGTCTATTTCCATTAGAGCATGCCAAACAGACCATTTTTACCAGTTTGCACTGACAGGTTGTAAGAGCGAATTCTAGTACGCACCATTCCATTCTTAACATAGTTAATAATTGTTCTTTTCAAATACGAGTATTCTAAAGATGAACTAGTGGACCACTAGTTATTTTCAACGATTTCAAAAACACGTGAGGCTACGGAAACATGTTTCATAAATCACCTCATTTGACTGACTAGTTTTCATATTGCATTTTATTGTGGTTATTTTGTGTCACGCAGAAGAAATAGAAATGTGGTATTGAAAATATGCTGTCTTATCAATTTAACAAATAGTTGTTATCAATACTAATAAAGGAAAATTATTATGAATTGGGATCAAATTAAAGGGAATTGGAAACAAGTTAAAGGAAGAGCACAACAAAAATGGGGCAAGCTTACCGATGACGATTTAGACTTGATTGATGGTCGGCGAGAAGAATTGGTTGGCAAAATTCAGGAGCGATATGGTATCAGCAAAGAGAAAGCTGACCAAGAAGCTGATAATTTTCTCAGTAAATATTAAGCTGAAATATATTCTACATAAAAATAGGGGAATACAAAATAAGCCTATTAATTAGAACCATATTGACTTTGAGCGCTGTATTATTCATTACCATTGCAACTAATGGCATAGCAGCGGACACTGGCGAGAGAATGGATGAAGCGGCGGAAAACAGAGCAGATAGATTGGAAGATAAAGCGGATCGAGTTAGAGATGCAAATGAAGATGCAAAAGAGGCTGCCGAAGAAGCAGGTGAAAGAAAAGCAGATAAA
>BQJA01000142.1 GCA_021604405.1 Nitrosomonas sp. | reverse complement strand
CTGAGTATTCAGGTACAGGTATCGGACTTGCTTTATGTAAACGCATTATTGATAATCATGGTGGCAGAATTTGGGTGGAATCTGAATACGGCCAGGGCGCATGTTTTTATTTTACGCTGCCACTCCACCAGTGAACGAACGCTCTGATTTTACATCTTATAAACAAATTATTGGTAATTGTAGTAATTTAATGGCTCATTACAGAAAAAAATCCATTCTGATCAAGGTGTAGGTTCTCGTGAAAAAATTTAATGCCTGTCCAGCCACTGTTTTATTGGTAGAAGATAACGAAGGTGATGCGCGTCTTGCGAAAGAGGCCTTAAAAGATGGAAAAATTAGGAATGATTTACATCACGTGAGAGATGGTGTGGAAGCAATGGAATACCTGAATCGTGAGGGTAAATACAACACAGAGAATGCACCAAGACCTGATATTGTTTTACTGGATTTGAATATGCCACGTATGGATGGCCGAGAGGTTCTGCAAGAAATTAACAAAAATTCTAAACTGGCAAGTATCCCGGTGATTGTACTCACAACCTCCGAGAGCGAGATGGATATTATTAAGAGTTATAATTTACATGCAAATTGCTATATTTCAAAACCAGTAGATTTTAATAGGTTTATTAATGTGGTGCGTGCTATTGAAAACTTTTGGTTTACTATTGTAAGTCTGCCAGAAATTAATGATGAATAGCGTGTTGTGATAAGTTTTATGGTTTTTCTGTTGTTTAAAAGATATGCCCGCATTCATAGTTGAGCCACTGATAAGCAACATTGCTTTTCCTCTCAAACATTTCGTTATTGCAAAAAACCAACACCCATTAATTTTCAGTAAATAATAAACGGTGACATGGATTTTTTGATATGTATGTCGCCAGCTATCAATTAATGTAATCGCTATCGTTTTTTAGCCTGAAAGAGATTGCTGAGTTCACAATTATGATCTGATCCCTAAATTTTCCCGTAAGTAATCATCAGTAATTGCGCACTGATGAAATAATGCTGTAAGGACTTAGCCTGTTTAGGACAAACGGTCACAAAGTTTTTAACCGAGCGCATGCTTATGTTGTTGGCACGGTGGGTAACTCGGTCGAGACCAAAGCCTTAAAACCCACGAAAAGTGGTTGATATAACTATTCAAGCCATATCATATATTGGATGTGCCGATAACCTGCTGGATCTTATTTATCGGCAGGAGAAAGCCAGTGATGCCGGGTGGGTAGAGAATCTGCCAGTCTTGACGGCAGAAGGTGTCGCCGCCCAGTTGATTGAAAAAGGTTATGAGTATGATATGTAATGTCAGCGCTCACCGAAAATGCATTGAATCCATCATTGCACTTTGCAGTCCCGGGTTAATCCACGGGATTGCGATTAATTTGAGGATAAAGTGCGTCTTTTGGTTGCGGGAGTGCTACTTCAATGAAAATAAACATTGCAGAAAAGTAACGCTGCGGTATCAGGAAATGATCTGAAACTATATGGGATTTGTGCAGTTCGTTTCAGCACAATCTTCGCGTCAGTGGAATGACAATTGAGCTTACTATGAGCTACGTCTAGAAAAATATGGTTGAATTATGATAGTTATAGTTGATAGGATTTGCAGCCTATCGCTGACATTCTAGCTAGCAGGGCGTCCATTCATGCATATTTTAAGTATATACAATGCTAAAAAAAATATTACTTATTGAAGATAATGAAGGCGATAGCCGCCTTTTACAAGAGCTATTGTTTGATGCGCATCCCGGACGTTATGAAATATCATCCGCGGTTACTTTGCAAGAAGGCTTGATGTATCTAAATGATGGTGAATTTGATGTGGTATTGACAGATTTAGATTTGCCCGATTCAGATAAAAAAAATACTGTAACCTATATCCAAAATAAAAACCCGGTCGTTCCAGTTATCGTGCTCAGTGGATGTGAAAGTGAAAAAGTTGCCAGAGAAATTGTGCAAATGGGTGCGCAGGACTATTTAATAAAAGGACAGGGCGATGGGTATTTAATCAGTAGGGCTATTGAATACTCTATTGAACGTAAACGTAACGAACAAGGGCTCCATAATTTGGCTCATTATGATCATCTCACCGGCCTTGCAAACCGGCTATTATTTCGGGAGCGGCTGGACCGGGCGTTTATTCGAGCGGACAGGCACAAAACCATCGTAGCGTTATTCGTTATTGATCTTGATCGATTTAAAAATGTTAATGATACATTAGGTCATGACGCGGGTGATGAGTTGTTAGTAATGGTTGCCAATAGGTTGAAGAATTGTATACGAGCGGGCGATACGGTAGCACGCCTCGGCGGTGATGAATTTACGATAATTATTAATGACTTGGTGAAAATAGAAGACGCTGCATTGATTGCCAATAAAATTATAGACGTTATGAAAAATCCTTTGAACGTGTCGTCGCATGATTTATATATTAGTCCCAGTATTGGTATCAGCTTGTATCCAATTGATGGTTTAACCGCAGAGTCTTTATTAAAGAATGCAGATAACGCCATGTATCGTGCAAAGGGAAATGGCCGGAATTGTTTTAGCTTATATACATCAGATATGAGTGCAGCGTTGCAATCAAAATTAGATTTGGAAACAAAACTGCGGCGTGCAACAGACAAACAAGAATTTGTACTCCATTATCAGCCTAAATTCAGTATTAATGACCGGAAGTTGATTGGCGCCGAGGCATTGATACGATGGTTTCATCCTGAAGAAGGTATGGTGTCGCCATCAATATTTATACCGCTCGCTGAAGAATTTGGGCAGATATAGTGATATTACTGACTGGGTGGTAAAAGAAGCTTGTAAGCAGAACTTTTTATGGCAGCAGGATGGGTATCAATCGATAAGAATTGCTGTAAATATTTCTCCTAGATATTTTAATCAGGATAATATGGCAAAAAAAATTTGCGATTTAATTAGCTTTTCTGGTTTAGATCCGAAGTATGTTGAGCTGGAAATAACTGAAGGCGCTTTAATGCAGGATGTTGTCAAAAACAATGAAACGCTTAAGGTGCTTAATAGCAAAGGTATTCATATATCTATCGATGACTTTGGAACGGGTTATTCGTCCTTAAGCTATCTAAAAAGACTACATTTGAATACATTGAAAATTGACCAATCATTTGTCAGGAACGTACAAGAAGATCCGGACGATGCTGCAATTGTTTCGGCCATTATTGCAATGGCAAACAGTTTAAACCTTGATGTGATAGCTGAAGGTATAGAAACGGAGGCTCAATTAAATTATCTTGCGTCAATAGGCTGTAACAAAGCGCAAGGCTATTTGCTCGGCAAGCCACTTCCTGCGGAGGAGTTTACACAGTTTTTTATAAAGTAACTTTTCCGTATAAACCATGAAGTGTGCAATGAATTTATAAAATTGGAAGTATTTATGTGCTTGTGAATGCAATGGAGTATCTTCTTGTGCAGCAATATTAGATGTTCATGCAAAGCCGTAGTTGTGTTAGTGTTGTGTCATTGTGTATGCTTTGTCTGTACGCACGATAGTATTATAAATAACCGCTCGCTGTTTGCCCGAACCAGTCTAGAATGATTCGGCAACGTATAGGCCGCTTTAATAGAATCTGGCTAAATCGGCGATAGTGTGTTAATGATTGACGAAATAAATATTTTTATTGTAGAGGATAGTATTCAGACAGTGACAGAATTTTTTTTGAATTACGGATTATTTTTGGCGAAAACTGTGACCATTGTTGTTGCTGTTGCAGCAGTCATGCTGTTTTTTGCGTATTTATCCAGCAGAAAGCAGGCGAGCAAGAAAGAATCCATGGAAATAAGAAAGTTAAATAAAAAATATGATGATATAACAATGGCGATGAATGCCAATATGTTACATAAAGAGGGATTGAAAAAATATCTTAAAGATGAAAAAGAAAAATTAAAAGAAATTGTTAAAGATCTTAAAAGCGGTGTTCAAAAGAAACGTATTTTTGTGTTGAATTTTCATGGTGATATTCGTGCTACTGCAGTTTCTTCACTAAGAGAGGAAATTACCGCTATTTTGACGGTGGCCACTGAAATTGATGAAGTGTTTGTGCGATTGGAAAGCGGCGGTGGTGTGGTTCATGGGTATGGCTTGGGCGCATCCCAGCTGATGCGTATTCGGGAGAAAAACATACCCCTTACGGTTTCGGTGGATAAAGTGGCTGCCAGCGGTGGTTATATGATGGCTTGTGTAGGAAATCGTATCATGGCAGCGCCGTTTTCAATGATTGGCTCCATTGGTGTTATAGCGCAGATACCCAATTTTAATAAAGTGCTGAAAAAACATGATATAGAATACGATCAGTTTACGGCGGGAGAATTTAAAAGAACGGTGACGTTATTTGGTGAAAATACGGAAGAGGCAAAGGCCAAATTTCGAGATGAAATAGAGGACATTCACCTATTGTTTAAAGATTTTATTGTCCAAAATCGCCCGAATATCGATATTGTCAAGGTCTCCACCGGTGAAAGCTGGCCCGGAACGCGTGCATTGGAAAAAAAGCTGGTCGACGAATTAAAAACCAGTGATGATTATTTGCTTGAGAGTAGCAAACATGCGGATATTTACGAGATTAAATATGTTAGCAAGAAATCATTAGGTGAGAAAATGGGAATTCAAATCCAACGTCTTATCGATAAAGTGCAATATGGCTGAGTCACGTTTCAAGCGGATTCACAAGATTTGAGTCGGTGCATGCTACCAGGTATGCAGAACTTGCATACCCAGCGGTAAATCAGTGTAACGGACAATATTCTCTTTTTGCAGATCCCGCGTTGGGTTTTATAAGTGCAGGTGCCAGTCTGCCCGCTTATTATTCAAAATCTTCAAAATCGTGAATGCGCCGCGCAATTCACCCGGTTTGTGTGACCAGTCTCAGCGTCCGAAAAGGTTTTTATCTGCACGGGTTGCTGGTTACATACTTAGCGGTGGCATCACCGTGATAAACCAAGCAAATCCCACCAACTAAACGGCTTTATAATCAATAAAAAAACATCATTCAGGTCCTGTGCACAAACATTGCAGGTGAGATTTGAGCAATTGTGGCGGTTTCGTTAACGCGGGGTTTTTTGTGCTCACTTCTGCGCTTGCCGCCACTCACCAAATGACTTAACGCAGATTCATTCTTTTCTGTTTGCGAAGACGGCTTGTCGGTGCTGGTATCGTCTTTCTTAGAGCTGCACTCAAAAAAAATAGTGAAGACCCATTCATTAATCATGAGCAGGCCATTCATAATCGCTGGAATTTATCCGCACGGTACTAAACAGAATTTTTGCTCGCGCAAAAATCCGTCAAATGTCTTTTGGATTTTTTCAGGGTAGAAGTTACATCAAAAAGACAAATCTATCGGCTTATTTTCGTTAACAATAGTTTATGAAACCATGGTCGATTTATCACCTGATACATCCGTAAGTCCTGTATTTATTTTATTTTTAATTTGATAATAATGAGAATCTATATTATTATCCGTTGCAATTACTAGTTGTAGTTTTTGAACAAATTTTTTTATTGTTGGAGATATAAGTGTGGCATTTGATGTTATAAATCGACCGAATATAGGTTCGTCAGGATTAATTGAGATTATCGATGGCATCGAATTTACCGGATTCGGCTCAGGTGGGTTCGGCGCGGATGACTTTCTTTTCATCGGCGATGAAGAAGACGATTTGATTAAAGCCGACTTCGGCAATGACGAGCTCGAGGGTGGCGGTGGTAACGACAAATTACAAGGCGGCGGTGGCAACGATACGCTTGATGGTGATGCCGGCGATGATGATTTGGACGGGCAAAGCGGGACGGATAAATTATTTGGCGGTTCAGGTAATGATATTTTGCGCGCTGGCGGAGGGCATGATCAACTGTTTGGCGGGTTTGGCAGTGATACCTTTGGTTTTTATGATTTTGGGTTTTTCCGG
>BQJA01000141.1 GCA_021604405.1 Nitrosomonas sp. | reverse complement strand
TTCTAAGGCCGTAAAGATCTCTTTGTTGACTATAACGAAATCTTCTTCAACATTAAAGACTGGCAAAAATTGTAAGTCCAGCGTGGCAACGATTCCCTCGTTGACTGGGCGATCATGCGCACCGTGGCCGTTATGATGATGTCCACGTCCATCGTCTTTGTGATGATGTCCATGACCGTCACGCATGCCTGCAGGTGGAACGCTGCCGTCTTTATGATGATGTCCGTGGCCGTCTTTTCCATCTTTTCCATCAGGCTTGCCGTCATGGTGGCCGTCTTTTCCATCTTTTCCATCTTTCCCGTCAGGCTTGCCATCTTTTCCGTCTTTCCCGTCAGGCTTGCCATCTTTTCCGTCTTTCCCGTCAGGCTTGCCATCTTTTCCGTCTTTCCCGTCAGGCTTGCCGTCATGGTGGCCGTCTTTTCCATCTTTTCCATCTTTCCCGTCAGGCTTGCCATCTTTTCCATCTTTCCCGTCAGGCTTGCCATCTTTTCCGTCTTTCCCGTCAGGCTTGCCGTCTTTACCATCTTTTCCATCTGGCTTGCCGTCTTTACCATCTTTTCCATCTGGCTTGCCGTCTTTACCATCTTTTCCATCTGGCTTGCCGTCTTTACCGTCTGGCTTGCCGTCATAATTATATTCGGGATTCTTTTCTTCGGGTTGGATAGAGACAATTGTTTCTTCTGTCATTCGAATAGCTCCAATTATAAATTTCGAGGATTACCCCATTTAATATCAAAAAAATTATTTTTTGTTTTCCAGATCGCCCATATCACAGATAAAAGTTATTCTGAAAATTTCATATAAATATTAATAGCTTACACTTTATACCAGAAATAAAACGTGACATGAACTAACGTCTGCGACGTCGTAGCAGTTTAAAATCATCAAAAATTTCTAAAGAATCTTAATATTCAGCCGTTAACTACTACACAACCTGGATACAATTAAATTTCTAATACAACAAGACCAACAAATTTTTTTTCGTTTATTTGTTGAATTTCAAAAAATTATATTTTAATGAAATCTACACTCCTATGATTATTAATTGAAAATTGACAACAACTATTACATACGATGCTTGTAATATTCCGTTAATGTAATAATAAGAAACAAAAGACATCAATTATTATTTAACGAGCGCGAAACGGTTAACGCCCTCACCTTATTAACAAGTAGCGTGTTATAGAGTTATATCCATTCAGCAAAACTACTGTTTCGGCTTATCATGCACGATTACTTCAATAATAAGCTGGGCTGTACTTTTGCCATAATTTATTTGGCTTGTCAATCAATATTTTACATGATGATATAGCGTAACTACATGATAGATTTTGTCGTCTGCAATTAAGATGTTGCAAGCGTTTTTCGATGGTATGTTGTTTATTAAAGTTTTCTACTTGTCGCTTGAATGAAACAAGCAAAATAAGAAATATGGAGAAGTACACGCTGCCGACGGCAAGCCAGCGGCTTCAGATTGCGGCTTTGAGCCGGATTCATCAGCTGGTTTAAGTTTGTCTCTTTATTCTCTGCAAAATCATATCCGGTATACCGGTTTCTGATTCTGGACACATCCCTTCCGAACCTCATTTTCATTCGCAACGTGACAATTCTTTAACCACTCACCACTATGCGCTTGTGTACAAATACTGATCACTCTGTCAGCCATGGTTTGCCTCAGTTCTATTTGACGTATAATTAATAAATTTATATTGTATTGCTGCTGACCAGCAGCAATGTCGCCTGAAAACCAGGGCTGCCGTATTTCCTTGTCCAAACGACAAATTGGTGATCGCCACGAGCCGCAAAAATTGTGAATCATGATAAACCGGACAAAAAATGACACAAAATTATTTTCCCTGTGAAGACATCAGTCCGTACGATCAATCAGTGCGATGGACGATCCACAATAACTACTTTCAGCAGAAAGGTGGCGATGCATGGAAGGGAGATGTTCCTTACTACACAACCTCAAATGAAGCCGCGGCAATGCAGAATGCCCAGATTGTGTATCGCACTTTGCAGTTGATGGAACAGCAGGGTTCATTAAATCCTGCTGATCAGATTAATGTACTCGAGATCGCATCGGGCCTTGGCCTTTTCGCCATTAATTTTATACAGGCTTTACGTCAATTAGATGGAGAAGCAATACGCTACGCTGATCGATTGCATTTTCTCTTTACGGATTATGCTGAAAAGAATCTCCATGATGCCGCACAAAATCCGTATCTCCAAACATTGCAAGATGAAGGCATTCTCGATTTTTATGTTGTAGACGCAATGAATCCACAGATAATGAGACGACTTGGTGATACGCATGAACAGCAAACACCTAAATGTTGCGCAGTAATCGCAAACTATCTTCATTGCGTTCTTCCGTTAAGTGTTATTAAGAAAACAAATGGCCGATGGTACGAGAAGTTTGTTCAAGCATCTCTGCCTATACCAGAGGGTGTCACTGATACTGATAAATATCTCAAAGAGGTGATTGCTCATCCAACAGATGAACAAATCATCAACCATCTGAAAGAGAAAGTGTTCTGGGGAGAAATTAAAGAAGATTTCTATCATGATCCTCTTCATCGTGATGTGATCCAGGAATTAACGGATTCATTTAGTACTGCCTCAGTTATTTATCCTCATGGATCACTGACTAGTATTGATCAGACACTGCCTCTTTTACACGATGGGGGGGTAATAATCATTTCTGATAAAGGGTATGAGAATGCTGACCGGATGCAAGGTGAATTTGAGTGCACGCCAAGTATTCATGGCAATTGCTTCGCACATTCTGTCAATTTTCCGGTGGCTGAACACTATGCATTGAAACGAGACTGTTGCGCAGTGCGTACCAATAACCCGGATTACTCAATACAGACTTTACTCATAGAAAAAAGAACAGAGGCTAAGCTCGATACACTATTCCGGGATATTTATATTTCAAAAAATAATAATATTGACGCGTCAGATTTTTTTCATGCAGGATCTTTATATCGAGACCGAAAAGAGTACGTCGTTTCCTCGCGTTTTTACCTACGGGCACTTCAGATTTGTCCTCATGATGTTCGCACACTCTACTATCTTGGACTTACTTATTTTCAACTGGATCAGCCAGAGGAAGCTTTAATCATATTCCAGAAAGGAAAGAATTATGACTACTTTTCGGATTATGATTTCGATTTCGAAGAAGGAAGAGTATTGCATTCACTGGGCAAGTATGAGGATGCGCTCGAGGCGTATTCTAAAGCCATTACACATGAAGAGCACTATGTTACCCATAACAACATCGGACTTTGTTTGAAATTGCTTGGCGATATTGATGGGGCAACCGAACACTTTGAGCGCGCGCTTTCTCTCAATCCGCAGTACGAAAGAGCGAAAAAAGAACTTGAGGAGATACGAGCGTAACTTTAACCTTGAACATGTCAATCAGATAATTCAATGCACTCAAGCCGTTTTTCATCCCACGGCTTCTCTTTTCAAGTTATAAGGTTAATGAAGCATAAAAGATGCTGATACCATTAAAATCAATTGACTTATCGACACTTTATCACCAAGACTGAATTCGTAGCCGATATAAAATAACCAGCCTTTTTTAGCGGCTGGTTATTTGTCTGACTGTTAAGTATGCACGGTTACCGTTCTACGAGTGGTATTATCTGCATGGTCAACCGCTTCGATGGTTACCTGATAATTGACGCCTCTGCGGCTTCCCCGGGAACGGGTTCGCCACTCAACGGCCAGTACGTTGTCATCACTCACGAAAACAACCTGACCATTAATGATTAATCGTATGAAAGCGATATCTTCGTTATCCGCCGCGACCGCGATCACCCGCTGTCTCCTTCTGACTTGCATGCCGTCGGTGAGATTAAATCGAATGATTTCTGGCGGCGTAACATCTTCTTCCGCAGTATTTTGAACAGTCACTGAAACGGCGGAAGAAATACCCTCATTGCCCGTCTCATCAAAAGCATGAGCAGTAAGGTTATAGGCACCATCTGGCAGCAAGGTCGTGTTCCAGGTGAAAGAAAATGGTGGCTGATCACTGACCATTAGCTGCTGTCCATTAATCGACAATGCAACGCGCGCGACGGCAACATTATCGGTCGCATTGACATTTACATTGACAATCCCTGATACGCCCCCGCCCGTTGGTGCTGAAATGCTGATAACAGGCGCCTCATCATCGATAACGCTGCCATTATCGACCGAAACCAGAACATCCTGTGATATTCCCTGGTTGCCCGCGGCATCGAAGGCGCGCACTGTCAGGGTGTAATCGCCTGATGCAAGATTTGAACTATCCCAGGCGAAGCGGAACGGCGCCAGGGTATCCGTCACAGTCTTTTTACCATTGACCCACAATTCAGCCCGCACCACGCCGACATTGTCAGCGGCCTCAACATCGACCGGAACGATTCCCGTTACTCCCCCACCGCCTGGCGAAATGATCGTGACGCTGGGCGCTTGATCGTCAATACTGATCATTGCATTGGCGGCAATAACCGCGGCTGCGGCATCAACGCGTCCTGTGCCATAAAAATCATCAAATCCAGGCTCGCCCAGATCGGTCGTGGTGGACAATATCAACTGATCTAAGTCGGCCGGTGTCAGCTCGTGGTTGGTTGAAAACATCAGCGCAGCCGTTGCAGCCACGATCGGGCTGGAAAAAGACGTGCCCGAAACAAAGCTGTAACCGCCACCTTTTCTGGTGGTATATATACTTTCACCCGGGGCAGCGATATCGACGTAGGACCCGTAACTTGACCAGTTGGGACGCTGGTCATTACTGTTGGTGGCAGATGCGACCAACAGGACATCACTTGGAGAATGATTAAGCCGGCTGCCGGTATTACCGGCGGAAACCACCAGCACACCGCCCTTGTTGCGCAAGTATTGCGCCGCTGAACGGATGGCGCTGCTACCCGCCACACCACTGTAACTGACATTGACCACTTTAGCACCATGATCCGCCGCCCAGCGGATACCGTTGGCTATGGTACTGAAAAATGCACTGCCATCTGGAGCGGCGATGCGTACCGGCATGATCTCTGCCGACCAGGCTACACCAGCACTGCCCATGCCATTATTCGCAGCGGCAGCAATCGTGCCAGCGACCCAGGTGCCGTGATCGTGAACATCCGCCGTATTGTCGTTGTTATCAAACATGTTCCAGCCGGGCACCATATTGGCGGCAAGATCGGGATGCATACCATCTACGCCAGTGTCCAGTACCGCAACAATGATACCGTCACCGGTACTGATATCCCAGGCAGCTGGCGCCTCGATTTTCGGCAATGCCCAGCTTCTATTGAACGATGGATCGGTAACGGTCTGATCCAACGTAACAATCATATCCAATTCAACATTCTTCAATCGGTGATCTTTTTTTAACAGGTGCTTGACTTCTTTCTCATCAACACCGTCCGGCAGTTCGCAAATATGTAAATCCAGTTCTTTCAAATGATGTTTAGGCTGCACACCATACGGCGCGACCGCTTTCTTAAGTTCCTCAGGAGACAGACCAGCGCGTGGCGTTATCAGTAAGCGCCCTTTTACCCATCTCGCGGGTGTTTGGGTACTGGCATCCTGCGTCGTTTGTGCGCTGGCTGGTTGACTGTCATGGTTAGCTCTCGCTTGGCCAGGACCGGCATAGCCGACCAGAACTGCAATGAATAGCAGTGTGTATATCAATCCGGTTAAGGTTCGCGCTTGGTGAAAACGTGGATAATGGAAAAACGGGATGAGAAATTGATGAAAATATGTCATCTTTGGCTCCTTGTGCATTTAATTGAACGCTGACCAAGGCACAAGGGCCCACATATGGGCCGATATCATTCATTATTTGGTAACCCCACTGTCTTTATTAAGACTGGAAGCTTTGCGTCCCCACCTCACGATGGGTTTGCCTTTGTCAGTCCTACTATGACGGCAATTTTCCGATAGACTTGATACCTGTTAATTACGCTG
>BQJA01000140.1 GCA_021604405.1 Nitrosomonas sp. | reverse complement strand
ATTTAAGCAGCTTTTTTTTCTACAACCTCCGGTGATTGTTCGTTACTAGGGTTAAGCTTTACTGTTGGCTCGTGTGTCCAGTTTCTGGTTTCACCCGACCAACGTTCCGGATGTTTCTTTTTTGCTTTCTCATAAACATGTTTTCGTTGTTCCAGTATAGTCACATCTTGACCATTATGGCGTTGTGTTGGCGTTACATACTTTATGCCGTTATGACGATGACAGTTGTTATACCAGTCAACAAACCGCAGCACCCACTGACGTGCCTCGTCAAGATTTTCAAAAGGTTTTGATGGATAAGCCGCTACATATTTCATCGTTTTAAACAATGATTCTGAATACGGATTATCATTACTCACCGAAGGACGGCTGAATGACGGGACAACCCCCAGCTTCTGCATCGTTGCCAGCATGGTCGCTCCTTTCATCGGACTGCCGTTATCCGAATGTAATACGACCTGACGGTTCACAGGCATTACTTCAGTCAGCCGGGTCTTTCGCAAGACATCAGCAGCCTGCTCCGATGATTCATTCTCATAGACTTCCCAGCCTACAATTTTACGGCTATAGATATCCATGAACAGATACAGATAAAAGAACACGCCTTTAAGCGTGCTGGCCAAGTACGTGATGTCCCACGACCACACTTGATTGGGTCCATCGGCAATATAAGTATCCGGTTTCTTTGTCGTGGCTGGACTGGCGGCACGTCCCCGGTGATGTAACTGGCCGGCATTACGTAATATACGATAGAAACTGCTTTCTGATGCCAAATAGATATTTCTATCCGCTAGCGCAGGCACAATTTGTTTGGGTGTTTGATTACAGAATTCCTGGCTGTTACAAACGCCGAGAATTTGCTTTCTTTCCTGCTCACTGAGTTTGTTAGTAGGCGTTTTCCTGACTGTTTGTCGGCGATCTTCTATACCAATGACCCGCCAATGTTGTAACGTGCGGCTACTGATGCCAACAATCTTACAGGCCGAACATTGCCGGGCCCCTTGATTCATTGCTTCTGTTATTAATTCCAGAGCCATCTGACGATCTTGCGAGGACACTAATCTTCCTCGCTTGCCCCCCAGATGGCTTCGCACTTTTTTGACAGCACCAATAACGCAGCTGTTTCTGCCAATGCTTTTTCCTTGCGTCTGAGTTCAGATTCCAAACGTTTTATTTGCTTTCTGTCTTCCCGGCGACTCCGATTTTTTTCTTCCTCAATCTGGGCGTTGTGTTGATATCCTGACAGCGCAGCGGTTTTCCATTGATCGATCTGCTCCGGATACAGACCTTTGCTGCGGCAATACTCGCTCAGTTGGGCGCTGTTCAAACCAGCCGTTTCTATAATAACAGCCAACTTATCTTCTGCCGCCCAATTCTCCGGTTTACTGTGATCTCCTGGCACCGCAATTCCCCTGTTTGTGTAATCTTTTCTCCATTTGTAGAGCGTAACATCAGATACGCCTGTTTCTCTACATAATTGTGAAACAGATACCGGATTGGGTGGCATCATCTTCTTAATTACTGATTCCTTGAATTCTTTCGAATAGCTCTTTTGCTTCATGTCCTCTCGCTTCGCCCTTCAAGTTTTTAAAGTTCAAATGAGGCGAAAGGTATCCTGACACATAGGGATCTCAATCACACCAAGCAAAACTGCGCAGATTAGTGTGCCAGTTGGTGAATACGGAATGCAGGTTTTGATAGGATCAAGTTGGTGTAATCTGGAAACTGGATTTTCTGATGGCGCGAATATTTCAGTAGTCAATGGGATTTCAATTGAACACGGTTTAACGACTTTTATGCAATTCTATGGTTCAGGTATTCGTCCAGTTCAGATTGCTCTTGCATATAGTACATCGCGACATGAAAATCCTCAGAACATACAACAACCATCTGAAGTAATTGGTGCTGGGAAACTTGATCTATTACAAACACGTGATGGTCATTATTATACCTCGGGCACTGTTAATGGATCACCTGTTGTATTTATGATCGATACTGGAGCAACAAACGTATCAATATCATCTGAAGTTGCCTCACGAGTGGACATACAAAAGTGTATCCCCCGTCTTGTTTCAACCGCGAATGGCAAAGTTAACGCATGTACAGCAACTGTATCTGAGGTTACGTTCGGCGAGTTTCAGCTTGCTAATATCGAAGTAACTATTATGCCAAATATGCCTGGAAATGCTTTGCTAGGCATGAATATTTTGCGCAATTTTCACATCGAGCAAATTGATAAAATAATGCGAATTTCTTCACGGTGATAAATAGTCATAGCGAAAGAACCGTATACAGTGGTAAAGGAAATGGTAACCAAAAGTAATAAAAGTGATTATCTGGATGATTTAGATAATCCTTCCCTTGAACCTGGGCGCCGTCTCGCATTAATATTGCTTTCCTATATTCGAGACGTGGAAGCGATAAATGAATTTATAAATAGCGAATCTTTGGAATTTGACCGAGAGATTGCTAGTCTTATAGATACCCTTAAGTGTGTCAGTTGCGGCAAAGCAATAAATAACGAAGGTTCCGTAATATATTGCTCAGAGTATTGCAACAGATTGCAGGAACTATCCGATATGTCCGGCGTGCACGTATTGACCACAGAGAATCAAAAATTGAATTTCAAGTAGGATTAGGAGATCGACTAAACCATTTACCGAATGGCGGCTATCCTGCACGTGATAGGCTTTTATCAAAGGAGCTACGTGAAACAATTTTCAAACGCGATAGTTATACTTGTCGTATTTGCAGTAAGAAAGAAGCCCAACAGATTGACCATATCAAAGGATCATCCAATGATCCAACAAATCTTCAGGCAGTATGCACGAATTGTAACCGTGAAAAAGCATTTTCAAATCAAAGATTGGCAACACCTGAAGAGAGAGAAATTATAGAAAATTTATATGTCAATATGGCGATGCGAATCGCTGCTCCCTTTCCATTGCTAGCGTGCGACGATCACAGACGCTGGCAAAAAACTGAACCAAAAATTCGAGGAGCGCGTAAGAAAGCCATTAATAAAACCTTAGGTAAGTAACAAGAGCTTACTCAAAAATTCATCGCGCAACTCTGCACAGCGAAGCTGTAACTTTTATTGAAATGAACGAGCAGGTCATATTATTCTATAATTCAGCGTTTGCGCACGGGGTGTCTGATTCAAATAACGGCACTCTAGATTGAGAACCCATATTTTTACCAAACTGGCTCACCAAAACGGACAAATCTAGTAACTGGAAATTAGTTATATTTGTTACATAGTACTGCTTAGATATAACAGCCTAAATTTTAATGATATATCTAAAAACATGATCTCCATAATTTTGTTTAAGGGATAATAAGCAGTAAGTAAATTGAGGCAACATCTCAATTTCTTGCGCTTTTTTCTAGAGTATGCTTGACATGTAAAAACAATATAATTACTTGTATGGCTCCTTCAGTAGGAGATGATGTTATGTATAAACTAAATCCGGCATTTACAGTGCCGGAAGATGTGAACATTAAGGTTTGGCGTTACATGGACTTGTCGAAATTCGTTGCGATGCTCCAATCGTCCGCCCTATTTTTTTCTTGCGCTGATCGGATGGGCGATAAATTAGAGGGCTCATATCCTTTGGGTAATGCAGAACGTCGGCTAAGTGCATACTACGGCATAAAACGATATCCAGGCTTTGAGCGTAAGCTTCGGCAGTGGACCGCTATAAATTGCTGGCATATGAACAATGGTGAGTCAGATGCAATGTGGAAGCTATATCTCAAAAGCGATGAAGGTCTAGCAATTCAATCAACATTCTCTCGCCTCTCAGAGTCATTTTGTAAAACTAAGCAAGAAATTAACATCGGAGTTGTAAAATACATCAATTTTGCAGTAGAGCAAATACCCGAAATTCATCATGTGGGCCACTATTTTTCTCCATTTCTCCATAAACAGAAAAGTTTTGAGCATGAACGTGAGTTGCGGGCTATAATTCAAGATGTCCCTATATGCAAACAGATGAATGGACTGTTAGGTGTACAAGAGAACATAATTGATATGGACGCACCTGGATGGGGTGCAGGTAAAACTATCCCGGTTGATCTTAAGAAATTGGTTGAGACAATCTATGTTTGTCCTGAATCCCCAGAATAGATTCTCGACGTGGTTAAGGGCCTAGTTAGGAGATATAGATTAAGCGTGCCGGTGCACCAATCTAAATGGGAGCCCTTTTTTGACTGGGACGAATAAATTATTTATTTGAACTATGGGCAGTTTTATTCGGCTTTTCGGGATAATTCTAAGTTACCCCGGTTATATTGGGATCTAAGCCTAACCATAACATCCACATGACCATAAAAAAGTGGCGCGGTTTTTCATGTCTCGATATCGTTATGGTAAATCTTCGTTTTTATGTTTACCAAAGTCCATCGTCGCTTTTCTGTAACAAGTGATGCAGTCGTTATACTTAAGTCTATCAGTTAGAAAATTGTGTTCGGCCAATACACAATTTTCATGTACCCCGTACGAGTAACACGGGGGGCTACAAATACATCTATAAGAAAGCTAACAAATTTAAGATTCATTTTCTATCAGAATAACTCCCGATTATCTGTAAGAATTTCAAGCAGAAACTGATCTTAGATTGTTAACCCTTAATCCTGTTGTCCTCTGGAGCCATGCGTCGCCTTCACAAAGTTATAGGCGATGCATGGGTTCAGAGGGCGGCGGGATTGGCTAGCTGTCCTTTGGAGAATGTTGAGACTGCTTTTTCTTTACAAGATGTATTTAATTCGACGATCTGTACTTTTAGTTTCTATATTCTTGGATTCTTATGTCGATATAAGAAAAAATACCATTACATACGCAAAAACTTCATGCCTAAAACATCACACTATGGAAAAATCAGAAAAGAATACGGTAAGCTTACGCTTGATCAATTGAAGCTGCTAATCCAGAAATTGCCTGAGATACGCAAAAAGATGAAAGACCCACCCAAACTTTTTTGTACTATTCCAGAGAATGAAAAAACAAGTGTTATTAGGTGAGGGACTTTCTTGGGCAAACATTTATGAGCACACATTTAACGAACAAATTGCGTTATTGTTTAGTGCGTCAGGACGCGCTGAAAAGTTACATGAAGCGGCTCAGTCCGATGATCCTACGCAAGCAGCTATTGATTTATTTAAAAACGATGAGTTTGATTATTTCAATGGAAGTGAAGGGAGTATTTCTCAGAAAAGAGAAGTAATCAGTTTAATCATAGCGTTAAAACGGAATATTTTGTCAATGATGTTGTTTGATCGAACGCTGGATAAGATGGTTGAAGAAGTTAAATCTGGAAATGATAAATCACTCTTTCTGGCAGTGAGTATAGATCGCTCAATTGTTACCTGTCCACCAATTTCAGATCGAATTGCTAGGGTCTGTTGACATTTCACATAGGTAGCCACAGATATCCGCACGCTATGGCCACCACGCTTACGTAATTTCTCTTCAATTTGTCGTATCGTGTCGCGACCGCCCGAAAATGATTTAGCCTGGCAAAAGCATTTTCCACCAAATGCCGGTATCTATACAAACCCCAATCCATATCTGTGTTACCCTTCAACGAGTTGCGCTTTCTCGGTATCACAGCCTGTACCCCTTTCTTCGTTATCTGTTCCCGTATACTTTCGCTATCATAGCCTTTGTCCGCGACAATCGCTTTCGCGTCAGGTAGCCTGGCAATCAAATCAGGTGCTACAGAACAATCATTGACTTCTCCGCCAGTGATTTCAAACTCAACGGGCAGACCATAACCATCAACAGCCAAATGGATCTTTGTGGTATTGCCTGCACGGCTTTTACCAATGGCCTGTGTTTCTTGACCTGTTGCACCAGCGCTATGCTGATGCGCTTTCACATAGCTGCCATCAATAAATTCCCACTCCCAATCCGGATCAAGAGCCAACGCCTTGAAAATCCTTAGCCATTTGCTACTTAACGACCACGCATTGAATCTTTTGTAGATGGAATTCCAGCATCCGAACGCCTTGGGTAAGTCTCGCCACGGACAACCAACCCGCATTCGGTACAGCATACCTTCTACTGTCATCCGCAAATTACGCTTGTTATAAATCGCTTCTTGAAGCAAAATCTTCTCTAGCTTCGACCAGAACTCATCACTGAGCATC
>BQJA01000139.1 GCA_021604405.1 Nitrosomonas sp. | reverse complement strand
GTCTGTCGCGCTTATAGAGCCATTCAATTACCACTGGAGCATTTTTCATTCAATGCTGTTTGCAGGACTTTCTCCGGTATTATGTGCCGCTTCGTATCGAATACGTTAGCCTTTGATCAACATGACACCGGACACCGTTGGCATTTTATATATTTCTCCAACCCATATATGCTGATGCTAAAGCTAAATTATGTCTCGGCTAAAATATCGGATATTGAAGCCAATAAGAATATGTGGAAATGAAACGCCACTATGCTATTAAAAACCATACTGTTATCATGGTATAGAAAAAATCCTATAAGTACAACCTTCAGAGCTATTAGCAAGAAACTTTAATTATCGAAAATGAGCTTTTATTGCTCTAAAATTTGAGGAAGAGAATAAGTGGCCTCCTTTTAATGACGTATAACACCACCCCTAACCCTGATGAAATTCGCGAACCCCCTCCTCATCAGTCATGCGGGAATGGCAGGCAATTAAGTTTATAAATCGGGAAATTGACGAACTGAATACTCAAATAATAAATTGGAAAATCTGGTCTATTTTACAGACCAACCTATTCATGAAAGCCGTTTTGCTTTAATGAAATTTTTACCCACCAACCTGTAGTCGGTGGATAAAAATAAAGCAATATCAGGGTTGCGTAAGGTTGTAATAAGACATCATTCCCTGATCAGAATGTTCGTTGATGTGACAATGAAAAAGCCAGCCGCCAGAATCTCCAATGCTACCTGTTCCCGTGCCTGTTCCACCTGGCATTCCGCCAAAAGCTGCCAGTTGTTCATTTGTACGGATAAGATCAAATGGCGAGGTCATGCGATGACTATCATCAAAACGTACTGCTAAGCGTGTAATCGTCCAGCTCCGTCCTAATGCGCCTGTTCTTGCAGGAAGCCGAATCGAATCCTTATATTCAAGCGGGTAAGTAATTTTCTTTATGCTTGATGGAATACCATTCTCAGCATCACCTAGGTGGACCACTAGTGTTTCAATTGGTTGAAAGAAAAACCCATGCGCATGCAACGGATGTTCCGCCCCTGTAAAATTGACCGCGTCCCAGTAGAGAACGTCACCAATTTTCGCAGGTAATGCGACGTCGTTATTTACCACAGCGAAAGGTCTCGGCATAAATGGGGGAGGGCCAACCATACCTGGTATTTCTGCGCCAGCGGCATTTTCAGCATCAGCAGTCTTGGCCCGAATTGCGTCCAACAGCCCGTCGCGATTTTCTACCGCAGAAAAAAAGGTCACTGCGCCATCTGCTTCAGGCTGCATATGGCCGAAGAATACAGGCAATGCTTTTCCAGTATTGTTAGGAATTCCTTCACCGCTATTCTGTAAATCAACTTCTCCACGAATATCGACCAGCGGACTATGTTCTGAGCGTGGCAATGGCGATGGCAAATGGAAGTCGGAAGGCATATTATTCATAACATTTTGAGACGAAGGACCTTCAAGTATTTTTATTTGCATCATTTTTATGGCCGGTTTTTTGCCATCTTGTTCATCATCACCCAAACCAGTAATAAACCCATTCTCATCAGTGCTGAAGTCATGACGACCGCGTTTATAGTCATGCCATTCTAAAAATACTGAATTCCCATCAGCTTTATGCGGTACAAAGACAATGTCTGCGCGTTCACTCGGGGCTAATAATAGCCCTTTCGATGGATCTGGATCAGAGATAAGATTACCAGGATCATCAGGATCGCTCACTAGTTCTATCGGTTCAATTTCAATCGCTTCCTTCAATAACCCGCCATCACCGCCAATCCGATACATTTTATGTCCAGGTATTGAAACACGCATAAACCGACCGTTTGCAACATTCACGATGCGCCAGCGTTGGGCAACTCCATTACGTACCTTTAAGCTTGGTGTTTGCTTGCCATTAGTAAGCAATATATTCCCCTCTCGACCATTCATAATTTGTAAAGCAATTTCTTCGGGAGATAGCATGCGTTCAGCCGGATCAAGTTCAAGCTGTGCGGAAGCAAATGCAACAGGTTGGTTCGTTTTGTCATCAAGGAGCATGTCATCAAGCATGAGCGTCAGCTCGTTGGTTCTGTCAATCCCCGCCTCTGCTAATGCTGCATCCTCAGCAGGATCTCGTAAAATAAGTGGTCCGGCGAGTCCTAGATCGATTTGTTCATTGGTTCTAAAGTGTGGATGGTACCAATGAGTAGCAGGATTCAATACTTTATACTTGTAAGTATATGTTTCTCCAGGAGGAACTTCTAGCTGCGAAAGATGACTACCATCCATTTCAGCGGGAAGCTCAACCCCATGCCAGTGGATACTGGTTCCTTCAGGTAAATTATTAGTTAGATGTACAATCAGCGTATCACCTACATTAGCTTCAATAAGTGGCCCAGGTACTTGCCCATTATATGCCCAGGCTTTGGTTTTCATACCTCTGGCAGTTTTAATGGTTGTTTCGGCTGCTGTAAGGTGTACCTCAACAATATTAGGATCAGGATTGACATCCTCAGCCGGTTTAATGGTTACTTGGTTGTTCGAGTCATTGCGATGCTCACGATCAGATCCGCTATCATCGGCTTTTAAATGGGAAATATTTAAAGTAAACAAAACGGAAAGACAACTTATGACGATCAACGATCGCCTTAAAAAAAAGTATGCTTGAATATTCATCTTGAGCCCTTTTAAAAAATAATTTTTTATCTTTTGTAACGAAAAGCAGTTTAGACGTTTTGGTAACAGCTAAACATTAAGTGGGGATTCACAATCTTATCCATCGAAATTGTTAATAACTTTCCAGCTGGAAATTTTAAATATTGATCGGCAAAGCGATGCTACTGCCAGACAGCGTGATTGATAATTGCCAAAAGAAAACGATACGTCTTATATAACTTATTGATTTAACAATATTGGGTTAAGTGGTTTTAGTTGTGCGTCGGATATTCGGTATATAATGATTGTGCCGTTTAATTTTTGGCCGACTCGTAATTGGCCGCATCACGTATAGTAGGATAGCCTTCAATATAAACCCATTCGGTTTCCTCGGCAGGCAAGTGGCAACCATAACAATTATTAAATCCAGTACCTTTCCAAGTGGTGGTAACATTTTTATCCGGATTTTCAGCTTCGAATAAAGCCCAGCCCCAGCCTTCGCCCCAGGCTTTATTATTGGGAAAACGATTCTTACGGTCGCGAACCATAACAAACCAGACTACCGGTTCGCCAGCCCACTGAGCGTTACCTGTCGTCATAGCCTTGTTTTCGATGCTGCGTATTTCCTTAACCAGCGTCGCTCCATCAGGCCATTCTCCGGACTGTCTGAAGGCCTCAACGCTCGCCGCCTCAGTATATACATCATGTATTCCGGGTCCTGTGGCTTGGTCGTCATTCTTAACTAGCCAGCTACCAAGATGTGCCCAGTTTTTACGAAACTCATGAGGACGGCTAATATTGCCCTCTGCATCGACAAATTTAGAAAAATTGCTCTTGGTTACTGAAGCAGCATATCCATCTGCTGACAACAGCGGCAAGAAATATAATGATATCGTTGCGGCTACTGTTACTGATAGTAATATGACAGTTTTTTTCATTACGTTGCACCATTCCATTTAATCAAGTAGCTTACATATTATAAGATTAGGTCAAATGAGATCTGTTGCAAATAAAATTTCTTTGGCTAACCACCTTAAGTAACATTTAAAAACAGAGGCCTAGATAAGTTAAAAGAGCCTTTATTTTTGCAACAGAATCGATCAATGACCTTGTTGCTTGCACAGCATGATGCTTTAATCATTGATTTTGGTGATTGTTACAATAGCAACTGGATTATTCCAGTCGTATATTGCGGGGTCGATGTCTGAACCCAAACCCCTAATACCCCGATGAATATGAACAAATCCCTCTCCTGCATCATCCGGGGACAGACCAGCTCCTTCACATAAAGGACCTGGTATATCAATACAAGATTCAGTATTGGTTTCTGTACCAGCATCGTAAGCATTGAGAAAATAATTTATGCTACCCGTTTGGGGCAAGTCCTTATTATTCAAGGCAATAAATCCGTCATTCGTCGGTAGCATCATAGCAAATAATGAAATTTTGCTGAGTCCTTCATTATCATTCAGGATTACAGTTTGTTTTTGTCCACTGTTTAATAAACCATCTCCAGTTGCATGAGCTACAAGTGGTGCGATTGATGCCTGATCCAGTATCAATTGCATAGGTACTATGTTGCCAGATTCAGCAATTTCCCTCAGAGCATTGTTAACCTGTCCATTAAGAAGTCCCCCTTCTGAATCATTTAAATCATCTCCCGCTGAAAAAAAAGAAACAGGAATATGCGAGATCACTATACGGGGGGTGAAACTAATTTTATGTGTTAAATTTGTAATTTCAACACTATATTCTGCGGCTAGAGCTGATTGACTGAAAAATAATATTGCAAAACTACAAAATACTTTTTTTAGTAAAGTCATAATTTTCTCCTCGATCTAACTACTCTAAAAAGCTATAAATTTTCTTAACTCTCATGTGCAAATGCATAAAACGAAAACAGTAGAAAATTTGTCGCCACACTTATCATCAATGGACCTTTATTCAGAAGTGTTTTTGTCTTACCTCAACATGGGTTATAGAATGCGTATGAGACTTAATTCATCTCTCTTAATAACCTTATACAAGTAAACTGTTCAGTTTACTTGTGATCAAGATAAACCGATCGGTATACATTGTCAATTGTTTTTGTATACCATTTAGTTTACATTTAAAAAAAATCGTTATAGTAAAGATAAATCGACGAGATAAATAATATATGGTGAGGAGTAAAAACGGTGAAGCAGCTTTGGAGCCGCCCAAAAAGCTACAGATTATAGAAGCTGCATTTTCTTTATTTAGAAAAAATGGTTTTTATGCAACGGGGGTTGACCTGATTATGCAAAAAGCAGGCGTATCAAAAAGAACACTATACAAATATTTTCCGACCAAAAATGATTTGATTGTGGCAGTTTTGAATCATTACAGGATAGTATATGAAAAATATTTGAACCAAATTCTAAAACAGAAAGACAAAACAAGCCGGAGAAAAATATTAGAAATTTTTGATGATGCGGAACAATGGTTTGAAGACATCAACTTTCATGGATGTTTGGCAGTCAACGCAATGGGCGAGTTTTCGGGTAAAAATCAGGCTATAGAAGATTCATGCATTCGCTTCAAGCGATGGGAAATCGATATATTACGGTCATTAACTAAAGATATTAATTCTGCAAGGGCAGATGAACTGGCCTATAAGTTATTTGTGCTTTTGGAAGGCATGTCTTCTATCGCTCAAGTAACCAAAGGAGCCTGTCCTTTCGATATGACAGCCATGGCTAATGAAATCATTGAAAGGCATACTCCATGATTTTTTAGTTTTGGTTGGTCATTGATGGCTTATTTGTGATTGGATTAGGCCTTTAGAGTCCAACGGTATAAAACATAAGCAAGAAACGGCCGATAAATTAAGAAAACAAAGAAGCATAAGGAATCAAGTCGCACGCCGTTACCGGCAATCAATCTAGCGGGTTAAAGTCCCGCCCGGGGAATTGCTCATTCACACCGGTAGTACTGCGAGCAGTATTTGAGCAATTGAATGCTGTAAATTCCGCAAAGGCAAAGCTACAGGCCACAACGTAAGTGAATCTTTATTAGCCTCGTTAATCAACTGAGGATGTTGACCCTCTGATTTGAAGGGGAAACTGATACTGCCTGGCAATGAGTTTTTCAGGTAGATCCTCCGGGGTTATAGGAGTGGCATGTAGTGGAAGATCGATTATGCAGGACGGGAGATCCAATACAGTGGATGCAGTGCCAACTGATTTATATAAGCGTAGAGCGAAATTAAATTGGTCTGTATTGGAAGTCTGAGGAGTTAAAAGTCCCGTTTAAAGATGAGCGACAACATAACGACATCTGAGGGAAGTGATCCTACTTTGTTTATGCTCAACTTATAGCACAGAGCGATAATGATTGCTGAAAGGCTCACAACATTAATAAACCACTACAAACAGTCTGAGTTATGTCATTGCAAGCTTAGTCACTAGAAGAGTGGCTAACAGCACTTCTGAGTATGAGTAGCCATAATCAAGACCATTTAAAGCGCTATTTTCAAAGCGCGCCGGGTATGGATTTTTCTTTATGATTCGCGAATCAATTCTTACGCGAC
>BQJA01000138.1 GCA_021604405.1 Nitrosomonas sp. | reverse complement strand
ATACGTTACGAAAATAGTCTAATCGTATTACCTGATCACATCATTGAAAACTGGCAAGCCAAGACTTTCGAACAGATGAAAGCCGAGCATTTTGCATGCCTGACGCCCTTCCAACCTGAGATTGTGCTGCTTGGAACGGGCGCCAACTTCCAGTTCCCTCATCACACTTTAATGCAGACATTGAACAAATCAGGTGTTGGTATTGAAGTAATGGATACCCACGCCACCTGCCGCACTTACAATATCCTGGTTGATGAGGGCCGACGGGTTGCGGCTGCTTTGCTTATATAAACAGGCTGCGCCCCGAGTTATATCAATTTGTCTTTTGCGGCTGCTTGAAAACAGAAAAATCAATATTGTGCCTTTGAAGCAGTTTATAAAATTCCGTTCGGTTACGTTTAGCCATCCGTGCCGCCTGTGTTACATTGCCTGTGGTAATTTTCAATAAACGCACCAGGTAATCTCTTTCAAAATTCTTTCTTGCGTCTTCAAATGATGCCATTTGTGTTTCATCTTTGTGCATCGCATCCTCTATCAATGTCGAGGAAACTAACGGCGCCGTACTCAAGACAACACATTGTTCGATCGTATTGATAAGCTGCCGAACATTACCGGGCCACGATGCACTGACCAGCTTTGACATGGCTTCTGGCGAAAATCCGCTAATATTCCTCTGATAGTTATCAGAAAACAGCTGCAAAAAGTGGTTTGCCAATAACGGTATATCTTCGCGTCGTTCGGAAAGTGATGGAATTGTCAATGCAACAACATGCAAGCGATAGAAAAGATCTTCCCGAAAATTACCTGCATCGATTTCTACTTTAAGATCACGATGGGTAGCTGAAATAATTCGCACATCAATCGGAATAATTTCTGTGGCACCAACAGGCCGAATTTGTCTTTCCTGAAGCGCACGCAATAATTTTACTTGAAGCAGCAGCGGCATATCTCCAATTTCATCAAGAAACAGCGTGCCGCCTTCGGCCATTCGAAATAAACCTGAATGATCTTGCGCCGCACCAGTAAATGCCCCTTTGACGTACCCAAAAAGCTCCGATTCCAGCAAATGTTCAGGAATTGCCGCGCAATTGACCGGAACAAAAGGCTTGTCACAGCGATTCGATGCACGGTGGACTGCCTGAGCGAATAACTCTTTACCAACGCCACTTTCGCCATAAAGCATTACGCTGGCGTCTCCTTTGGCAACAAGTCCGACTTTGGTCAGAATATCTTCCATTGCAGCGCTTTGCGTAATGATTTCATTACGCCATGGCTCCTGGGATACTTCGAATTCAGAAATCGTAGCCGGTGCAAGTTTAATCGCTTGATTAATCTGCGACAGCAAAGTTTCTTTATCGAATGGTTTGGAAAGATAGCCAAATACCCCGCGTTGAACCGCATTGACTGCGTCAGGAATGTTTCCAAAGGCGGTCAGAATAATGACCGGCAGGGTCGGCATCATCCGATGAATATGCTCAAATAAAGCCATTCCATCCATCCCGCTCATTTGAACATCGCTGATAACCAGTTGTGGACGCGCTACGTCTAAGTAGTTAATGGCTTCTTCGGCACTGTTTGCCGTAATTGTTTCATAACCCGCCGCATCCAAACGAATCGTAAGCAATTCCAATATATTCGGATCATCATCGACAACCAGGATTTTATGTTTAAATGTATTCATTATTTTGTCGCTCTTAATGTGAATTAAGGTCTGGAATCTTTCATTCCAGCAAATTATAACCTATTGGTATTAAAAGATAATATTAATTCTGATCCATATTCGAATGGGATTCTCTTCTGATCAGACTTTTTTCCATATCTTTAATATCATCAACTTTTTTCTGCAGTCTTTCCGAATGCATTTCTACTTCCTTTAGCTTCTCTGAGAAATTTTTTACGGTACTGTTTAAGTGCTGCTGTTCGGTGAGGAGCTGTGTTAATAGTTTTCTGAAACTACCTATACTGGTTAATTGCTGCTCATTTTCAGGCCATTCCATAAGCAAATGAAGCGCATCAGAAATATTGCGAAAATCTTTATTTGGCAAGGAAAGCAGCAAGATATAACGAATTCTGTTTCCATCACTGTTATTGTGCATGAAATTCATTTTTACCGTATTGAATTCTTCAATGAGCTCTGCCTCGGTTTTTTCTTGCAGGCGTTCATAATATTCCATCAACAAATCCAGTTGACTGGGAACAACTACCTGGATTGGCTGAGTTGATGACATAACGGAATCTGCCGACGGTGATTGATGGGTGTACATCGATGAACACCCGCTAAGTATGTTTATTAACAGCAAAGTACAAATTTTTCGGGGTAAACGTTTCATGCAGCTTCCTCTCGCTCACTGGCAGGAAGGACAAGCCGAAAATGCGCACCTTCGCCAGTTTGCCGGATCAACTCAAGATTACCCCCATGCGCAAGCGCATATTCTCTGGCAATAGACAGCCCCAGACCGGTCCCCTTGACATGCGCTTTGGGCACGCTTTTCCCCTGATAAAAAGGTTCAAATATTTTATCTCGGTCTGTTTCATGTATGCCGATACCGGCGTCTGTAACATCAAGTTGAATCGACCCATTTGTCTGAGTTAAGCTAATTTCGATGCAACCATCTTGCGGAGAAAATTTTATCGCGTTTGAAATAAGGTTATCCATAATGGTTTTAATTTTTTCTTTATCGCATTGAAGCAATAGTGCCGGACAATTCCGTAAAATTTTCAAATTCTTACTCATTATAGAAAGATTCTGGTTTTGCAGCACTTCATTCAGGATCATTGCCAGATTTACTGGATGCTTCACGAGCGCACTTTTCCCCGTTTGCAGCGCACTATAGCTCAATAAATCCTCAATTCGCTTTTGTAATTGCATACTGCTATTGTGAAGAATATTAGCGATCTGTTGCTGCTTCTCCGTTAGTTTTCCTGTTACACCTTCAGCGAGCAAATCCACGCCTTCACGAATAGAAGTAAGGGGTGTCTTTAATTCGTGAGAAACATGCCTGAGAAACTGTATTTTCTGTTCTTCCAGTTTAAGCAAGCGGCGGCGCATCCAATCCAGGCGTTCACCAAGGTATATCAGGTTTTGTGGACCATTAACACGTACTGGCCATGACAATTCGCCTTGCCCCATCCTATAAATCGCTTCATCGATTTGCCGAATCGGTCGAGCAATCAGAAGTGAAAAAACAAGCGCCAGCAAAATAACAAATGGAATTAATGCAATTAACTGCCATTTGACGACAGTATTTGCCTGTTCAGCCATTTCCTGCATTTCATTGACATCCAGCTCAATCAGATTATGACCAAATGTTGTAAAAGTGCGCGCTAAATTCAATAAGGCAGCAAACCTTTTAACCAGTTCGCGCAAATCCTCCGGGTTGCCTTGGATGGAAAGTACGTCACGATAAATAGCGATTTCAGATAAACGCAGCTTCTTCAGCAAAATGTGTTGCTCAGGTCGTGACGAGGGAATTGAAAGTTTTTTGGCAGTCAGATTAAAGTTTTCATGTGCGTGAAAATAACCCTCGAGTAACGACAGATCACTCAAAATCAAGGCCTGCCGCATACTGCGTTCCATGGCCAGGACTTCATCAACCAAAACACGGTTGTGATGGGTCAAATTTGTTGCCTGATAAACGGTTTTTCGGCTGAAATCTGCGAGCTGATCAATTGCTATTGCGATATAAATCAATGCCCCGATCAGCGGCAAACCAACAAGAGAAAAACCGAATAAAATCATCTTAAGAAAAGACTTAGGATAACGCTGAGACTGTGCTGGAAAAGTGGTAGCAGATCCGATATCAGCTTTTTCAGAATTTATTAGTGTGCTCATTACATGTATCCTTCTTAGCTGGAACCCTAGAAACCATTAACCAGTCACGACAAAAATCAGCTAATCAATAAAATAATTGGCAAATTTATTTGCCACATTACCCGCCTGCGATCTGAGATGTTTGGCTAACGGCTGCGCGCCCATCGCTTACTGTAACTGATAATCATTTTAATTTCCAATAGTAGTGCGTGCGCATCGCATCTAATCCTTGCACCAAAGGTCCACTATTTGATGGTCACGGTTAATTTGCACCGTGAAAACAGAAAGATCAGGAAGTTACAGAAACTTGAATTATGTTACTCGTAACGCAAAAAATCCTCTGCCAGCGCATCAGCGCCATAACTGTCGATCAAAGCTTCGATCTCCGTCAACAAAGTGTCGTCTTCATCTTCTTCTAACGTCCCTGTGCCAACCAAACTCGCTGACAAACCCGACGTAATGGCATCTCTCACAGTTTCAAGTGTGGGGGGATCCGGCTGATTTTCATCGTTCAGTATCGCTTCAATAACACGAGATAGTGCTTCACTGGCAATATCCTGAACAAAGTCGATAGCCAACGCTGTTTCACCAAATTCTTCAATTAATGCATCCAACTCATCAAGTAACGACTCATTGATATCAAAGTGATGCAGATGCTCCGTTTCAGTGAATGCAGTCGATAACACGCCCGTGACAAAAGCACGGACTGAAGCGAGTGTAATCGGCTGCTCCAAATCAGTATCATTTATCAGAGTCTCAATCAAAGCGGAAAGTTCAGGGCTAACTCGATTTGCAACATCTATTGGGTTACGAATAGTCATGGTAGCTCCTTAGTAGCAGATACAATTAAAGCAGCATGTGTTTACACTTTCTATCTGCTTTTCTATGCACAATACACGTTCGCGATAGCAAGAATTTTGATGAAGGCAATGCTGCATGAATAATGAATTGAGTTTTTTTTGGACTAATTTTATCATTCGCTTTGCTTTCAAATCAGATTAAATTGTTTTTTTATCTGATCTTAGTTTAAAAGAAAATGATGAATTTATTCTTCATGAGATAATTTGTAGAAGATTCGGCAGGTTCGTTATGACTTGATTATCGCGCTCCAGGAAGCACTTTTGCTGCAGGCAGCTGGAAATTTATGATTGGGTATTTTGCATTGCCCATAATTGGCTCAAATTCAAGCTTCAGTTACAACCGGGCTAAATCGAACTAACGGACTGATTGATTGGCAAAAGTGCAAATACAAGATGCGTCAGAAATTTCATAACATTGCCACCAGTCATTGATGTAAAAAAAACTGGCCGGTGAAGACAATAACTACGCCTTACTCACTTCTTCTGGTTTGAGTACAGCAATATGGTTAATAAGGCCATCCGGCGCAAAATGAATTTGTTCCACGCCATGACGCTCGACATGCTCACCCGAGGTTGCATCGATCCCAGTCATAACAAAAACAAATTCAACGCTTCTATCTCCAATTAACCGATACGCTTGAACATCCCAGTAAGCATCCGAAAAACGGGAAAAGAAACTGAACATCATTTCATGGATAGCAACGCAGCCTTTAAATTCACCGAAATAGGATGAATAGTAAGTGGTATCAGCGGCAAACATCTGCGCGATAAGTTCGAGATTGTGCTCATTTGACAACTCGACATAAGTTTTTGCCAGATCTATATAGTTGTTGGTGTTCATAGTGTCAATTAGTCATACCTCATGGCGGTTTCACACTTTTCTTCTTTAACAAAAGGCGCCATATGTCCCGTATCATTGAGAAAGGTATATTTTATTGTCATAAGAACGCCTTCGTCTAGAAATAATTATGTGGAAATTTATTAATCGTTATTGGGATTAAAGGCTACATTTATTCATTTAGCATTAGAATGCCCGCATCACGGACAATCCCCATGAAGCGCTCGTCCGTATTCGATTAGCCGATATCTTTAAGATGCGGAGAGAAAGTAATCGGCCCAGGTCCTAATCGCGGCCCTGATGATAGATTCACCGGCGAAGGCATATCCTGGCGATTTCAAGTGTATAATTTATTGTTATAAAAATATCAGATGGTTGTTTGGAATCAGGACACCTAATGGTAACCATTAGAGAAGATTAATAGTTCCCCCAATATGCATATTGTGTTGGCTCGCCTAAAATGATCACAACTTAAATTATCGGGAGATGTCATCATGAAAGCAGCAGCCATAAAAAGTTTTGCATTTTTCTCATTATTTGCCTTTTTGGTTTTCGGTATATCAGTAAATGCGGTTGCAAGCGAAGTTGTAAACCATGAGGCTTTGGCCAGTCAGTATGAAAATTTAGCACAGGAAATGCAAGCGAAAGTAGAAGAACAAAAAGATATCGTCAACCATAAACCACGTACCAGCTACTTTGGCAAACATGGACAGAACATCAATTCGCACATCGCGTACAAGATTCGCAAATACGAGAAAGCCGC
>BQJA01000137.1 GCA_021604405.1 Nitrosomonas sp. | reverse complement strand
TGGGTGACTGGTGCGATTTGCATCACCAAAGAAATAGAAGCAGCAGGTGCGAGGGACTCAGCAAAAACAGTTTAGCAATGGCGTTATTGAGAATTAATGCATCGCCGAAAGGCGAGAGTTTTTCTCGGACTATTGACTCGGGGCAGCTAATGGGTGACTCGGGGCAGCTAATGGGTGACGCCTATTTTCTCGTCTTAGGAAACGCTAATGGAAAATCTGGGTTAAATGCAATTTAACAAGATATCATCCATGTTCGTTTAGATAGCTATTTGCTGATCTCTTGGCGCAAATTCAAAAACATCTGAATAGCAGTCTTCTTCTTTTAGTCCACTAGATTTGAGCTTATCGATTGTGCCGTATACCATTTGTGGCGAACCACATAGATAAACCTGAGTACCATATAGATCTTCAAAATCTTCTTCAATCACTTCATAGATATAACCCGAACGGCCAGGCCAGTCTGCATCGGCTGATTCTAAGATAGGTGTGAAATTAAGATTTTTATACCGATCTGCCCAGTCTTGAAACTCGTCGAGCAGGTAAAAGTCATCGATATTTTTATTCGACCAGTAAATTTTCACATCCGCATCAGGTTGTTGTCTTAACATTTCTTCAGTTATACATTTAATCTTGGAAATTCCTGAGCCTGCTGCAATTAATAAATGAGTCAAACCAGGGTTAGTTTGTAAAAACGCCCGACCCATTGGCAGTGTCACTTTTACTTGCGCGTTATATTCACTTAGTTCAGAGAGGTGTTTTAAAACCTTATCTGCCAGCTCACTACTATTTTGAATAAAAAGCAGTAGGCGACGAGGCTGCTCTGGATTAAAGCCGTTAGCTATGGAATAAAACAGTGATTGTAGTTGTCCATCACTGTTTAAATCTAATTCAAGCTGCAGGTATTGACCAGCTTGGTAGTCGAGAGCTGTGTCAGCAGGCGATTGTAGCTCAACCTGTAAGGTATCTGTGGTCAAGGGTACTACATTCATGACCTGACAAGCATAGGCAACAACCGGGCGCGCTGAGGGAGTGGCAATTTTATTCATATAAAAACCCATAATTAATGTTTCAATAATCGATCGGCAAAAAGCTTAAAGCACTTCCAGAATGAATAAAAATGGTATATTTTCACGTATCAATTAATTTTTTTCATGCATTAAATGATTGAACGCATCCATCTTAGGGTTGTACACGCCGTTGAACAGCACGGATCACTTACCGCAGCCGCCAAAGAGCTTTGCGTGACTCAATCCGCCCTGAGTCACACCATGCGAAAACTGGAAGATAATCTCGGTGCTGAAGTCTGGTTGCGTGAGGGGCGCAGTTTGCGGCTTACACAAGCCGGGCGGTATCTACTCAATATCGCCAACCGCGTGCTTCCTTTGCTCGGTCATGCCGAAGACAAGCTCAAACAGATCGCTCAAGGCGAACGTGGTACTTTGCGAATTGGTATGGAGTGCCATCCCTGTTACCAGTGGTTATTGAAAGTCGTATCCCCGTTTTTAGATGCCTGGCCAGATGTGGATGTGGATGTAAAACAGAAATTCCAATTCGGCGGCGTTGGCGCATTGCTGGATTACGAAATCGACTTATTGGTGACGCCAGATCCATTTTACAAAAGCGGCCTCTGTTTTAATCCTGTGTTTGACTACGAGCTAGTTTTGGTCGTGCCTAAGCATCACGTTTTGGCCACGCGTCGATACGCTCAGGAAGAAGACCTGCGCGATCAAGTTTTGCTGACGTATCCTGTCGCCACGGATCGACTGGATATTTACATCCAGTTCCTTAATCCGGCGGGAGTAGTGCCTAAACACCACAAAACCAGTGAGACCACCGAAATCATGCTGCAAATGGTGGCCTGCGATCGTGGCGTTGCTGCGCTGCCACGTTGGTTGGCGGAAGAATACTGCACCAAATTGCCCTTATCGGTGGTGCGTTTGGGCAAAGGCGGCATAGCCAAAAAGATTTATTTGGGTACGCGTGAAAGTGACGGAGAGATTGAATATCTCAAAGCGTTTACTGACTTGGCGCGCAGTTACAAACATCCAATGGGAGTAAATAATGTCTAAACCTTTAGATTCCTCAAAGTGTAACCCCGTACCAACTTACCAGAGCAATTGATAGACTGATTCGATTGCTATCGTGGAAACCAAACCGTAGCAACACTTTCGCGAACCTCGTCCCCCGATTCAGTATCCGACGCTTCATGATTTGCTGAACACGCCTTTGAAAACCTTAGTTGCGTGTACATTGGCAGTTTCGGTGCCGAACAGTCAGTTTTCTGTGGAGCTGTGAACCCTGTGTAGCCATCACAGTGAGCAGGAATCATGAATAAATATAATAAATATATGAGATAAAATCAATTTTATTCATGTGAAAATCCGAGTAAAGTATAAAGTGTGCTCTGCTCTTAAAGCTAGACAACATGACGACTGATACCTACTTAGAAAATTAGGAAAATCAGAATAGACATTTAAAAGTCCAGAAAGAGCAATGAAATAATTCAGACTTTATCTCTATAAATAGGATACCAGATCACGATGAGTAAATGTTTTACATACACCATTAGGCGAATTTGTTTCGATGAAAACTATCACCCATCAGACAGTACGCGGACCACGACCAACTTTGCTAATTTAGCGAGAGGGGAGAGCCGTCAAGAGAATTTGCGCAACGCTTTAAGAATGGTTGACAGCCGCTTCAATGCTTTGGCTAATTGGGATAACCCCAGAGGTGATCGATACTCTGTCGATCTGGAAATTATTTCTGTCGATATTGATATTGAAGGCAATGGACAAAACTTCCCATCAATTGAAATACTGAAGACCTATATTATTGATCACAAAACCAATAAACGTATTGAAGGCATTGTAGGGAATAATTTTTCTTCTTACGTGCGAGATTATGATTTTAGCGTCGTGCTGTCGGATCATAATAAAGGTCAATCTAAATTTAGCATTCCAGATAACTTTGGCGATCTGCATGGAAAACTCTTTAAAGATTTTGTAGATTCAAGTGCTTACAATGAAAACTTTAATAAGCCGCCTGTGATATGTCTGAGTGTTTCGGATAATAAGACTTATCATCGCACTGAAAATCGGCATCCTGTATTGGGTGTTGAATACCTGCCAAATGAATCTTCTTTGACTGAGCAGTATTTCAGAAAGATGGGATTGAATGTTCGCTATTTTATGCCACCCAATAGTGTTGCGCCTTTGGCATTTTACTTTTTTGGGGATTTGCTCAGTGATTACACCAACCTTGAACTTATCAGCACCATTAGCACAATGGAGACATTCCAAAAAATCTACCGACCTGAGATTTATAATGCTAATGCTGTTGCAGGAAATCATTATCAACCAAAATTGAAGCACTCAGATCATTCATTAACTCAAATTGTTTATGATCGAGAAGAACGTGGACAGTTGGCGATTAAACAAGGGAAATTTGCTGAAGAAAACTTTATAAAGCCTTACCAATCTGTTCTTGAGCAATGGTCTGAAAATTACGCTTCATAGTTCACCTAAATCTACAAACATTTATTATGAAAAAATTATTACCTACATCAACTGCTGGTAGCTTACCCAAGCCTTCTTGGCTTGCAGAACCTGAGAAGCTTTGGTCGCCTTGGAAATTACAAGGTAAAGAATTAATTGACGGCAAACACGATGCATTGCGCGTCTCTTTGCAGGAGCAAAAACAAGCAGGGATTGATATTGTTGGTGATGGCGAACAAACGCGCCAACACTTTGTGACTACGTTTATTGAGCACCTTAGCGGTGTTGATTTTGAAAAGCGTGAGACCGTTAAAATTCGTGATCGTTATGATGCCAGCGTACCGACGGTCGTTGGTCCTGTAAGTCGACCAAATTCCGTATTTGTTGAAGATGCCAGATTTTTACGCCAGCAAACCGATCAGTCTATTAAATGGGCGCTGCCAGGCCCTATGACAATGGTTGATACACTTTATGATGACCACTATAAAAGCCGCGAAAAACTCGCCTGGGAATTTGCCAAAATTCTCAATCAGGAAGCTAAAGAATTAGCGGCTGCAGGTGTTGATATTATCCAGTTTGATGAGCCTGCATTTAATGTGTTTTTTGATGAAGTTAAAGAATGGGGCATTGCCTGTTTGGAAAGAGCAGTCGAAGGGCTTAAATGTGAATCGGTAGTGCATATTTGTTACGGATACGGCATTAAAGCCAATACAGATTGGAAGAAAACGCTAGGCTCTGAGTGGCGACAATACGAAGAAGTGCTTCCAAAACTGCAACAATCGAACATCGATATGATCTCACTAGAATGTCACAACTCTCGTGTGCCGGTCGAGCTACTCGAACTCATTCGGGGAAAAAAAGCCATGGTCGGAGCCATTGATGTGGCAACCGATACTATTGAAACACCTGAAGAAGTCGCCGTTACTCTGCGAGCGGCGCTCAAGTATGTGGATGCCGATAAGCTCTATCCATGCACTAACTGCGGTATGGCACCGCTGTCGCGTGAAGTAGCAAGAGGCAAACTAAATGCCTTACGAGCTGGTGCAGAGATCGTGAGAAGAGAGCTCTCGGCCTAGTGCGCATGCCAGCGCTATTGTTCAACACAAAAATCAAATAACAGGGCTCTCAACGGCCTTATGAATTGATGGAAAATATATGTCGGTCTTAAAAATAGAAGTAGTAATTAATAAATATCATTGAATTTATAACAAATAATATCCCTATCTTTTTGGCATTGGTTGCGACAGGAGCATTCGCCGGTATTTTAGCAGGCTTGTTAGGCGTAGGCGGCGGTATCGTAATTGTGCCGGTGCTGTTTTTCTTGTTTCAAAGCTTTGGCGTATCACCAGAATCTGCAATGGTGGTAGCGACAGCAACCTCACTTGCCACGATAGTGCCGACGTCTATTAGTTCAATATGCTCGCACAATCAAAAAGGTTATGTAGATTTTGACCTATTAAAACGCTGGGCCGCGTTTATTCTTATTGGTGCATTGGCTGGTAGTTGGCTAGTGACTCGCGTTGACGGTACCTGGCTTACTGTGATGTTTGGTGTGATAGCGACCTTATCTGCGCTGAATATGCTGTTCAGAACTGGGAAATCCGCGCTGTTCCAACAATTGCCTGGTAAAGCAGGACAAACAGGCATGGGCGCATCCATTGGTTTTTTCAGCGCTATGGTCGGTATCGGTGGCGGCACCATCTCTGTTCCATTACTCACCCTATATAACTACCCAGCCCATAAGGCCGTTGGCACCGCTGCGGCAATTGGGTTAATCATTTCGTTGCCGGGTGCGCTGACAATGTTGGCATTGGGTAGCACTCCAACCGATGCACCTGCTGGCACATTTGGATTAGTCAATTTCATTGGTTTCCTTTGTATTGTGCCGCTAACCGTACTATTCGCACCTGTGGGGGCGTCACTGGCTGCTAAATTGGATGCGGCAAAACTCAAGAAGGTCTTTGCTGTTGTATTGCTTATCACTGGCCTGCGTATGTTGGTACAACTTTCCCTGTAGACTATGTCACCATAAGCCCTATTTAATCGTTCTAAGTTGCCACTCCAAATATTTCGCTATATGTTTGGCCTAGCCAGAATTATTCCTACGCTAAATTCCAATTCGGCGACGTTGGCGCTCGTTGTCACAGATAAAAAAATATTTATTATTCAATCTGTTTCAGCGGCATTCACCGTCCCTAATGCGGGAATATTGCACGTGGTGCGTAAGGTGGCTTAGGTAAATAATATAATTATTAAATAGACTTGACGTATATTAGCGAATTTCTGAGCTACCTGTGACCGCAGAAAATGTCAGATACTCAGCCGCTGAGGAGCGGATGGAATGCGCCTCTTTTTTGACTGCTTTCTGGATTTACTTGTTCTTGTTCTTCCTCATTCAATTCCGCCCCAGTTCTGATATCTGTCTCGGGACCAGCGGAGGTATTTCATCAGCTCCCAGTTCACCGAGTCAGAATCAAACTGCTCACAGTCAAAGCTACCGCCGAACCATTCCATGTAGCGTTCGTGTTCTTCATGATTCGGGTTTTTGAGCGCTTTACAGAATCTTAAGTAACCAGGAATGCCGCCCACATCTTCTGGCGGACAGGACCTTTCACCTTCAAGGCAGGCCAGCTCCGTTCTCAATTCCGGATTGAAATAGCGGTTTTCTTCAAGAATAAGCTCGTGCTGCCAGTTATCACCAAAATCATAGATGTAGCTGAATGTACGACTTTTCTGTTTGATCAGATCCCCAAGCCGGTATTTCCCGCACTCCAG
>BQJA01000136.1 GCA_021604405.1 Nitrosomonas sp. | reverse complement strand
TTGTTTCCGGAATTGGTTGAAGACCAAACCACTTCGCTGATTGATTTATTCACCGGCGCACTACATATTCTGACCCGCACACCGAAACCATTCAAAATAACAACGCCGTTTGTCAATGCAGGCGTTGAAGGTACCGAATTTATTGTCAGTGTTGACGAAGACAGTACGCAGTTGGTTAATTACGAAGGAGAGGTATCCGTCAGTAATGATTGGGGAACGCTGGTGCTGGCCGATCATGAAGCAGCAATTGTCCATGAAAATGCAGCGCCACAGAAAACAGCCATTATCAGTCCCACCGATGCGGTGCAATGGGCGCTGTATTACCCGACCATCATTGACTATCGACTAGACGAGAAACTATCCGCTGATCCCGCATGGCCGGAATTACAAGCGTCGGTTGAACTTTACCGGCAAGGTCACCTTTTCGATGCAATCTCTGAACTCGATGCGGTGCCGCAGCGTACACGGACCGCTCATTTCTTGAACTACCTCGCGGGGCTGCTATTAACAGTTGGACGCGTTGAAGAGGCGCAAGCTGCGATTGCACAAGCACTCGAGCTCGATTCAGACAGCAGCGATGCGTATGCCTTATCAGCCATTATTGACGTGGTGCAGAATAACAAAGAACAAGCGCTGGTTCTGGCTAACCAGGCCGTCGAGCTGAATCAAACATCTCCAACGGCAAAACTGGCACTTTCCTACGCGCAGCAAGCCCATTTTGAAATTGAGGAGGCGCTTGCCAGTGTTCAGGGAGCAGGAAAAATCGACACGCAAAATGCCTTGGCCTGGGCGCGATTGGCTGAATTGCAAATGTCGACCGACCAATTGGATTATGCCCTTGAATCGGCGCGCCAAGCAGTTAATTTAAATCCCGCGCTGGCAAAAACGCAGACCGTGCTTGGCTTTGCCCATTTATTGCAAATTGATACCGAAGCCGCCAAAGCGATTTTTGCAAAGGCGATAAAACTTGACCAGGCAGATCCGATGCCAAGGCTTGGTCTGGGTCTGGCATTAATCCGCGAAGGTGAACTCGAAGCCGGGCGCATAGCACTGGAGATTGCTGTCAGCCTGGACCCGGCCAATTCATTGATTCGCAGCTATCTAGGTAAAGCGTACTTTGAAGAAAAACGCTATCCATTGGCCAGCACCCAGTTTGACATGGCTAAGGAGCGCGATCCACGCGATCCTACACCGTGGTTTTATGATGCGATCCAGAAGCAAACACAAAACCGGCCGGTAGAAGCATTGCAGGATATCCAAAAATCGATTGAACTCAATGATAACCGCGCGGTGTATCGTTCCAAACTACTGCTGGATCAGGACGAAGCCGGACGCAGCTCCAGTCTGGCGCGCATCTACGATAACCTGGGTTTTCAAAAACGCGCAATAGTGGAAACCGCCAAATCGTTAAGCTTTGATCCTTCTAATTCATCTGCACATCGATTTCTTTCGGACACCTATGCGAATATCCCGAGACATGAGATTGCGCGTGTCAGTGAATTGCTGCAGGCACAACTTTTGCAACCCATTAATGTGAATCCGGTACAACCGAGCTTGGCGGTGGCCGATCTCAACATCATCACCAATACCGGCCCGGCTATAGCAGGCTTTAATGAATTTGCGCCACTGATGGAACGCAACAAGCCACAACTGGTAGCTTCGGGTATTGTTGGCAATCAAGGCACGTTAGGAAACGAAATAGTGTTTTCGCAACTTTATGAACGTACATCCGTCAGCCTTGGTCAGTTTCATTATGAAACCAATGGCTTTCGCACCAATAATGACCAGAAACACAATATATATAATGCCTTTATACAGCACGCTTTTTCACCGAAATTAAATATTCAAGCTGAAATACTTACTCGTGAGAAAGCATATGGTGATCTGAAGCATGAATTTGAGCTCCAAAATTTTTCCAAATCTAACCGAACTAAATTACAAGATGATTCTTCAAGATTAGGTGCAAGATATGTTTTATCGCCACACCAGAACCTAATTGCTTCCGCTATGTTTATAAAACGTAATTCAAAAGAAACACAAGGTCCTTATAATTTTTCACATAATAATAAAAATTACCATTTTGAAGGACAGTATCTGTTTCAAAAAAAACAATATAACATTATTATTGGTGGTGGTTTTTATAGATTGACCTCTAATGACATAAAACAAGTAAGACCGGAGGTTATTTTACCTTGCTCTGATTGCGGCCCCTCAACAACTGTCAGAGAGAAAGAAAATTTCCATCTGTATACCAATTTGAATTTCCCAATAAATATTTTCACAACCTTAGGTTTTAGCTATGATAAATATACAAGAAATAATCTTTCAAATAATAATGACCTTGATTTTAAAAAATTCAATCCTAAGTTAGGTTTGCAGTGGAACATAACTAACGATCTTATGCTACGTCTTGCATGGTTCAAAACCAGTAAAAATAACATTCTTGCTAATCAAACTATTGAACCAACACAGATTGCTGGTTTTAATCAGTTTTTTGACGATCCCAATGGTACACAAACAGAACGAAAAGGGCTAGGACTAGACTACCGCCCCTTTAATACATTTTATAGTGGTATTGAATTTTCAAAGCGTAATCTTAAAGTACCTTTTATTGATAAAAATAGCTTCGATAAACAACGTGAATTGCTTTATCGTTATTACTTGTACTTTACATTTTATTCGAATTGGTCACTTAATTCTGAATTTCAATTTGAAAAATTTAACCGATCAGTTAAAAGCGCTTCAGTTCCTGATGAAATCCAAACTATACGCATACCTACTAGTATTAATTATTTTAATCCCAGTGGTTTTTTTTCTACTTTAACAGGTACATATATCAATCAAAAAATCAGACAATCTGGAGAAAAAAAGAGTAATTTCGTATTATTTGACGCAGTTATTGGGTATAGATTACCAAGTCGAAGAGGACTAGTTAGTCTGGAGGTTAGAAATCTTTTTGACCAAAATTTTCAATATAGGGATCCATGGTTTTTTGTATCCGAACAACCATTCGCTCAATTTATTCCCGCACGAACAATTTTTGCAAAGTTTACTTTAAATTTTTAACAAGGAGAAACTTAGTATGAGGACAAAAAGAATCATTGGTTTATTTTCGGGCATCTTGGTAATTATTTTTTTTGTGATATTAATTATTATGGCATTCAGATTACTTTTTTTTATTAGTAGTCCTGACGGAAGCAAAACTGGCCTTGTAGATGCCATAGTGTTTGGTGAGATTAAAAACCCAGAGCTCATAGTAACGAATAATTTGAGCAATGACAATGATACAATCATAGAAAAACTTAATAATCCCGACCTTTCATTTATTATCTTTAAAGATTCAGATCAGTTTACTATCTTAGCAAAAGGTATTTGTCCTACTGATGAACCATCAAACGACGCAATAGTGGCCGATGCTAAAAGCTCTAGTAAATATGACAAGAATGATGAATGTACAAATGAGCCACCTGATAGCACCGTGGAATCGTCGATGGAAGTGCTGTTACAAATGGCTAGTTTGAGCAAAAATGCCTATGCTAGGGGTGGTTGTCCAAAGGATTACCATAAAGAATGCACTACCGTTGTTTCTGGTGGTGATGTATATCAAGAAAAATGTTATTGTGAAGCAAATTAATTTGATATAGATAAATATTCCAGACTTTTTTGAGGTAGCAAGAATTAAATTTCTTCTACCCCTTTAGGGTCTGTTGAAATTTCACATAGGTAGCCACAGATATCCACACGCCATGGCTACCATGCTTTCGTAATTTCTCTTCAATTTGTCGTATCGTGTCGCTATTGCCCGGTACTGCTTTAGCCGGGCAAAAGCATTTTCCACCAAATGCCGGTATCTATACAAACCCCAATCCATATCTGCGTTACCCTTCAACGAGTTGCGCTTTCTCGGTATCACAGCCTGTACCCCTTTCTTCGTTATCTGTTTCCGTATACTTTCGCTATCATAGCCTTTGTCTGCAACAATTGCTTTCGCGTCAGGTAGCCTGGCAATCAAATCAGGTGCTGCAGAACAATCATTAAAAAGTGGTCACCCATTAGCTGCCCCGAATCAATAGTCCGAGAAAAACTCTCGCCTTTCGGCGATGCATTAATTCTCAATAACGCCATTGCTAAACTGTTTTTGCTGAGTCCCTCGCACCTGCTGCTTCTATTTCTTTGGTGATGCAAATCGCACCAGTCACCCATCTGGATCAAGTGAGAACAGAATCCTGTTTCACCCTGGCAGCGCTGCTGCCCCGGAAGCATCTCAGTACCGCCTTGTATCCAATTGTTTGTTCAAATCTGTGGTTGCCCGTGTATAGTTACTAATAGGCACCAACCCTTTCTGGCTTACAATCCGGGCGATTCACTTCAGTCAAACTTGTCAGCAATGGCGGATGGCGCGGCGTCCAATCAAGTCTGGTGGCTTGCTTGAGTCCAACCCCTATGCTGGCTCAACCGGCCATCGCCAAATCTATACAAAACAGCGCTCTACAAAAAACACTTCTCCTGTTCTTAACATGTGATAACAGGCGCGCGCCAGTTTATGTGCCACCGCCTTGATGGCAACAATGCCGTTGCGCTTGGCTTTCTTGCGCTGGTAAAATTTTCTTGCCGGTTCGCAATAGCGCACAGCAAAGTTAGCCGCTTCGACATACGCCCACGCCAGATACCGGTTGCCATTCTTGGTGTTGCCGCTGCCTTTCTTTTTACCGTTGGATAGATGCGCACTACCGACACAACGACAGTACGAAACATAATTGCCGGCGCCGGCAAACCGTGCGATGTCGCCGGTCTCAAGTAATATGACTGTCGCCAGCACCTCGCCAATCCCCGCAGTGCTTTTGAGTAACCGAAAAGCGGGGTCGGCCCGGCAATAACTTTCCAATACAGCTTCAACACGGTCAATCTGCTCTTGCAGTGCATGCATGACAGCCAGGTTGGTTTGCAATCCGAGTATTTAGGTTGAGCTAAGATTCAACTGTTCTAAATCGGCTTCAGTCAGTTGTTTGATCGTGTTGCTGTTGGCGCGTGCTCCGGTATAACGCTGCATCGCCGATTCGATCGTAATAATCTGCGCGCTACGTTGCTGTACCAGTTGCATGCGCTTTCGCGCCAGATCGCGCATTGCACGCCTGTCTTTGGGCATGATGTAGCCTTCCGGTAACAAACCCAGCCGCAACAGGTGTGCCAAGTGCTTGGCATCCGATTCATCGCCGCGATGTTTCATTCCGTCATATTGCTTGACCGCCACAGTGTTGACCAGGTGCACTGAATAATCCTGCTCCTGCAAACCATCGATCAGCCAATACCAGTTGAAAGTTGATTCAACCGCAATGCCGGATATTTCGTCTTGATAAGGTACCATGGCTTCAACAATTTCAGTCATACTGTTGGCATGCCGTTTGCTGTACACAACCCGATCGTCTTCATCAATTATTACTATAAAACTGTTGTTTGAATGTAGGTCTATGCCGCAAAATAACATCTCGTCCTCCGTCGATAAAGTGGGTTCGAACCATTAACTTTATCCCTTTCCGGCTACCGCCGGGGCGGGGGACGGCTAGATGATTATCAAGTCTGTGCACCAACTATAAAACATGTCTATTGATAAAGGGTTAAATTTGAAGAGAGGTCAATTTTAAACCGGTATCAACAACAAGTCACCAATACGTCACAATACCTAGAATGCCATTGGGCTACCATTGGCCTTGTGCAGGTTGAAGGATTTGCGCCGGGATGCACCCAGCACGCCGATTCGATACATGTGATTCGGGTCTGGAGAACAATGCCTTACAAAACGGTTCAAATCGCACGCCGTTAACGGTAATCAATCTAGCGGGTTAAAGTCCCGTCCGGGGAATTGCTCATTCACCCCGGTAGCGATGCACGCTTACATCGAACCACGAATACTGCTTTATCAATCATGATCGAGATAGTATTTTCTCTTCCCATCTTGATCAATCGATTCGCCACTTGCGATTGTGGGTTTAAAAAAATGCCTGTGCGCTGCCCTAATCCCTACATGGACGCCCGTGGTATGTCAAGCTTTTAATCAATGATTTAGAGAAAGTAAAGATTGCAGTCATACAACCGGACTTTGTATTAGCCCAAGTTTCGATTTCTCTGACAATTTGTTTTTATTATTCAATAAGATAATTATCATTTTTGGCACTGTATGGCACTACAAATTTGTTTTTTCTTGGCGTGAAACTAATGCAACAATTATTGGACCGTTCGATATTATGCAGAAATCTCCAGTACCTCTTTGATTTCACGGGGATAGGGTTTTGTCTAGGAAATAT
>BQJA01000135.1 GCA_021604405.1 Nitrosomonas sp. | reverse complement strand
CTTGGGATGAAGAAGGTAATCGCCACATCAACAGTATTGCTGGTGCGGTTATACCGGTCTTCACAAGACTCTAAAGCAAGCTAGACTTACGCTACTCTATTACCGGTACACTGCTGTCATTCGACAGAGAGGTGTACCGGTATTTTTTTTCGTTATTGTTATTTAAGTTTAGAATCTTGCGCCTGTGCCAATTAGCTCAGATGAGATTATTTTGTATGAAAATTCCTCAGGCTGCAGACTATCTTGTACTTGGTTGCCTACTTCGGCATGAGGATACATGAAGAAAGGCAATCTTTTTACCATACTATTGGCCGCTAACTGTACATCTTCAGCAGTGTTAAATGCTATCCAGTTCATTTCCCAAGAGCCAAATAATTTCTCCCTTAATACACTTATAGCCGGGTGATCAACCGGTAAATTATCCTCATAAGCGACCTTGCAAACATCGGCAGGATCAACTGGTATCCAACCTGAATCTTTAAGATAGAATTCTGCACGGCAATGATGCGCCTGGCTTATATCACCGAATTTTCCTAGACTTTCATGAATTTCAGATTCATTGATACGGATACCATATTGCAGACGTGCAGAAATACCTATAGCGCGAGACAAGCCAACAAATAAGGAATTAAGATCAACGCATTTTCCGCTAATTTGATCCTTTGACAACATATTCACCACATCACCTTTTCCGCGTCCAGGCACTGATGCGTCATGATGTCCGTTGTCTATTACCCAGTCGTAAAGAGCACGTGCTTGTTGTAGTGTGTCCTGTGGATCTGCCTTTTTGGTAATTCCTTTAGCAGTTTCCTGCACAATTCCATTTATCGGTATTTGTTTGGTTGGTTTGAGGAAATGATTCACAGAAGGTGGAATGCTTGTTTTGCTGGTCTCAATATGATTACGTAAGTCAACGAACCGGTCAGCGGTTTTAACAATGCTGCTGACCGTTACATTTCTTGGACCACTATCTTGCCATTCGGCTTTGAATATAGGAAAGTTAGTCCCGGCAATGGTGCTGAACTCAGCTTTTGATGCATTGCCATTCCATAAGCTTCCTTGGGTAAATTGATAATGCGTATCGTTGGTGTCTGGTAAAGGAACCCATAACCGTGCACTTTTTCCGGTTGCCGGTAAATCAATCTGATACGTTAATCGATAGCTCTTCCACTCTGACAGTGATAGGTTGTGCTGTTGCGAAGCGATTGATTGAGTAAAAGGGAATATGAGCGAACCAGTGCCCACAAATTTGATAAAATCTCTACGATCCATGAATGACTTCCTCCAGATTTTATTTGAACATTAATGTATATCAATAAAACTAATTGCGGCATAGCTAAGCAAATCTCGGGCCTCCGGTTATGATGCCGCATTCAATGGATTTACTACCCACGCATATCCTGGAGACCGGAAAAAATCCAACGCATGCGATTATTTGGATGCATGGTCTTGGTGCTGATGGTAATGATTTCGTTCCGATTGTTCGTGAACTTGATCTGTTTTCAGATGTGCCTATACGGTTCGTTTTTCCACATGCACCTATGCGTTCGGTAACTATTAATAATGGGTATGTAATGCGCGCATGGTATGATATTTCTAATAATAAAATGAGCCATGCTGAAGATGAAATCGGCATTCGCAGTTCACAAGAAGCGATTAATAATTTAATTGATCATGAACTATCCTGTGGTATTAAACCCGGAAACATTATATTGGCCGGCTTTTCGCAGGGTGGTGCAATGGCATTGCATGTCGGTCTGCGCCAAAAAAATTATTTAGCGGGTATTTTAGCATTATCGTGCTATTTGCCTCTTGCAAATATGCTATTAACAGAGGTAGAACCCGCCAATTCATCCGTACCGATTATGATGGCGCATGGTAAAAACGATCTTGTTATACCTGTTACACTGGCTAAAGCATCAAGAGATTTGCTGCTTGAAGCTGATTATGCGGTTGAATGGCATGAGTATGCAATGGAGCATGCGGTTTGTGCGGAAGAAATTATGGATATCAGCCATTGGATAAGACGCATTGTGAAATAGTCCGATAAGAACGATATGAATATTTCTGGAATCTAGGCCATATTTCTTCTGCTTGTGATTTCTACTAAGTTATCTGTATTTTCTATATTGACCTTATCAGCACGCTATTCATTGTGAATGGCATTACTTTTTATTGCTGTTCTATTTTCTATTCACACATAATTATCAATTATCTGTTATGAAACTTGCTACCTGGAACGTTAATTCTCTCAAAGTTCGTCTGCCACAAGTTATTGACTGGGTAGTGAGCAATGAACCTGACATATTATGCTTGCAGGAGACCAAATTGCAGGATGAGAGTTTTCCGGTTGACGAAATTTTAGCGGCTGGGTATTGTTCAGCCTACGTTGGTCAAAAAACATATAATGGCGTTGCATTACTTAGTAAACAAGCAGGTGACAGGATTGTTACTGCACTGCCTGGGTTCGAGGATGTGCAAAAACGTATTATAGCCGCAACTTATGAAGAAGATGTTCGAGTGGCTTGTGTTTATGTGCCCAATGGCGAAAAAGTGACATCTGAGAAATTCCATTATAAATTAGCATGGTTGGCTGCTCTCGAGGATTGGTTGCGGGAAGAATTGCTTAACTATCCTAAGCTGGCGTTACTGGGGGACTTTAATATTGCGCCGGAAGATCAAGACGTGCGTGACCCTGACGCCTGGCGTGGACAGGTTCTGTGCAGCCAGCCTGAACGAGATGCTTTCCAACGATTACTTGGCTTGGGACTGGTGGATAGTTTTCGATTGTTTGATCAGCCGGAGAAGACATATACATGGTGGGATTATCGCATGATGGCTTTTCGTCGTAATCGAGGACTGCGGATTGACCATGTTTTGTTGAGCCATGAATTGGCTCATATTTGTTCAGCCTGTACGGTAGACAAAGCAATACGTAAACATGAAAGGCCTTCAGATCATGCGCCTGTTGTCACGGAACTTTCTGTTCAATAACGGCGATAAAGGTTAATTGCTTATAGATGGCAGTTGTTGAAGCTCCGTCTCAAGTATTTTGAGGTTATGCTCGCTTATTGCAATTTCACTTTTAAGACGTTCAACTCGGTCAAGATAGCGTTGATAATTCATACTTTCATTACCGAGCCGGTCAGGAGTGCCACCTTTATATTCGTTTTCTAATTCTTCCAGGCGATTTTCTTCTGCAGCAATTTTGTTTTCTAACGCTTCACGCTGTTCTTCGATCTGGATTGATTGCATCCTTTTTTGAATCTTAGCTTCAACAGCGGCTGAGTCGATACCCGGTACAACGGTAATAGGCGGTAAATCTAGCTGTTCCGCTTTATTTGAGCGGATGTTCGAGTAGGTGACATTGCCAGATTCATCGATTTTTTTGTATACACCTGATTGCGTAATAGCAGGTAGAAGAAGTAAAGCTAAAAAGGTGATAGGGATAATTTTCATGAGCTACCATTCAGAGGACAAAAGATTCATTTTATAGAGTCTTGAGTTCAATAACATGTTGCTGACATTTTTTAATAATCTGTTTCTAAGTTGATTAAAAGCTCGAAAGTTCCTTTCTAAGCGCCGTTACGTTTCTTTCATGTGATAACACGCGTTTCTGCATTGCTTGTATTGTATTCTCAAGTTTAATTGCTTGATTTTGCGCGTCATTTTGCGGCTTGGTCGTATTGGTTTTAATGATTTTAGAATCTTTTATAATTCTGGCCAGATTCTGTCTGGCGTTTACCAAAAGCTTAAGCTCATTTTGCAGTTCGTTCTCGAGAAGCTGTCGGCGTTTTGCATCGCGCTTTTTTTGCGTGTGATCGCTTACTTCAAGAGGGAGAGTGTTTTGTACGGTAGCGGGAAAATTAGTTGAAGACTGAGCTGGTTGGCGCCGTTTTGTGTCTTTTATAGGTCTATTCGAGAATGTTATTCTTCCGTCACTGTCAACATGCTTATAAATCTCTGAGCCGGCTCTGACAACAGGGATTGTTGCAAAAAAAATGAAAGCAAGAATAACGGCTAAAATTTTATCCCCCATACCGGCTGACTGATAGTGATGCCTATGAAAAATAAACTGCAGACTCAGTTTGTCTGGACAAAATTCTCTGCATCCATTGAACCATTTTAGCAAGCAATTCGAGCTGAAAAACTTTAAAAAAGAATCAATAAATGACCCTTTTCTAGTTTGGTTTATCTGACATCAAGCGTTGCGCGAGTTACAAACTGTAATACATGTCAAATTCAACCGGATGCGTTGTTGACCGCAGCAGCGTTACTTCCTCCATTTTAAGATTTATATATGCATCGATCATTTCATTGGAAAAAACATTGCCTCGAATCAGAAAATCACGGTCTTTATCCAAGTCTTCCAGCGCTTGGTCGAGCGAAGCACATGAACTTGGAACCTTTGCCGCTTCTTCGGGCGGTAAATCATAAAGATTCTTATCCATCGGATCGCCGGGATCAAGTTTATTATGGATTCCATCCAGACCAGCCATCATAAGCGCGGTGAACGCAAGATAAGGGTTCGCAGTGGGGTCAGGAAACCGAACTTCAACCCGTCGCCCTTTTGGATTGCTGCAATGGGGTATACGTACAGCTGCAGACCGGTTGCTGGCTGAGTAAGCAAGATTAACGGGCGCTTCAAAACCGGCAACCAGGCGTTTGTAGGAATTCGTGCTAGGGTTGGTAATCGCATTTAAAGCTCTGGCATGCTTTAGGATCCCACCAATATAATGCATGGCAATCTCCGACAAGCCGGCATAACCATTTCCAGAGAACAGATTCTTTCCATCCTTCCAGATCGATTGGTGTATATGCATGCCTGAACCGTTGTCACCTACAATTGGTTTTGCCATAAAAGTTGCAGTTTTGCCATATGAATGCGCAACATTATGGATGACATACTTCAGCAGTTGGTTCCAGTCGGCACGCTTTACCAGGCTGTTGAAACGGGTGCCAATTTCGCATTGGCCGGCGGTAGCAACTTCATGATGGTGAACTTCCACGTTTACACCCATTTCATCCAGTATCAGGCACATGGCGGAACGAATATCCTGCAGGGAATCAACCGGAGGAACGGGGAAGTAGCCGCCTTTTACAGCAGGGCGATGGCCAATATTACCACTTTCATACTTTATCACCGAACTCCAGGCGGCTTCCTCTGATTCAATGCGCACTGAACATCCGGACATATCGGTGTGCCAATGTACAGAATCGAAAATAAAAAATTCAAGCTCAGGGCCAAAATAAGCAATATCCCCTATACCAGTAGATTTAAGATAGATTTCGCCGCGTTTTGCTAGCGACCGAGGGTCGCGACTGTATCCTTTGCCATCGGAAGGTTCAACGACATCACAGGTTATGATTAACGTCGCTTCTTCCATAAAGGGGTCCATTTTCGCAGTATCCGGGTCCGGCATGAGTTGCATATCGGAAGATTGGATGCTTTTCCAGCCGGCAATGGATGAGCCGTCGAACGGGTGGCCGTCTTCAAATTTGTCAGCATTAAAGGCATGAGCAGGAACGGTTACATGCTGTTCCTTGCCGTTGGTATCCGTAAAACGCATATCAACAAATTTAACATCATTGTCTTTAATCATTTTCAATACGTCAGTGACTACCATTTAACTTTCTCCAGACTCATGAGTACAAATATTATTGGATCAATATACAGATTCAGCATTATTATATAGCTGTAATTATCCTTATCTTTTCAGTACCTTGGGTGGCATAGTATACAGAATTGCGACGAGATTATGTCTTGCCCGCTTGTAGATTACTTCAATCAGAATGGCCAAACTTATTCGTGTTAAAACGTAAAAATCCAATTGAACTGGTACTTTGATAGAACGAATTGTTGGCATTATAACAGTGTGTATGGGTTCTTATTAGGCAAAGATACATCGTGACATACAGGGCAATTCCAACAGAACATGCCGGGGAGCCGGTAAATTAATGTATGATCAACATATAAGGTTATCCATCACAGAGTTATTGTTTGGCTAATTACAATATAAAGCACTCGATGTTTACATTCTGATGTTTTTCACCATGTCGAAGAAAATAGGTCTGATCGTTGGCCTAGGTTTCTTATTGATGACAATTGTGTTTCCTGCGCCAGCAAATATGACAGTTTCAGCATGGCATACGGCGGGAATTGCGCTGTTGCTGGCAGCTTGGTGGGCTACAGAAGTCTTGCCTATTCCAGTAACATCTTTATTGCCGGTTCTGTTGTTTCCAGCATTTGGTGTCATGACACTGGAAGAAAGCACCGCGCCTTATGCGGCACCACCAATTTTTTTATTGCTCGGTGGTTTCATTATTGCAACGGGTCTTTCCAGGTGGAATTTACACCGCAGACTGGCGCTGAATATTCTCGCAAGAGTTGGTGAT
>BQJA01000134.1 GCA_021604405.1 Nitrosomonas sp. | reverse complement strand
ATCACTGCTGCCCCGTTAACTTTCATAACAAAGTCAACTGCTTATTGGACTTAAATTTAGTTTTGCATTAAATTTGATAAATGCGATAAGCAAATAGACGCATAAAGCAATCCAGATTTGAGTCATCACTGCATTTTTGCTGGTTCCCACAAAGGACTTGATTTTAAGGTTCTGCTTGATCCATTTAAAAAATAATTCCACTTGCCACCGTGCCTTATTGTACCCTGTCAGCATAAGTTGGACAAAATAGCCTGATTGCCTAAGAGACGATTTTGGTTCATCGTTACTACCAAAGAGAAGTGATGATGACAAAGAAAGACCATCTAACTAACAAAGCTGAGAAAACAGTACGAGATATTCGCCGAACGACGCGCCGCCACTATTCGGCTGAAGAAAAGATTCGCATTGTATTGGAAGGTCTTCGAGGTGAAGAAAGCATTGCAGAGGTTTGTCGCCGTGAGGGTACCAATATCTATTACCGCTGGTCAAAGGAATTTCTGGAAGAGGGCGCGGGCATCTTGGCCGAGAGATTGCGCCCATTCAGCGATACCTTTATAACCAACCCGACCGCAGAGAATAGCGCCCGTGGCAATGGCCAATATCGTTTCTAATCGATGGCGCCTCTTATGTACGACGCGGATCATGGATGGATTTAAAAAAAAGTGGGAAGTACGTTCATTTGACTCGCTGTTAGCATGAGCTTTGGCATTCCACATTGATAGACTGGGTTTAAATACGATTGAGACAGTAAGTGCTGTGCATTGCGTTGCAGCGCATAAACAAAAACTAATTTAGGCGAGGCGTTGGGTTGGTAACCTTGGGCGCTGGCGCGACGAAACCCTTTGATGCTACCCAATATGATCCAGTTGGTCGCTCTGTAAATAGTGCCATGAAAGTGTTGTGGAATTGGTTCTATCCATTGTTATTGGCTTGCGGGGCTGGAACAAATTGGCCCTGACTAAAATACTTAGCAAACACAAAACGACCAACATTGATGCTACAGTCATAGTAAGTAGTTCTTGTATGGTTGGATTTTCCAATCCATAAAATAATACTGCACCACAGTATTGAATACTTCAATGCTATGAAGTATTATTATATTTACTTGGACCAAAATACCGGTTGGATTATAGTGGTCCGGGAAACCGGCCCAGACTACAATGCAGGAGATAGGTGGGCAATCATGAGCATGCGATTCAATAAGTGGGCATCGAACTGGATCGAGGAAAACATCCCTCCCGGCGCCAATACTGACATCGAGACCTTCGAAGCGCGGGCAAAGCGGCTGATGAATGAAATGTACGCCGAGGCGACCGCGGTCAATTTCAGTGATTTCGAGATCAAAGAAGAGTGGTCGCGCATTGCGCCCCTAGTTCTGGCTGCGGTTTCGGACACCACCGAATTCGACGTCGATGCCTATGCGCTAAAAACACTACTGGCGAGGGAAAATGAAGACGGCGACTGAGTCCCGCCATACGACTCATTCATATACTATCTTTACCATCAAATTCTCTCATTTGAACACTTCCAAACTTATTTCACGAAAGACATAACGTCAAAGATCACTGACCCCGAAGGCGTCCGGTGCGTCGCCTTGTTAGCCGATTTGTGCCTTGAGCTGCTGTTATCTGTATTCACCGATTCATCCCAATGTTCGTCAGTCAAAGCCCCTTCAAATGAATACAGGTAGTAACAAACCGGCAATATCTCATTCGGATACCTCTCCTTGATCATGCGATGTGCGCCAACAGCACCAACTCGCCTTAAATCGTATTCCGAAAATATCCCGACTTCATTCAACCGACCGGCAATTTTCTTGCCGATATTTCTGAGGTCTATGAGGCTTCTATTCCGAGACATAATCTCCCTACTATTCTTCGATCGGTTCAAAAGACTGAACAATGTCCAAATAAACCCCGTTTAGGTCTTGGATGCAGAAGTGGCGTTTCCCCCAATCCTCGGACCGCAACTCAAGTACGATGTTGAGTGATTTAGATTTTGCTGCTGCGAAAGCGGTATCTGCGCCTTCCACTTCCAAGTTGAAAATAACGCCTTCACCAATATATGGTGTTTGTAAGGAATACCGACGAAATATACAGACTTATATCAGAAACCCCCGTCAAAGCAGGGCTCTCAGACAAGAAGCCTAGGGTTTTAGACGGCTTGAACTTGAGTTCACCAGATGCCATCAATAAGTCAGGTAACAAACCCTGCAATACCATATGTGAAAGTGTTTGGCATTCCAGCCTGAATAACGACTTTGATATTGTTCCGTTAACTGCATCACTTCATCAACGGGTGCGCAACGATGCGAAGCTTGGGTGAGTCGTTTATCCATCAATGCATCCAGCCCACCTTCGTCATACTTGCCCATATAACGCCGAAATGTGCGATCACATACACCAAGTAGCAGAGCCGCTTCGCCTGCGTAAGACAACCACTTTTACAACCTTTGAATGCTTCCTCAAATCTCATCTTCCGTGTCTCCTGTAGCCATTCTGTCCGCCTCATTTCTATCCCGCCTGGGATAAGGATAATCCGGACAGATCGTTTGCTACAAACCCGGACAGTTTACTTGCTCTCTACACGAAAAGAAAAGATGATTGCATGGAAGAATTAATAACTGTAAGATATTTTTTTCAACGTTAGATCATTGCGTTGGCCGTACACAATTCCCATCTCCCGGAATTAAATTTAAACGTGCCCAAGAAATCAAAAACATCTCGTCCCGGTGATGCTTGTCAAAATGCGCATGTTGCACAACCTGATGCAGAGGAAGACATTTTTCCGGTGGTGGGTATCGGCGCCTCTGCCGGTGGATTAAGTGCATTCACCAAGTTGCTTAAGACGTTGCCGACAGATACTGGCATGGCTTTTATTCTGGTGCAGCATCTCGATTCCAAGCATGTGAGTTTATTACCCGAGCTGATGAGGCGCGCAACCTCTATACCGGTAGTCGAAGTAAGTGACGGCCTACGAGTCGAACCCAACACCGTTTATGTGATGCCACCCAACCATAGCGTGGCGCTTTTGCATAAAGTATTGCACTTGATGCCGCGCTCGGATGGACTTGGCCTGCATCTGCCAATAAATGATTTATTCATTAGCTTGGCTGAGGATTGTCAGAATAAAGCAATTGGCGTGGTTCTTTCAGGCACAGCGTCGGATGGCACATTAGGCATACTCCAAATTACGGGCTATGGTCGAAACTAATCATCATATTCCAAATGAGGAGTGGCCACTTATAAAAAAGTTTAATTTACTACAATCTCTCAGTCATGACGAAATTGATGTGTTGATGAAATTGCACGAGCAAGAAATCATCATTGATGCAAATAAAACGTTTATTTATCAAAAAAGTGTTCGCCGGAAATGTTTTATTGTGAATAGTGGGTGGGCCTGCCGTTTTTTAAACCATAGTAACGGTGCGCGGCAGATTATCGAGTACTATCTGCCCGGTGATATTATCAGTCCATTTGCATTGGTAATGCCCAAAGCAAACTATTCTGTATCCAGTATCTCGTGTCTGCATGTCAGTGTATTTAAACCGGATGCTTTGATTGATTTATGTACGGCTCAACCAAAGCTTGCATTGCGCTACCTGGCGATGTTGGGTTGGCAAGATGCCATGTTTGTCGACCTTGCAACCGGTATTGGCTGGCGCACTGCTTATCAACGTACCGCTTATTTTCTTCTGAATTTGTTTGAGCGATTGAAGTTAGTTGAGAAGACCGTGGGTAATACTTTTTTCGCGCCACTTACGCAACAAATGCTGGCGGATACGCTTGGTTTGAGTATAGTTCACATGAATCGAACAATTAAAAAATTGCGCGAAGATGAACTTATTAAAATAGAATCCAATTTAGTCAAATTGCTAGATCTTGTTAGGTTAATACAAGTCGCTGAATATCAATCTTTTTATTGGAGAAAAACTCAGCAGTCTTCGTCAACAGGCAGACACCAAAGAGATGCAATTTTGCACTAAAACCAAAAGAAATTTCATGAATTATTGAGTCTTAGGGAGAAATATTATGAGTAGTAGTCATTTGACTCAAGCTATGCTTGATTGTATTACAGTATGTAATGATTGTGCAGCAGAATGTGGCAATTGTTTTTCCCAAATGTATAAAGAAGCCAGTTCTAACGACTGTCCTGCATGTTGTATCGAATGTGCGGCCATGTGCCATCTGTGTGCGGATGCTTTGGCCCGTAACAGTCCATTCTATAAAGAAATTTGCACGCTGTGTGCCAAGATGTGCGAATGGTGTGCGGATCAGTGTTCTGAGCATGATATGAAACACTGCAAAGATTGCGCCGAAGCTTGCCGGCGTTGCATTGATCCTTGTCTCGCTATGGCAGCGTAACGTATCTTTCACTTCAACAAAAAGACGTTTCCTTCTATACTCTTATCACAGAAACGGAGACTGAAAAATGGAATTTACACTTCCCGATTTACCTTACGCAAAAGACGTTTTTGGCGATACGATGTCGAAGGAAACATTCGATTATCATCATGGAAAGCATCATAATGCCTATGTTACCAAAACCAATGATGCGATCGAAGGCGGCAAGCATGCGGGCAAGAAACTGTCCGAAGTTATTAAAGCGGCCAAATCCGATGGTAATCAGGGCTTGTTCAACAACAGCGCGCAGGTCTGGAACCACAGCTTCTTCTGGCAGTGCTTGAGCCCGGAAACTCAGGACGTCCCCGCAAATCTCAAATCAAAAATAGAAGCCGATTTTGGTTCGGTCGATGATTTCAAATTAAAATTCAAGGAAGAAGCCACGGGCCATTTTGCAAGTGGTTGGGCTTGGCTGGTGTTAAACGGCGACAAGCTCGAAATCACATCGCTGCACGATGCCGATTCACCCGTTGCCCATGACATAAAGCCACTCCTCACGCTCGATGTATGGGAACATGCCTATTATCTCGATTACCAGAATGCGCGTCCCGATTATGTCGACACAATATTGGACAAGGCGATCAATTGGAAATTTGTGGCGCAAAACCTTGACGGTGAGGGAATCAGCCGCGCCGATCAAGGCTAGTTTTATAAAGAAATTTTATTGATGACATAACCCTTTCCTTGCAACGCAAAACCAAAAAAGGAAATTACAATGACTGATATCAAAGACGCAAAAATAGCAATTCTGGCCACCCACGGTTTTGAGAAAGCCGAACTTTTCGAACCCAAGCGTCAGTTAGAAGAGATTGGTGCAATGGTGACAATTATTTCACCCGAGAGCGGTTCGATCATAAGCTGGGACGAGACCGATTGGGGCGAGGGTATCGCCGTCGATATGTCGCTGGACGATGCCAAAGTTGAAGATTTCGATGCGCTCGTCCTTCCCGGTGGGCAGATCAATCCCGATACATTGCGCGCCAATGAAAAGGCAGTGAAATTCATTCGTAATTTTTTTGAGTCCGGAAAAACGCTCGCTGCCATTTGCCATGCAGTGTGGCTTCTAATTGAAGCTAATGTGTTAAAAGGTCGGAGCGTTACCAGTTATCCTTCAATTTCCACTGACGTCACAAATGCAGGTGCTCTTTGGGAAGATAGTGAAGTTGTTGTTGATGACGCACTGATCACTTCGCGCAACCCTGGCGATCTGAATGCTTTTTGCGCAAAGATCATCGAAGAAGTCAGAGAAGGTCGTCATGCGCGAACGGTAGTCTAATCTCTTAGTTGACCCTGAAAAAGTCCTGGGAGTGAAATCTTTCAGAAAATTATGTTCGAGGAATGAGCATGGGTTGATACGTAGAGCCTGCACGGAAAGTATAACCAACTGATTAAATTGAGTAACGTATCATATTTCGGTAAAATAGGGCATATAATTTGATGAAATAGCGCTAAAAATCGTGCGTGCGCCATGATCCGCTATAAAAGTCTGCATATTACTGCCCAATCTGGACAAATAATGCGCCCATGCTCAGAAAAATTGTGCTCGAGTATGACCGTCAATTCATTTCAAGCCGGAATCTTGCCGGATAGCGAAAAAATGGCCACTGAATTTCTGAGTAAGCTCTAGTTATGAGAAAACGAAGTTTTTATTGACTCAAGATGAACAAATAAAGTAAAAAAACAATTCGTAATGCGTTGAAAAATCTGTGTTCATATTTGACCGGAATAAATGTTCAACTTCGCCGGAATACGCATTATAAACTTGGTGTTTCTCTTATTCCGATTTTTCGCATACTTTCCGATATTCTTCAATTTAAATTTATTCCGGGTTAAAAAACCAGAAAAAATTATATACAAAAAGTTAAAAATGATAGTGCGCACCGATCCCAAGATATTCTGCCTTCTCTTTATAAAACTGACCAGTTGGAGAATTGCCATTAAAATACTCTATCAGAAACTGTAGCTTGCGGCTAAATACCTGGTGATTGTCAAACTGAATACCGGCTCTGGCGGATATA
>BQJA01000133.1 GCA_021604405.1 Nitrosomonas sp. | reverse complement strand
ACCGTACCAGAAGCGCTTTCCGAGTTGGATGCCTTATGTTCAACTGAAGTCTCCGTTGCAGCGGGTGGATGCTTTCACCGTATTCCAGAACCGCGCGAACTGAGCCGTCAGCTCCTGGAGTTGGCCAACGTAAAATTACCCTCTGTACTGGCAAGCAAAGGTATTCGTGTGGCCACTAAGAAAAAACTGCCATCACGGCGTAAAGCTGCCTAATCTCAATTGGTTATATGCATTTTGGCGCCCCAAGAAAAAGGGAACATCCGATCAAAAGTTTTTGTTTTCTGGACTATTAGCTCCAATCGCTGCTGGATGCAGTTGAAAAAAATCTCCGATTTCTTGTTGGCTGTATACGTCGGTTTTGTAAGCAGCAATAATCGCCGTATTTACGATCTTTGTATTGTGCCGCAATTTCAGACACAGATTTTGCAATCGGCTTTATCTCGCCAACTTCAACAAATCAAACACCACTTTGGCAAACCCAGCAGCTTTGGCGGGATCAGAGAATAATTGCATTTTTTGATTTTGATGTGCGCCATTGCTGTCCATAATGGCGTCGTCAATCGCTTTAAGAAAGTCGCCCAGCATGGCCTGCTCAGGGGTGTTATTGGCGATTTGGCTCATAACTGATGCGTTCTCGCTGACTTTGTCCCGGATGGTGTAAGCGTAATTGACCAGGTCGTTATCGGTCAGATGGTCGGTGATGAAAAGCTCGTTCAGTCGGCTGATAATCTGTGACAAGAATTCTTCTTTTTTGTCTTTTACCCTCGCTGTTCCTAAACCGTCGCCTGGCGTCAATTGATATTCCGCCGTGTCCTGCCTCAATTTCAGGTCTTGTTGTCGAATTTTGGCAAGCCGGTAGTGGCTGAGCATGACATTGCTTAAATCAATGGGTTCCTCGTCAATCACTGCTTCACGCAGCATTGGACGCAGGTTGCGGGCGTACAGGCTGAGTTTTTCCAGATCCTTATTGTTATAGTCGACGATCTGCGACATGAATTCATAAAAACGCACAAAGCTGCCCAAATCCTTTTTGAAGATTTCCAATGCATCTTTTTCATGTTGGCATTCCTTAAAGCTGTTTTCTGCGTTGGCAATCAAAACCGCGTCACCGGTTTTTTTGCTGCGCTCAAACATGTCTTTGGTCTGGCGATAGGCCTCGATAGCGGATTGATAGCGTTTTTGCCAGCGTTGTACCGCAGGTTTGCAAATGTTGGCAATCGCGGCGCTGCTTTTATTTTTTTGAAAAAATGCCTGGCAGAATTGTTCGACTTCCTGCCACTGAAAAATACCCGCCGCACGGAGTTTGTCGAACAAATCAAAGATCAAATCGGGATCAGATACGTCAGCCAGTTCCGCGGTTTGGTAATAAGGCTGAAATGCAGCGAGGATGTCTTCCGGGTCATTGAAGAAGTCCAGCACAAAAGTACCGCTTTCCGCTTTGCCTGGGCAAGTGCGGTTCAACCGCGACAGGGTTTGCACGCACTCTACCCCGCCCAGCTTCTTGTCCACGTACATCGCGCACAGTTTGGGCTGGTCGAAACCGGTCTGGAATTTATTGGCGACAATCATCACCTGATAATCGTCGGAATCAAACGCCTTGCGCATATCACGGCCTTTGAGGTTTGGGTTCATGTTGCTTTCGGTAAACTTCTCGCCCAACAGGCCGTCAGTATTCGGGTCTTTGTCGCTAAATGCCACTTCACCGGAAAACGCCACCATGGCGTGAATCCGCTGGTAGCCTTTTTCGGCAATGTATTTATCAAACGCGAGTTTGTAACGCACCGCTTCTTTGCGCGAACTGGTCACCACCATGGCCTTGGCTTGTCCGCCGAGCAAGCCCATGACGTTGTCTTTGAAATGCTCTATGATTACCTGCACTTTTTGCGCAATATTGTAGTCATGCAGGCGCATCCATTGATTGAGCTTAATCCTGGCCTTTTTGCTTTCCACTTCCTGGTCGGATGCCTGCACCTTCAGCGCCAGGTTGTAAGCCACCTTATAGTTGGTGTAATTCTTCAACACATCCAATATAAAACCCTCTTCAATCGCCTGGCGCATGCTGTACACATGAAAAGCTTCGGGCTTGTTGGTACGGGAAGGCGTCTCGGCAGGATTGGGCAAGCGGCCAAACAATTCCAGGGTTTTGGTTTTGGGGGTAGCGGTGAAAGCAAAATAGCTCAAATTGTTGGATGCGCGGCGTGAAGCCACTGCCGCATCCAAGATATCTTCTGTCGTCAGTTCTTCTTCGTCACCCTCTCTGGCATCCGTCATCAGCACTTCCTTGAGTTGCCTCGCGGTAGCGCCGGTCTACGAGGAATGCGCTTCATCGGCGATAATGGCGTAATGGCGCGTTCTTAAACTGACACTGTTTTCAATCGCCTTTAACACGAATGGAAAGGTCTGGATGGTGACAATAATAATCGGCTGGGAAGTTTCCAATGCAGCAGCCAGTTTCTCCGATTTGGCGCCTTCGCCTTCCTGGCGATTGATACGCGCCACCACACCATCCTGATGTTCAAACTGGTAAATGGTATCTTGCAACTGGGCATCCAGCACGGTGCGGTCGGTAACCACGATCACCGAATCAAACTGTTTATTACCCTCCTCACCATACAGGGAAGACAATTGATGCGCCGTCCAGGCAATGGAATTGGACTTGCCGGAACCGGCACTGTGTTGAATCAGGTATTTGTGGCCGGGGCCTTCTGTTTGCGCGGCGCTGATCAGTTTATTAACCACATCCCATTGATGATAACGGGGGAAGATCATGGTTTCTTGCTTATATTTGCGCCCTTCCCAGGTTTCTTTCTCCTCAATCTGCAAATGCACATAGCGGGCGAGAATGTTTAACAAGTTTTCAGGCAACAACACTTCGTTCCACAAATAATCCGTGGCGTATTGGTTAACATCCGCCGGTACCCCATTGCCCGCCCCACCGTCTTGGGTGCCTTTGTTAAACGGTAGAAAGAATGTCTCATCCCCTTCCAGTCGCGTGGCCATGGCGACTTCATACTGGCTCACTGCGAAATGCACCAACGCACCACGTTTGAAGGTCAATAACGGTTCGGACTTTTTAGTGACAGGGTCGATTGGCAAGCGCGTGGTTTTGTATTGCTTGATGGCATTCTCGGCCGCCTGCTTGAATTCGGATTTTAACTCCAGCGTTGCAACCGGCAAGCCATTAACAAATAACACCAGGTCAATGCGCCAGGATACTGCTCTCGCACCGGTTTCAACAAGATATTCTTGAGTCGCCCAGGGGCTATAGACCAACTCCGGCACCACGCGCAGACGGTTTTTTTGATACCGTGCCAAGGTATCGGGATTCAATTCATGCTCGGGCTTGAACTGGCACAGACTAAAGCGCGTACCGCGATCACGCAACTCATGGCGCAACACACCCAAAGTGCCAAAGGTGCGCTGCTCGGTATTTGCCGCATTGGGGTCGGCCTTGTTTAACTGCACGGCAACGCGCGCTAAAAACTTCTGTTCGGGATTGTTTGGATAAATCTTGCAGTACTGTTGCCACTGCGCATCCTGGGTTTCTTTGACAAAGCCCAGCACATCTTCAGGGTACAACGCCAATTCACGGTTGTAATTCTCAGACTTGCCTAACAACCAATCATTGAGAAGTAACTGACGAATCATATCATTTTGGAACATCACTTCATTCGTCTTCTCAGTCATCATTCGGCCTTTTTACAACCTACTTTCATAAAGTAAAGCATATCATTGACTTAATCACTGTTATGGGCCATAATCTATTTATAAATGGACTGGGGGTGCTCGGTCGGCGTCTAGGCCTCGGTGAGTTTCATCGAGGCTTTTCGCTTTCTGGGAGTAGCAAATCTACCTTTGCGCCCTTCCTAAGGGAATCGCTTCAATCCCCAACCCTCGTAGTTACTACCCACACATTTACGACCTCCTTGGCAATAAAACTTCGACTCCAGAACCGCAAAAGCACGATTATCCTGTTTAGGGCGTAATACATGCAAACCAACTGGACGGGCGACCAAGTCTGCCAACTGCAAACCAGTAGAATTGGTTTTTTTATCAGCAAACTGAATAATAAAGGGCAATGACTTGTTGAACCAGTTAGCCCCATCACATATTCGTCTAAATTCTAGTTCCAACTCATCATCTTCCTTTTTGCCGCGTCGTTCGACCACAATATGCGTGTTCTTGCTATTTTGACTTTTCTCTTGTAAAAACCGATAAACTCGCTCCAAACCAAATCCCAGCGCAAGGTGATAAGGATTGACCGGTGACTGATACTGATGGTTTAAACGTTCCTTCTCTATGACACAAGACACCAAGACAAAATTGCTCTCATCTATGATCACCGTAAGTTGATCTATAAAATCAATACGTTGCTGACGACTCTCGAAGATATTAAAGGGCGACTTTTCCTTGCGGATTTCATTTTCGTGCAAAACCACCAGATCATGCCCAAAATGCTGAAACTTAAACGCCTGTAATTTGGGTGCAACTACATTGGTATAGTGCGGCTTATGAAATATACAAAACGCCAATACAAATACAGGGTAATTGGGGTCTAGGTTTTGTAAACCATGATCACCGCTTTCATCCACGTAGACAATATAATCACTAAATTTGTCTATCATCACACTTTAGCATTCAGGGTAAGACGTAATAGTTTGAGAGGCATAAAAGCTGGCTATGCCATTTTCTGGTAATGTACTCATGCAGTGACTTCCTTATTAGCTGGATTTTGCTCTAGAGCTTTCCAATCTCTCACATCGATCTTTCCAGTAACGGCCGCGGAGATTAAAGCGGCGCGGCGTTCTTGTGATAAAACAACAAATTTCTCTGCATTTTGAATTAGCTTGCCATATTTACATTTTGCTCTATTCACATAATCAACAATATCGTCCTGCTCGTTTAGTGGCACTTTTAGAAACGGTAAATTGTTTAGCCCACCCAAAGATAACGCAGGCTGTGCAGTGACGTTTACACCTTCGTCCATCGCTTCGTTATTTTTTAAGTAACGCAGCAACTCATTAGCATATTCATTTCTAACGAGGAGATTATTAACGGTTAACTTGAGTGAGTTTCCTGAGACGACTGCCTCCTTATCCAGCATTGGCAGAATTGAAGAACTACCATACCTCGCACCAATTTTTGCAATAATAATGTCACCACACTCTGTGGAACTACGCTTAATTGTTTCGAAATGTTGCTTGCTGATCTTTTTTAGTTTGGATGTATCAATTTCGCCAGTTGTAGCGAAATTGCTCTCAATAACATACACCTCACCTTCGTCAATAAAATGCTCCGATTTTAAGTTGCTTCCAAACGGGCCATCGACGAACGCATAAGACTCGTTGGATTTTACGTGTTTTAATCGGCAAACTATCCAATGCGACGGCACATCACCCAACCACTCAACCCCTGAATCGCGCATGGGGGCATTGGGGTTTAAGCCTTTGATGACAGCATGGCTAATCACCGCCTGGCGTTTTTCTTTCAGCAGTTTGATGAGCTGCTGTTGTTTTTCGATCAGGGTATCGATTCTGGCGGTTTCGTGGTCGAGGAAGTTGGCGATTTGTTTTTGTTCATTCTCCGAAGGAAGCGGTAGCTGGAACTTTCTTATTTGCTGGATCCCTAACGCTGCTCGTGTCGATCCAGTAGCCAAATAGTTTGTTTGTGATTTAATTACATCGCTATCTAATGCATAAAGCAAATATTGACTATTAAAACTTTCTTTTACTTTAATAAGGACAAGTGTAGCCGACAACGCACAACGTCCATGAGGAATAACTTTTCGAGGGATTCCTAAAGTACCAACTTTACAGAAAACAATATTTCCTGGTTCTATGGTAAAGCTTTTCTCTTCAGGTCCGCCAGAGACCAGATGTAAGCGGCCAGGTTATTGGTGGTTTGAGTCATCGTATTATTGATTTTTTCGTTTATGGCAAAGGACCAATCACATGGTCACTGTGAATAGTCGCATCGATCATTTTTTGAAGATTATAGACAATTGCCTGCTAAAAATGTAATAACGGCACTTGTTACAAGTTCTAAAAAAATCCGCCTGGATAACTCGGCTGCCAAAAAGTATAAGTCGAAATATCATAAGATTGTGCGTAGAAAACAGATGTTTTTTACTTTTTAAATAAAAAATGGTTGCTCAGACAACCCTGCTTCGTGGCGTCGAGTATTTTCCCTACTTGGAATTACAGAAAATTTCCTTGTAAATTGAAATCATAAGTTTTAATATGCAAGGATGATAAAACGCAATATCTACCAGACAGTCATACGGGCTTTGAAACGGCAAGCTTCTGTAGCCCTTATCGGGCCACGTCAGGTCGGCAAAACCACATTGGCATTTGATATAGCTGAGGAAATGGATGCTGTTTATCTTGATCTTGAGTCTATGGTTGATCGAAAAAAACTCAGCAACGCCGATCTGTTTCTCACACATTACGAAGACAAACTGGTTATTCTAGACGAAATTCATCGAATGCCAGAAATCTTCCAAACCTTGCGCGGTTTGATTGATCAAGGTAGACGA
>BQJA01000132.1 GCA_021604405.1 Nitrosomonas sp. | reverse complement strand
TTCGGCGGTTAATTTGCATGTTTGACACCCGGTCTTACTTTCTGTACTGTCAATAACAATAAAAAGGCGCTCTTTTCTAATTTTGCCATATATGAGACCACGCTATCTTTTCCGCAAACGCATTTATTTACATGACCGGTTGTGCGCGCTTGCAGATGGTGTATATGCTGTTGTCATTACCTTGCTCGTTCTTGATCTCCAAGTCCCAAGGATCCCCGGGGACGCCGATCCCCAGTTAATAGCAGATTTGTATCAGCAAATACCGAATTTTGTCGCCTATGCCATCGCATTCATACTGGTCGGTTTTTTTTGGGCCAATCATCACCGGATCTTTGCATCATTTCCTGTGTGCGGCAAATGGACGCTGCATCTGAACATTATCCATCTTTTTTTCATCTCTTTGACGCCTTACTCAGCCTCTTTAATTGGTCATTATGAGGGAGATCAAATCGCTACGATTATTTTTTCAGTGAATCTTGGCCTGTCATCTTTGTCACTGAGTATGCTCGCAGTACACGTATTGCCAAAAGATGAGAAAGAGACGGACCCGTCGGACGGAATATGGGTGAAGCTGCCCTGGTGGGATGTTTTTAGCGGCACCGGTATTGCTATTGTGAGCATAGCGGTCTCGTTCTGGAGCATTACGGCGGCATTGCTTCTCTGGCCGCTGGCGATGTTGAAACATGCAATTCTTATGGTACACAGTCCGCCGCCCAATCCCGGTATATCCCCATCAATAACCCGTGAACGATCAAACTGACCTGAATTCAAGTCATAAGTGCAAAAACCTATCATTAAGCAGTAATCAGAAGGCGGATTTGATCATCCTGGCTGATTGATGATCAGTTTGCAGGAATACTTTAAAGGAGAAATTGAATGAAAAAAAATACCGTTGCGATGATCGCTGGTATGACCATGGCATTTTGCAGTATATCGCTGGGATGGGCGGATGAAAGTACTTCCACGAAACAGCTTGGTCTGCCGAAAGTGACGATGGGTGCCGGTGCCATGGTGACAGCGACCGTCGAAGCCATCAATCATTCGACTCGCGAAGTCGCGTTGCGCAGACCGGATGGTTCGCTGGAAATATTTGTTGCCGGCGAGGAGGTTCGTAATCTTGCTCAGGTCGCGGTCGGAGATGTGGTAAAAATCGAATACAACGTGGGTCTTATGATGGCGTTGCAGCCAGTTAGTGGCGGTGTCCGGGAGCGCAGAGAAAAGGTCGAAGAGGAGCGTGCGGAACTTGGCGAGAAGCCGGCGGGTACCGTTCGTAAGATGGTATATGCGCGAGGCGTAGTGCGTGCAGTGGATTTGCAGGCCCGTACCGTAACGTTGCAGGGCGCATTGAAGACCGTGACGCTGCCGGTAGCCGATGATGTTGATCTGGACAGGGTGAAGGTGGGTGATATGGTGGATGCTGAATATGTCGAGTCACTGGCGATCTCGGTGCAGCCCGCTCCTGCCGAGCGATGACGGCTATTGGCTGTTTGTACGTAAGCCAGGGTATATACGGGTTTTATTGGCGAAGCGTATTATACAATTCTGCTTGATTTTTCGGTGGGACTAAAATGCGTGATTGGAAAGACGTCCAATCTTGTCTGAGCGTCTTTTATCCAGTAATTTGTTAAAGGAGAAGCAAGTTCAGGTTAATTTGGCGCGGACCTTGAGATGGAGTGTGCTTTTTTAGTGAAGAATTCAGTTACCAAAATATGGTATCAATCGTGTATGTAGAATAATCATTCTTGGTTATTGCCGCGGTACGATTTGGATAATCTATTTGGCCGACAAACGAAAACTGAACCCGGTACGTTTGACGGGCTTACTGACGATTGCGGTGACTAGGGCACTTGCATTGATTTATAATATCTTCAAGCTGCTAAAAACAATGTGTCTACAATTGGTTGCTGTTGAAGCAACTTATCGGTCACCAATAACCAAGGGCAAAGTAATGGATAATTTTGTAAGCAGGGTTTGCCAAACTGGCGGCCATGAGATGGACCAAGTGGTTTAGTATAGAAGAAAGAGAAAGCATCGCTCAATATCGTAACGATCATTTCAGCCGGATATTTAAGAAGTCGACGCGATAGCATTCAATCGATCAATCAATAACAGTTCTAAGTGTAAATTTTTAACGACTGAAAGGAGAAAATTATGAATATATTTGTTCGCTGGTGGGTCTGTATTATGATCGTTATCGTAGGCAGTCTGGCGATGCAATCTCAGGCTGCGACAAAAGATAACTTTCTGGCAAGGGACACGAAGGACATCATCGAGCTGTGTTCGGTATCTCCAGAAGATCCGCTTTACACGCAGGCCATTCACTTCTGCCATGGCTATCTGGTTGGCGCTTTTCACTATCAAAAGGTGTTTTACAGCAGACCTGGATTCACGCCTTTGGTTTGCCTTCCGGAGCCGAATCCGTCACCCACTGAGACCTTGGAAGAACATATCGGACTGTCACGCACGCAAATCATCGAGGAATATGTTCAATGGGCAAATAATAATCCAGATTATTGGCAAGAGCCAACCGTTGATACACTCATGAAATTTTTGATTGATAAATTTCCATGCAAGGATTGATTGGAAAAGCTCGGATTTTCTTTAGTTTGATATTTTTACAGAGGTGATGGTCATGAAAAAAAATCTTCAGCAAATAATTGCCGCAATGATGGTAATAGGTGTTTCTGGATGTGCGGGTATGTCCAGCACCGATCAGCGGTTACTTACCGGGTCTGCGGGTGGTGCAGCAACGGGTGCTGCGATAGGTGCAATTGCTGGTAACGCTGGCATGGGCGCCGCCATTGGGGCGGGCGCAGGCTTATTAGGCGGGTTTGTTAAAGATGAGCACGAGAAATCCAAAGAACGCGCCTACCGACAGGGTTATGAAGCAGGACAAATGCAGCAATAACAGCACACGCTTTTCCAACTTATCCATTCTGCAGCGCTGGGTAAATGTAGTTGACGCCGGGAGGCAGCAATTAAACTGTTTTCCGGGTCATTGCTTTGGATGAATGAGCAGGAAAGAATTGCAATAATCGATGCTGCCAAACAAATAGACCGTTAACGCAATCAATGTCCAATGGTGGCTAAGGTTCGGAGCAGGAATGGTCAAGAGGCGTTCATACGTGCAGAGACCGATGTTGCTATCATAGTGTCTTCGATCATCAAGTCGGATGCGACAAGTGGTTTCATATTCGGGTGTCCGCGCCACTAGACAAGCAAGATGTAATCTGAATCTACCGCGACACGATTAAATTCGATGGTTGAAATTTATAAACGAGTCAATTGTTTGTCCATAGCCAAGGGCTGGAGCTGTGCAAATACGCATATGCGAACCGCGTAAAGCAGTCCTCGGTGGTTTCGGGAATTTTCCTGGAATAAAACCGGTTAATTTAATTCATTGAGTTACTTTTTTATACCTGAGAACTAGTTAAAATGAGGGGTGTGTCAAATGCGTAATGAATCGAATACTGCCTGGCGCGCGTTAAGCACTGAGGATAAGCGGGACACAAAGACAGCAGGCTATGGAATGGCGTTGTTGCTATTCATCTTACTGGTCTGCTTTAATGAGAGTAGGGCAGATCAAACAGTACCGATGATTGCTGGTATTGAAGATACTAAGTGGCAGTTGGTGGAGTTAAGTAACGAATCCGTTTCACCACTGGCTGGTGAAAAACGGCCGCATATCCTGTTGGATTCCACGCAGAAAAAAGCCACCGGTTTTGCCGGTTGCAATAATTTTTTCGGTGGCTACGAAATCGATGAGGATGCGCTAACGTTTGGTCCGGTCGGTTCAACCCGGATGACCTGCCCTGATCTTCAACTCAACCTGGAAACAGCGTTCTTTAATGCGCTGGCGCAGACCAATAAGTGGGAAATCAATAACGAAGCGCTGTTTCTTCTGGATGAGAGGTATGTTCTTGCCCGGTTTACGAAAGAGGACAATGCAGAAATTGCGGATACAGTCTGGCAGTGGGAGAAGACGAACTATAATGACGATAGAAAAACAGTACCTGCCGATCCGCAGCACTACACCGTGCAATTCCGCGAAAACGGCACCGTTGACGTCAAAGCCGATTGCAACCAGAAAGGGGGCACCTATTCTGCCTCAGCGGAGGAGAAACGCCTTTTTATCGAGATAACCCACTCCACTATGGCCGCCTGTCCTGAAGGTTCTTTGGAAGATGAATTTGTCCGTGCGCTTTCGACGGCTGCATTCTATTATATCAAAGACGGCGAGCTTTACATTGATCTGAAGTACGATACCGGAACGATACGCTTATCAAAGCAGCGAGATAAATAATAAGCCGGCGGATTAGTTGGCGGTAGCTTTTCTTCCATTATCAAATGGCGATTTGACATCCATTCTGATACTTCTCAGTCCTCATGCTATGGTGGCATCAGTAACTATCAATAAAGTAAAAATATTTAATAAATATGGAGAAAGCACCGATGCCGGTACCTTCGGAGCTTCTTAGCCGACTATCCATTCATAGTTCAACTAACGGGCTGAGTGAAGCAGAAGTTGGTATGATCGCCGAACACGTTGAAATTGTTCGATATCAAGAAGATGAAGTTGTGCAACGACCTGATAGTCCAGTCGATGCGTTGTACTTGATTTACGCTGGAAAACTAAGCGTGGCACTTGTTTTCCCCGACAAAACGATCAAGACGTTTGCATATGTGGGTCGCGATGAACAATTCGGCTTATTGGCCTTGCACCAGGATGGTCCGGCGGGCGTCAAGGTCATTGCAGAGCAGCCATGTGTGTTATTTCGGATTCCCCGCGATGATGCGTTGCGTCTGATGCGCAAGTTGCCGCTATGGAACCGCAATCTGCTAAAGGCAATAGGCGGGGCTTTTCGAGACAGCGTATACGGCGGAAAAAAACTGCAGAAAAGGCGCGTCATTGTATTCATACATGCATTGCAGCAGACGCGCCAGCTTACTACTGAACTCGTTAAGCAATTGACTTTTCTGGGTGAAAAGGTTGGCGTAGCGAGTGATCATGATGCCTTGTGTGCTGCAGGAACAACATACGCGATGTCCATCCTCGGTACTGATGGCAATTTGTTGCCGGTGCATGAAATCCGCACCGAACTTGCGAGCTGGTCAGATGCAGACCGGATAGTATTGGACTGCCATATTAAAAATGCTGCCAGTCATCTCTATGACACGATTGTCAACTGTAGTGCGGCATACTGGGTATGCGATTCAAGCACAATAAGGGATGTTGTTGCTGAATTAAAATTACTGACCGATAAATCCCCCCGGTTACGTGAGAAAATCTTTGCCATTCAATTGCTCGCCGAGGATGAACAGGTTGCGCCACTGACACCCGGTATGAAAGATGTCTGCCACGATACCTTCAAGTTGCACTGGAATGGCTGCCATACGCAATCTTATGTTTGCACGAGGGTGGCAGGAATGCGGCGGATTTTACATCATCTGCGAGGCATTTCAGTTGGTTTGGCGTTGGGTGGTGGTGCTGCGCGTGGCATGGCGCATCTGGGTGTGTTGCAGGTTATCGAGGAAGCTGGCATTACGATCGATCGTTTGTCTGGGACCAGTGCCGGTGCACTAACGGGGATACCCTTTTCATCCGGCGAGTCGGTTGACTGTTTGATCGAAAGGTTTGCTACGGACCTTCAACCTGGCTGGTTTTATCGCATGCTTCCCTATGGTGATTCAATCTATGCTTTGGTAAAGTATCGTACGGGTGGATGGGATCCAATGCTTCGAAGATACCTGCATGACTGGCAACTGGAGCAACTGCCTTTGCCTTTTACCGCCGTCACCGTTGACTTGGTATCCGCGGAAGCTGTTTGGCGATGCAGAGGCGATGCGACCCAGGCAATTCTAGAAAGTATTAATCTGCCTGGGATTGCGCGACCAATCTGCTGTGACGGAAGAACATTGGTGGATGGCGGTGTTCTGAATGTAGTACCGGCTAATGTCGTGGTCAATCAGGGCGCCAATCTCATAATCTCGAGCGACGTTTCAGCTAAGATCGGCTTCGAGTTTTATGGCAATACACCTGAAACGCCTACAAAAAAAATGAAGACGCCTTCGGGGGCAGCTGCTTTGGTGCGCATGCGCACCGTGCAGGACCGTAACATTCGAAACCTAAATGGCGGAGCTGCTGACATTGTAATTGAACCCGATGTATCCGCAGTCGAACTGGCCGACTTCAAGAATGCAAGAAAAATTGCCAAACTTGGCCGTGATGCTGCAGAGAAAGCGCTACCGGAACTAAAACGCATCCTGCAGGACATGGATCCTCAACTCTACAAGTTTTAGTAACCGCACACCTTAAACGGCAAAGATTCACTTGCCAACTATTGATAATTCATAGAACCGGAGAATCCGAGTATAAACTGGAATCAGCGTACGTATACTTCGTTGAGCCAGAGCGTTTCCGGCTATTCAGCCCGCAACGTTATCCTGTCGATTCGGGCCCGACAGAATAACGTTACAAATAATCGCGTTATCCCCACTATAAATCGTGATTTGATTAACGGTAAAAAAATCACACCAGCAATCTAATAGAGCGCTGCTACGGCGTAAAATATTATTTTACCG
>BQJA01000131.1 GCA_021604405.1 Nitrosomonas sp. | reverse complement strand
GCATCGAGATTAGGCACCGTCAAACCAGCGTGATGTATACCTCGTGTTACAGCTCCGCCTGTTTTGCCATTCATTTGCCTTCTCCATTAATATAATTTAAGGAATAAAAACAACATTAATTTTTAAAAGTTAATGAATTGGGTTCTAGTTTTTGCTGCACTCTAAGTATTTGTTTTTTACATACATAAGTTAACTCTTCACACACATTGCATTTATTTCAATGCGAAGAATAGTATTACTATACTAGTTTAGTAATAATTGCAATTGTTTTTAACAAAATCAACATAAAAGAGATCTGGAATGAAACAGGCAAAAGTAAGATATGCGCACCATTTAACCTCACAAATAGTTGATAGCAGCGAAAGGAGAGGGGCCAGACAATGGTTTGTTAATAATTTTATATTTTCAGCGTTTAAAACTTCCAACCTTCAATTTAGAAACCGGCAAAATATCCGGCCGATAGTCTTTCCATATACCGACATTTTGGTGAAATTCGATTTTTTGTTTTCTCCAAGATGCCGGTCCTGCGCGCATTGACCAATTACGAGAGTGATTTGAATATCCGCCATTTTTCAGTACATTCGGGGTGGGGTGGTAAATCACCGAATTTTTCAGTACCGAGGTAATGTTACCAAAGGAACCTGCCCGGTTGATATGACAGCTATGGCCAATGAAATTATTGAAAAGCATATATCTTAAATCGATATTCATTTTCCATGCCAAGGTTGTCTGACCTCAGTGATGGTTGCCACCTTATCAAACAAAGGGAAAACAAATAAAACTAATATTTGGACTTGACTTAACTGACCGGTCAAATATAATAAAGTCATGACAAGATCAAGCGATACAAAAGAAAGATTGATTACAGGTGCCTTGGAACTGGTTTCCGAGCGAAGTTACGCCAATGTCGGTGTGCAAGAGTTATGCGAATATGCCGGCGCTAAAAAGGGTAGCTTTTATTATTTTTTCAAGTCAAAGCAGGACTTGATGCTGAAAGCCCTAGAGCATCAAGCCCAAGCGATGAATAATATGATTCTGATGCCTGCTTTTAGCTCGAAGTTAGCACCACTCAAACGCATTGAACAAATGTTTAATTTGACTTATCAATACCAAAAATCTATCAAGGAAAAAACCGGGCGGGTTGGCGGATGTTTTTTTGGCAATTTAGCGTTGGAATTGAGCACACAGGATGAATTAATCCGTCATCGTTTGGATATAATTTTTAATCGTCAACTTAAGCTTATCAAACAATGCCTAGAGGAAGCGGTAACAGCGGGACATCTTTCTGAAATTGATATTCAATTGACAGCCGAGGCAATTTTAGCTTACTGGGAAGGCACAATCCTGTTTTCGAAAGTACGTAATGAACCAGAAATGTTAAAGTCCCTGGCTAAAGGCGTAAGAGAACTTGTTATCAAAAAGCCCAAATAACAAAGTAAATTATTTTTGAACTTAATTTTACCGATCGGTCAACTATTATAATCTGCAAACTAAAGGTGAAATAAATGGCTACAAAAACTGAAACTGTACTAATCACAGGCGCTTCCAGTGGCATCGGCTTCGATATCGCTAGAGGGTTTCTGGAAAAAGGCGCTAATGTCTTATTGAATGCACGTGATACTGACAAGTTAACCGTCGCAGCCAAATCACTCGGCTATGAGAATAGAATAGCGCTAGTAGCGGGCGATATAGGAAACCAGGAGACTGGTAAAGCAATGGTCGACGTAGCGGTCGATCGATTTGGGCGTGTTGATGTGCTTGTTAATAATGCCGGAATCTTTGGCTTGAAACCATTCCTGGAAAATACCGAAGAAGATCTCGACAATTATATTCATATCAACCTGAAAGGGACTTACTTTATTACTCAAGCTGCGGTAACACAAATGAAAAAACAGGGCGGCGGCAATATCATCAATATTGGCACCGTGCTTATTATGCATGCTATGGCTAGCATTCCGGTCAGCGCAGCGCTGGTTACTAAAGGCGGCGTGCATGCTTTAACAACCAGCCTGGCCAGTGAGCTTGCTGCTGACGGAATCAGAGTCAATGCTGTTGCGCCAGGGGTCATCAGAACCCCAATTTATGGTGATGCCGATGTCGATGCTTTCGGGGATGACGCGTTAATGAATAGAGTCGGTGAAGTGCAGGAAATTACCGACGCGGTTTTGCATCTTGCAGCGGCAAGTTTTACCAAAGGTGCCATCATGCCGGTTGATGGCGGTTATGTTTCCGGCAGAACTTAAAACAAAGGAGTAGACGATGAATACTAAATTTACTGTACATACTAAAGAAACTGTGCCAGAAAATTCGATAGCGTTTCTGCAAGGCGCTGAAAAGTCCTTTGGGTTTGTTCCGAATCTAATTGGCATAATGGCCGAATCACCAGCGCTCACTAAAGGCTATCTCAGCATCGCTCAAATTTTTGACGAAACCTCGTTTTCACCGACTGAACGGCAGGTCATTACGCTAACTGCAAGCCGTTATAACGAATGTCATTACTGTATGGCTGCGCATTCAGTTATTGCAGAAATGCAGAGGGTACCGCAGGATGTAGTGGATGCTATCCGCAATGATGATCCGATTGCGGATGTAAAGCTAGAAGCATTACGCAAATTCACAACCCAGGTAGTTGATAAACGCGGCTGGGTGAGTAATGAAGACATTCAGGCGTTTATTAATGCCGGTTATACCAAGCAACAGATTCTTGAAGTGATACTCGGCATAAGTTTTAAAACGCTCAGCAATTATGTCAATCATATAACTGACACGCCTGTTGACGCTGCTTTTGCCAACAAGGTATGGACATCTCCTGTAAGTAAATAGGTTATTTCTTGTCAAAAAAGTATTTTTTTACAATATGAATTTACTGACCGGTCAACTAATTGGTACTAATTGCGAAATTTTTTGCTGTACAGTGACACACAGAATTGGATGCGCAACTAATTGAATAAATTGTATTTCTTACATTTTGTTTTGGCAGGAAAATGTCGTTCGAATGCCAAAGAGTGTTGAATCGATTCACTATCTGAAGACAAGTTATTTTGTCTCAATATGAGGAATAAAAAATGAATACTAAAACCGTAGATTTCTATTTTACCTATCTTAGTCCTTATGCTTTTCTGGCTAATTCTCGCATAGAAAAAGCATTGGAACCTCTCGGTGTAACGCTGCACTATCAACCGGTTGCACATACGGGCACTAGAGATGGACCGGTATTTAATGAAACAAGATATGAACACATCGTTGAAGAGGATGTGCCGCGCTTTGCTAAACAATATGGGTTGGACTATGTACCAAGACCCCCTTTAACGGAGAGTTATACAGCTAGTGCAGGATTTTTATATGCTCAGGATAAAGGCGTAGGCGAGCCATTTAATGAATTGGTTTTTAAAAGCCGATGGAGTCAGGGCAATGATATAAGCAGGCTGGATGTTCTTGCCGACATAGCAGAACAAGTGGGGCTTGATCGAAATGAATTCCTTGCGGCTATTAAAGACCCCCAATACAAGGAACGCCTCTTGGCAATCAGACAGCAGGCTGTAGAAGCCGGTGTATTTGGCGCCCCTACTTTTATCTATCAAGGTAAAAGATTTTGGGGAAATGATCGAATTGAATTATTGATCCATGAAATAACCGGAGAATTCGCATAAATCTTCTCAAATAGTCTCCTGCTTCGTGTGACATTCAGCGATGTCTGCATGGTTTGCATGTCGCCCGAAGCAGGAACATCAGCGCAATAAACCACTACATAACTATGAATAGTTGTAGTGTTAAAAATACATTAATAATTTAATCGGAGGCTATCATGAAAAAACCAGTTTGTTTAATTACCGGTGTCGGGAGCGGTACTGGGGCTTCACTTGCGAAACGATTCGCCACAGGCGGTTACCAGGTAGCGATGCTGGCACGAGATCGTGAGCGGCTGAAATCGCTGGAGAAGGAAATAGAAAGCGTTAAAGCTTATAGCTGCGACATTTCTGACCTGAATGCGTTGCTGGAAACCGTCAAGTCGGTACAAATCGAAATGGGAACGCCTTCCGTTCTAATACACAATGCCGTATCGGCGACCTTTAAACCCTTTCTCGAAGCTGATCCCGAAGACTTGGAAAGAAACTTCCGGGTTAATACGACTACATTGCTTTACTTAGCCAGAGCTTTAGCTCCGGCCATGATAACTGCAGGCCATGGCGCTATCATAGTAACTGGTAATACCGCTGCATTGCGCGGTATTCCAACCTACGCAGTATTTGCACCCACCAAAGCAGCGCAACGTATATTGGCACAATCATTGGCACGCGACTTAGGGCCAAAAGGCGTTCACGTAGCCTATATCACGACCGATGCTGCGATCAACGCTCCCTGGCTTGGCGACGATGCTCAGAAACCAAGCTGGTTGAAGCCGCCACCGGGCTGGAAGGATAAGCCGGAGGATTATTTTGCTAAACCGGAAGCCATTGCAGACGAGGTCTTTCATATTACCCACCAGGACCGCTCGACATGGTCATTCGATCACATCATCCGTCCTTATGCAGAAAAGTGGTAAGAACGGCAATAAAGAGTTAGCCAGTGCAAAGAAGGGATCCTTATCGGCATTGAAATTGTAAACGCGGCACTGGCAACACTAGTTACAGCTTGATATATTTTGTTAAATATAGACCGATTGGTCTAAGTATAGGAGAAAAGAAAATGAGAAAGTTAAATAACAAAGTCGCAGTTATCACCGGAGGAAACAGTGGTATCGGGTTGGCCACCGCCCGGCGGTTCATCGCAGACGGTGCCCTGGTGGTTATCACCGGCCGCAACCAGGAAGCGCTGGATGCCGCCGTCGGTGAACTAGGTGACCGGGTTACGGGCATCCGAAGTGATGTTACGAATATCGAAGATTTGGACCGCTTGTTTGCCCAGATACAGGAGCACTTCGGCCGTATTGACGTATTGTTTGCAAATGCAGGCATCGCACCCTTGCTTCCGATCGAAGCCGTAACGGAAGAGCACTTCGACCATCTGTTCAATACCAACGTTCGAGGCCTCTTCTTCACGATTCAGAAATCCCTGCCGCTCCTTTCGGAAGGTGCCTCAGTCATTCTCAACGCCTCCGTCGTTGCTCAGTCCGGGCTAGCCAACACGAGCATTTATTCAGCAACCAAAGCGGCGGTTCGTTCACTGGGACGCACGCTTGCAGCGGAACTCGCGCCTCGCGGCATCCGTGTCAACGTTGTCAGTCCGGGACTCATCGAAACGCCGTTTTGGGGAAAAGTTGGTCTGAGCAAAGACGAGGTCGATGCGTTTGGAGCGCAGGTCGTCCAACAGACGCCGCTCGGTCGCCCGGGTAAACCTGAAGAAATCGCCGCGACCGTAGCGTTTCTTGCCTCCGACGATGCGAGCTACTTTACTGGAGCCGATCTCGTCGCTGACGGCGGAATGATTCAGGTCTAGACGCGATAAACGCTAACGCACAACACAATGTATAGGACACTAGGTAAGGAGTAAACATCATGAGTAATTCAGCTACAAACGTGAGTGAGTATGACGAAATCGCAAAGGTCGTTCGACAGTACATCAATGGCGCCAAGTCCGGCAGAGGTGACGACATGAAGCCCGCCTTTCACAAGGACGCGACGGTCTTTGGTTATGTTGGAGACGACCTGTTCGCTGGCCCCATCCAGCAGCTCTTTGATTGGAATGACGAGAATGGTCCAGCGGCGGAGCTCCAAGCATGGATCGCCAGCATCGACCTCATTGACACGATCGCCACGGTGCGGCTTGAACTCGACAACTGGACTGGTTACCGGTTCACTGACTTGCTTACGCTGCTAAAAATTGATGGGGAGTGGAAGATCATGAACAAAGTCTTTCATCTGCACACTTGAAAGAATAACGAGCAAAGCAATTCACATAATTGGATTGTAAAACCCTTATTGAAAATCATATAGCCTGATATATTAAACAAAACTAATCATGGAGAATTTTATGTTGGAACTTTATCAATTCGAACGTACATGGGGGAAAACAGGTTGGTCATAAAAGAAACCATGTTTGGTGAAATATTGCCTAATATTGGAGGATTAATGACTGTTCTTTTATTATCAAGCAATCAAGCAGCATATTTACGGGTATGGTTTGAGTCATCAGAAAAATGCAAGCATGATAGCGATATATTGTGATTACTTGATATAAATGACTTCTGCTCTCATTTATTTTTAATACATTGCTGAATAACAGCAGATTAGCGGAGTAAAAAATGTCCAATGCCTTTGCTTGTATCCGTCGCAACCCACTTGTCGACAAAACGCTTCAACCATTCTTGGTTCATGGTTTAAAAGGTATCGAAAAAGAAAGTCTTAGAGTTGCCCGGGAAGGAACCATATCATTATCACCTCACCCGGTTCAGTTAGGCGCAGCATTAACGCATCCGAATATAACCACCGACTATTCTGAAGCATTGTTGGAGTTGATCACGCCAGCAATGCCGCGTGAAGGCGAAATGATCGATTTTCTGGCTGACTTACACAAATATGTTTGTGCCAATATCGGCGACGAAATAATGTTGGCTGCGAGTATGCCTGTGGGCGATTTGCAGGATTCGGCGATTCCTATTGCCAAGTATGGTTCCTCCAATGTGGGAAAAATGAAGCATATA
>BQJA01000130.1 GCA_021604405.1 Nitrosomonas sp. | reverse complement strand
CCTTTTTTATTATCATCAATACTGCCCATTTTACTGGTAATCGTAACGATGGTTTTCAGCTCACTGCCGGATATCTGTGAGAAAAATGATTCAGCCATTTTGAGCGGCGCCATTGTATTCACACGAAAGGCGCTTGCCCATGCATCGTAATCTGTTCTGCCAAAACCATCGCCTCGTGCGGTTGGATAGATTCCTGCATTATTTACCAACAGATCTATGGGCTGATCAGACAAGGCCCACGACAATTGCTCAATTTGTGGATGTTTTGCAACATCAAGTTTGTGTACAGTCATCTGTTCTGAATGTTGCGCCGCCAAATTATTTAACGCACCGGCTGTTTCTGGATCGCGACAGCATGCGAATACCCGCCAACCAGCCATTGCATATTGCCTGGAAAATTCCAGACCAATCCCTCGGTTCGCGCCTGTAATCAAGATAGTTTTCATTCATTCCTCCCGAATTATTGTCATTTCGCTGGTAGACAAAAAGCGTAACATAATTTACTGTAGGGCTATGTAGCCTTTACCGCTAATTGCTTATAACCGCTTTTCTGATTACCTGAATTGCCGTTTTATGTTAACAATTACAACCGGTTGAAGAATTTTTTTCAAATAAAAGATATGCGCTGACGATTTTTGCCCGCGGTAAATTTATACGACAGTAACTTGTCTTAACAGGGGTTACTAAGGTATAGTGCGCAGCTTGTCAGTATATGTTCAAGCAGGAGAGCGCGCCCGTTTTGTACGGCGCCGCCGAAGGCGTAACCCCCCCCGGAATCGCTCAGGCAAGGGCCAGGACAATCAGACCCATAGGTACCGCTTGTAACAGGCAATCTGGAGAGTGTCGAAAATTGTAGTCGGCCACCGAAGGGGCACGCGGATTTCAATACCGCAAATCTCTCAGGTAAAAAGGACAGAGGGGTGGAGTTATGCGTGGTAACTTCATTTTTTACTTTCGGGAGAATAATCTGTGCTAAAAACGACCCCCCTTAATCAAGTGCACCGCGCCATGAATGCTAAAATGGTGGACTTTGGTGGCTGGGATATGCCATTACATTATGGATCGCAGCTGGATGAGCATCACCAAGTGCGTAAAGACGCAGGAATGTTTGACGTATCACACATGCTGCCGATCGATATTAAAGGCAATGATGTGCGTACTTTCCTGCGCCAATTAGTCGCCAATAATGTCGACAAACTTACATTACCCGGCAAAGCGATTTATACCTGCATGCTAAATCCGCAAGGTGGTGTTATTGACGACCTGATAATCTATTTTTTATCTGAAAACTGGTTCCGAATTGTTGTGAATGCCGGAACAGCGGAGAAAGATACCAACTGGATACAAGCAAAACGTGATGAGATAGCGCCTGAACTGGAAATTCTGCCGCGTCGCGATTTAGCAATGATAGCTGTTCAGGGTCCAAATGCACGCAATAAAGTCTGGCAGGTTATCCCCGGTTCCCAGGCAGAAACAGAAAATTTAAAGCTTTTCCAATCCACAACGCTGGATAATTATTTTATTGCCCGTACCGGATACACAGGCGAGGATGGTTTTGAAATCATACTGCCCGCCGATGATGCGGCGACGTTCTGGAATGCCCTTCATACCGCCGGTGTCGCACCGGCCGGATTAGGTGCACGCGACACACTGCGGCTTGAAGCAGGTATGAATCTATACGGCCAGGACATGGATGAAACGACAAGCCCGCTGGAATCCGGCCTGGCCTGGACCGTTGACATGAAAAGTGAACGCGATTTTATCGGCAAGCAAGCACTGTTAGAAAAACCGGTAACACATCAGCTCCAAGGAATAGTATTGCTTGATCGGGGCGTCTTACGTAGCCATCAAAAGGTTGTTGCGCAAGAAAATGATAATATGTATGAAGGCGAAATTACCAGCGGTGGCTTTTCTCCGACAATTAATCAATCTATTGCACTTGCACGAATCCCATCACAAATATCCGTTGGAAATGAGGTGAATGTCATCGTACGAGAAAAGAAACTGCGCGCTAAAGTGGTAAAATACCCTTTCGTTAGAAACGGAAAAGTTTTGATCGAACAATAATGCAAAAATTTTTAACGCTGGAGTGAATAATGAGTATTCCGACACATCTAAAATATACCAAATCCCATGAGTGGGTTAAGCCAGAAGAGGATGGCACGGTAACCATTGGCATTACCCACCACGCTCAGGAATTATTGGGTGATATGGTATTTGTTGAATTGCCACAAACAGGCCGTAAACTGGAAAAAAAAGAAGAATGTGCTGTTGTCGAATCAGTAAAAGCGGCTGCAGATGTTTACGCACCAATCGGAGGTGAAGCAATTGCGGCCAATCCCGATCTTGAGTCCGAGCCTGAAAAAATCAATGAAGATGCTTATTCGGCATGGTTGTTTAAATTAAAGCCCGACAATGCTTCTGATTTGGATGATTTACTCAGTGCGGCAGACTATGAAAAGTTACTGGAAAATGAAGATCATTAATTCAGTCTAGCACGTCAGCGCATCTGCAACTGTTTGTATCGTCAAAAGTACAAACCTTCCAGCCATCAAGTTTTTCAAATTACTTTAAGAAGTATCTATATCAATCATGCCGTTTATTCCGCATACCAAAGAAGATGTTGCCGAAATGCTTTCACGTATCGGCGCAGAAAATATTGAGACGCTTTTTGATGAAATTCCCAGCGATTTAAAATGTGGTCGCTTGGAAAAAGTACCGCCAGGGTTAAGTGAAATGGAGATAACCCGGCTGATGATGAAGCGCGCCGAAATGGACGGTGTATACCAAAATTTCATTGGCGCAGGTGCTTATGAACATCACATCCCTGCTGCAGTCTGGCAGATCACCACGCGCGGTGAATTCTATTCCTCCTATACCCCTTACCAGGCAGAAGCCAGTCAGGGCACACTCCAGCTGCTATATGAATATCAGACGATGATGGCTTCATTGACGGGCATGGACATATCAAACGCCAGCATGTATGACGGCGCTTCCGCATTGGCTGAGGCCGCTTTGATGGCAGTCCGCTCGCACAAAACTTCGCGGCGCATCTTAATCCCCGAAACAGTTCATCCGATTTACCGCCGAGTTGTCCGTGCGATCGTCAGCAATCAGGATATTGATTTGGTGGAACTTCCTTATTGTAAAGAATCTGGTCAAATTCTTCCCGAATCCCTGGATGATTTTGCTAAAGAGGAATTTGCGGCACTGGTAATTCCACAACCCAATTTTTTTGGTGTACTAGAGCAGGTCGATGCGCTTACGGACTGGGCGCATGCCAACAATGCGCTGGCCATTGGCGTCGTTAATCCGATAGCGTTGGCGATTCTTACACCACCCGGCGAATGGGGAAACAAAGGCGCGGATATTGCGGTCGGTGAAGGTCAGCCATTGGGTATTCCGCTTTCCAGCGGCGGCCCTTATTTTGGATTCATGGCCTGCAAAAAATCACTGGTCCGGCAAATACCGGGACGCATCATTGGTCGCACTAATGATATGGATAACAAGACTGGATTTGTCCTGACCTTACAGGCCCGCGAGCAACATATCCGCCGTTCCAAGGCCACTTCAAATATTTGTACCAATCAAGGATTGATGGTCACTGCTGCAACCATTTTTATGGCATTACTTGGACCGGAAGGTTTGCGCCGGGTTGCTGCGCATGCACACGCCAATACTTTGGATCTGGTTGAGCAACTGGAAGCGCTGAATGGCGTAAAAAGAGTATTCAGCGGGCCAATTTTTCATGAAGCGGTGATATCCCTCCCTGCTCCAGCACAAGCGGTGCTGCAAACGATGAAACAGCAAAAAATATTGGCGGGGCTGGATTTGCAGGAACATTATCCTAGCATTGGCAACACACTACTTGTATGCGCCACCGAAACCAAAACGTCTGAGGATATACAGAATTACATCCAACAACTCAAGAAGGCGTTAAACGCATAAGCTGTCGTTAAGCCTTTAAGGGATGACCTTTTGACATTTGTTTTTCATTACATTCATTGAGGAAAAATCATGGTAACTCACGCAGGAAAACCAATAAAAATCGAAGGTAATTTTCCAAAAACAGGAGAAAAAGCACCCGCTTTTTCGCTGGTCAATAGTGATTTGCAAGACGTTACTTTAGCTAACTTTTCAGGCAAGAAGAAAGTATTAAATATTGTACCCAGCCTGGACACACCTGTTTGCGCACTATCCACCCGCAAATTTAATGAGAAAGCAAGCAACATGGACAACACCGTTGTATTGATTATTGCCGCTGATCTGCCATTTGCCATGAGCCGTTTCTGCAGCACAGAAGGATTAGACAAGGTCATACCGCTATCAACCATGCGGGGCGCTAATTTTATGCGTGATTATGGTGTAGCCATTGCAGATGGCCCTTTTGCCGGGATTACGGCACGTGCAGTTATCGTGCTGGATGAATCGGATACCGTGGTCCATGCGGAGCTTGTTCCGGAAATTGCGGACGAACCAAACTACGATGCAGCTTTAGCAGCCTTAAAATAAACCTCGATAGCGCCAAAATAATGCTGATATTTGAACACTCGCGTCCAGGGCGGCGCAATCATTCCCAGTCTCCGGCAACGTCGGCAGTAGCAGACAAAATCCCCCAGAATCTGTTACGAAAAACTCAACCGCTGCTACCGGAAGTTTCAGAAATGGATACGGTGCGTCATTATACGCGTCTATCACAGATGAACTTTTCCATTGATACTGAGTTTTACCCGCTTGGTTCATGCACCATGAAATACAACCCGCGTGCATGTAATTCTCTCGCCATGCTTCCTCAATATCTGGCACGGCATCCATTGGCCCCCGAAGATACCGGTCAGGGCTATCTGGCCTGCATGTATGATCTGCAGGAGATATTGAAAGATGTCACCGGCATGGCAGGCGTCAGTCTGACGCCTATGGCAGGCGCACAAGGTGAACTTATCGGCGTTATGATGATACGGGCTTACCACGAGTCACGTGGTGATAAATCGCGAACGGAGATCATCGTACCGGATGCAGCGCACGGCACCAACCCCGCAACAGCGGTTATGTGTGGCTTTAAGGTAGTGGAAATTGCGACTGATAAAGAAGGCAACGTCGATATGGCGGCACTAAAAGCCGCAGTAGGACCGAAGACAGCGGGATTGATGTTAACCAATCCATCCACATTGGGCGTCTTCGAAAAGAATGTATCCGAAATGAGCCGTATTGTTCATCAGGCCGGCGGATTACTGTATTATGACGGAGCTAACCTGAACGCAGTACTCGGTAAAGTCAAGCCAGGTGATATGGGCTTTGACGTTATTCACATTAATCTGCACAAAACCTTCTCGACACCGCATGGCGGTGGTGGTCCGGGATCCGCGCCAGTTGGTGTTGCGGAACGCCTGCTGCCATTTATGCCGGTTCCAATCGTCGGTCATGAGGATGGTAGATACTATTGGGTTACTGAAAAGGAAAAGCCGCAGTCAATCGGTAGACTATCTGCGCACATGGGTAATGCGGGCGTATTGTTACGCGCATATATCTATGTCCGTCTGTTGGGAAGGGACGGCATGCATCGCGTCGCCGAATTCGCAACCCTTAACGCCAACTATCTAATGACGGCATTGCGTGAGGCGGGTTTTGAACTTGCCTACCCTTCTCGTCGCGCCAGCCATGAATTTATTGTTAGTTTAAAAAATATCAAGGAAAAGACGGGCGTCACAGCGATGAATTTAGCCAAGCGATTGTTGGATAAAGGCTATCACGCACCAACCACTTATTTTCCAACACTGGTTCCTGAATGCTTGTTAATTGAGCCTGCTGAAACGGAATCAAAAGAAACGCTCGATGCATTTGTAGTCGCCATGAAGGAAATTCTGACTGAAATTGAAGAACAACCCGACATGGTTAAAGATGCGCCACATACCATGCCTTTGCGCAAGCTAGATGATGTTAAAGCAGCACGCGAACTCGATTTAGCTTGGAAACCGCATTCTGAATAATCATAAAATTTTTATAACATGTATACACTGATTTGTGGCTCTATCGCCTACGATAACATAATGGTATTTCAAGACCATTTCAAAAATCATATTCTGCCGGAAAAAATTCACGTATTGAATGTCGCTTTTCTGGTTCCGGAAATGCGCCGGGAATTTGGTGGATGCGCGGGTAATATTGCCTATAATTTACAAATGATTGGTGGCAAACCGCTGATGATGGCGACGGTGGGCGACGACTACCAGGATTATGCTGTACGCTTTGAGCGACTCAATCTAGCGCAAACCCGTATTCGGCATGTAAAAGACTCCTTTACGGCGCAAGCATTCATAACAACTGATCTGGATGACAACCAGATTACCGCATTCCATCCAGGTGCGATGAATTTTTCACATTTAAATTCCGTTAGCGATGCTTCAGATATTGAACTGGGCATTATCGCGCCCGATGGGCGCGATGGCATGATACAGCATGCACGTGAATTTCATGAAGCCGGCATTCCTTTCATGTTTGACCCCGGGCAGGGGCTGCCCATGTTTAATGGCGAAGAACTGCTGGATTTTGTTCATAAAGCAAGTTATATTGCCGTGAATGACTACGAAGGCCAATTACTGCAAGAGCGGACGGGGCGCGAACTGGAATCCCTGGCAAAGGAAGTCAAAGCTCTGATCGTCACAAGGGGCGCGCAAGGTTCCATCATTTACACCGATGAGGAGCAGATAGAAATTCCCAGCGTTAAGCCTGCAGAAATTGTTGACCCAACCGGCTGTGGAGATGCATACCGTGCCGGCCTGCTTTATGGAATTTCCAATAAACTGGACTGGCGAACAACCGGCCAGCTTGGTTCACTCATGGGCGCTTTGAAAATT
>BQJA01000129.1 GCA_021604405.1 Nitrosomonas sp. | reverse complement strand
GTCGGGTTGATAATCATCACCCGCAGCAGGCGCCGCCCGGTATTTTCAACCACGCTGAATTTAAGTTCACTGACAAAAAATTCGCCGCTCATACTGATCACATCAAAGCGGTGAGCAATACTTGAAAGAAAGCGCAAACACGATATAGACCGTTTACCATGCACCAGTATAATATTTTCCAGTTCTGGAAAGAGACTGAAAATAGATTGCCCCGCTAATTCGCTGGCTGAGCAATCAAGTAATTCTGCAGCCACCTGATTACAGTCAAGAATCACACCATTATCGTCAAACATCAGTGCGGCCTTTTCTTTTTTGTTCATGTCAAAGCTGCGGTCGGTGCAATCTTCAATGTAAATCCCGCTAGCAGCGGTCTCCGCGCTCACCTGTTTATTGGTAGATAGTCTGCTCATTGGCTTTCCTCTGCTTCGGCAGCCAGCCAGTCCGCCAACTCATATCCCGGTTTGAATCCGCGAGCCTGTGCTTTGTAGTAAGCGGAAAGTGCAATACGCGCGTTCCGCTCTTTTTCGTTTTGCGCGGCGTCTGACGGACTACCGATGACAGATAAGTTTCTTTTGGCACTTTTAGGGTTACTGGTACTCTTCGCTTTCTTCGTGCTCTTGGCTTGTAGCTTTACAGATTCCATATCAGCCTCCTTGGTTTAAGAAATAAACTGCATCAGGGATAAAGGAAAAGCAATTGATTACTTTGCTGAATACGTAATAATTTACCAAAAAAAACCTGACAACAAAATGAGTGCGAGCACGTACGGGTCAGCCCTTATATGGTAATAAATTTATAAACGTAAGTTGTTTTTCTCTCGTAAACTATCATATATATATGACATAAATATTATTACACCACAGCCTACAGCCAGAAGATATCTTGACTGGTACACTCAAATGCATAAGTTTACGGACATTATTTGATGCGGCGGCAGATGTCATGCTGCTGGTCGATGAACCCGGCCATATTGTGCTGGCAAATTCGCCCGCACAGCAGTTGTTTGGCTATAGCGAAGATGAATTTTATGGGCTTACGGTTTAATTACTGATACCGGCCCGTTACTGTAAACAACATCTGCACCATCGAGAGCTTTTTTTGCGCAAGCCTGAGAGACGGCCCATGAGTGGCGTCAAAGCGCTTTTTAGAAACGCGATGGAAGCAATGCGTGCAGCGAACGCGGCTGACTTAGAAATTGTAATCTTAGTACAAAGCCTGGCGGAAAATAATATGGCTTTGGTGATTGGGCAAGATCGCGGATCCGGTTTAGATCAAATAATGAAGGAACGGCATATCTGAACCTTTCTTTTCGACAAAGCCAAGCGGTATCGATGAAGTGTGTATAAGGTTATTCGACAATGCCTTATTGAATCATGGTGTTTCTTTTCTGACCGACTTAATAATTACTCGCAAAAAACGCCGTCCGAGATATTCCATATCGTTAAAAAAAAGTTCGCTCGTAAAACGCGTCCGGTTCATACTCATCACTTCAAAGCGGTGACCAATACGTGAAAGATAGGATAGATATGGATTTGCTCGCTTACCTCGGACCAGGTTGATCCCGATCAGTTTCGGCAGCAGCCTCGTAACATGTTGTCCAGCCAATTCTTTGGCGGAGCAATCAAATAATTTTTCAGCTGCCTGGCTGCAACCGAGAACTATGCCTTTATCGTCAAACATCAGCATCGCTGTTTCTTTTTTGCCAACAGCAAAGTTTCGATCATTCCAGTCTTCTGGGTAAACACCGGTAACAGAAATTTCCGCGTTCACCTGTTTATTGGCAGATGCTTTGCTCATTGGCTTTCCTTTGTTTTCGCAGTCTGCCAGCTCATATCCCGCTTCGAGCCCACGCGCCTGTGCCTGTACTTTGTCTTTGTAGTATGTGCTATTCGCGCTCCGCTCTGTTTCATTCCACGCAGATCTTGACGGATTACTGATGACAGATAACTCCCTCCTGGTACTTTTTGGGTTATTGATACGCTTCGTTCTCTTTGCACTCTTGGATTGTAGCTTTACAGATTTCATTTCAGCTTCCTTGATTTTATTAATTGACCGCGTCAGGGATAAAGAAAAAGCAATTGATTAGTTCGCTGAATACGTAATAATTTACCAAAGAAAACCTGACAAAAAAATGAGTGCAAACACGTAAGGGCTAGCCCTTATATGTCACAATAACCTCTTATATGTCACAATAAGTTAATAAACTTAATTGTTTTAATCGTAAGCTAACGCATATAGATGACATATATCTCAATACGCTCCAGCCAGAAATATCTTGAATGATGCGCTCAAAAGCTTAAGTTTCCGGACATTATTTGATGCGGCGGCAGATGCCATGCTGCTGGTCGATGATACCGGTCACATTGTGCTGGCAAATCCGACCGCGCAACTGCTGTTCGGCTATAGCGAAGATGAATTATGTGGGCTTACGGTTGAACTGCTGATGCCGGCACGCTACCGTAAACAACATCTGCATCATCGAGAGCTTTTCTTGCGCAAGCCTGAGAGACGGTCCATGGGTGGCGGCAAAGCGCTTGCCGCGCTCAACCGTGATGGCGAGGAAATGATGCTGGATATCAGTCTCAGTCCTATAAAAACACCGGAACAACCTTATGTCTTGACCACATTTAACGTTGTCGATCAACGCCTTCAAACCGAAAAAGCACTTCGTGCCAGTGAAGAACGGTTGCGTTTAGCCAAGCAGGCGGCAGGCTTGGGAGTTTTTGACTACGACTACATACGCAAAATATTTTACTGGGATAAACAAATGCGCAAACTGTGGGGCAGACATTCAGATAATCCTATAAGTTATGAAGAATTCATTGCGGTGATACACCCGCAAGATCGCGCGGTACGGCAAACAGCTGTTGATTATGCACTTGATCCCACAAGCAGCGGCGAATACAAAGCAGAGTATCGCGTCATTCATCCCACCAACGGCGTTGAGCGTTGGATATCTTCGATTGGGCAGGTGCATTTTGAAGCCGGTTATGCGGCGCGGCTGGTAGGCGTGGCACGGGATGTGACAGAACAAAAAAATCTTGAAAAGAAGCTTAAAGAACAACGTAATGAAACAGAAACACTTTTCAAACAGCAGGTGGCGGCACGCACAGCTTCTGCAATCGCCCATGAGCTCAATCAGCCATTAGCCGCGATTTCTGCTTACAGCGAAGTGGCTTTGCACGCTCTACACAACGAAACGATTTACTCTGCCAGTTTAAAAAGAGCACTGGAAGGCTGCGTGGAGCAGGCGCAGCGTGCCGGTCGCAGCCTGCATGAATTGCTTGCGTTCCTACAAAAAGGAGAAGTAATAACCGAGCAACTGAATCTGAATGACCTGATCAATGAAGCGTTGAACATTGCGCGCAATGACGGCTACGGAGAATTCAACCCTGTGGTTAAACTGGAGAAGAATTTACCAGATGTTCAGGCTAACCGCATGCAGATCCAGAAAGTCCTGGTGAATTTATTTAGAAACGCGGTGGAAGCAATGCGTGCAGAGAATGCGCCTGACTTAGAAATTGTAATCTTAGTACAAAGCCTGGCGGAAAAAAATATGGCTTTGGTGATTGTGCAAGATAGCGGACCCGGTTTAGATCAAATAATGAAGGAACGTATATTTGAGCCTTTCTTTTCGACAAAGCCAAGTGGTATCGGTATGGGGCTCGCAATTAGCCGCGCGCTAATCGAAACCAATGGCGGCCAGCTTTGGGTAGAACCTGATGCCAAGCCGGGCGCCAAATTCTGTTTCACATTACCTTTTTCGCCATGACGACTCAAGAGCCCGTTGTGTTTATCGTGGATGACGATCCGGCAGTGCGGGATTCCCTCACACTCATGATTGACCAGGCGGGCATCCGCGTGAAATCTTTCGAAAGCGCGCAAGCTTTTCTTATAGCTTACCGGCCGGACTATTACGGTTGCATCATTCTGGATGTACGTATGCCGGAAATAAATGGCCTGCAACTTCAAGAAATATTGTCTCGGCGCAAGATTGTATTGCCAATCATTTTTCTCACCGGACATGGCAATATTCCCATGAGTGTCAGAGCAATCAAGGCCGGTGCAATAGATTTTCTGACGAAACCGGTAACCCGTGAAAATCTCTTGAACTGTGTTTACAGCGCTTTTCTTGAAGCCAAAAAGAAGACGAGTAAGGCGCTGCAAAATCGGGATGCATTATCACGCCTGGCGAAACTTACGCAACGGGAGCGGGACGTAATGACACTGGCCGTTCAAGGCTACTCGAATAAGGAAATTGCATTGCATCTTGGTATCAGCCACCGCACGGTTGAAATCCACAAATCCAAGATCATGCACAAAACCGGCGCAATCAACTTGATTGATCTTGCTGATATTGCCCGTGAGGGCAACCTAAATAAACAACTAAGCGATAATAGGCCGGCATGAGCGCTTACCCCTTAATTGCATTATTTTTTGAACTGGTATTTCACCAATTTACTGGGAATTAAACATAAGGCTGTTTTGAAGCAGAGTCGTTTCAGCGATACACTTCTTACGATACACTTCTTATTAAGCGCTTGTGTACGCCGAAAAAAACTTAATTCCGGCGCTATTGGCCAGTCCCCTTTAAGTCTTACAATTGAACCTGTTTACGCTGGGCTGCTGACTGGTAAATGGCCTCCACAATGCGGATATCACGCAGACCTTCTTCACCAGGCACCCGCATAGGCCGCTGGCTGATAATAGAAAGTGCATCATCATCCATTTGCTTGGCTTGTTGATTAGGAATCGTTATATTCAGTAATCGACCATCGCTCGTTTTTCCTTTGATGCCACTGTAGGATTGAAACGGCTCTAACTCATACCAGCCGCGTTCGCAGTTGGCCCACAAATAATTCATATTTTCTTCAAAGCTGGTTTTACACCGCCCCACAGCGCCGCTGGGAAACGCCAGGGTAAAAACAGTGGTCTCATCCACTTCGTGATAAATCTCGGGTCGACTTGTACTGTGCTGCGCGGAAAGAACAGCGGTTGGCTCCTCGCCGGTAGTGTAGCGGGCGGCATTAAGCGGATAAACTCCCATATCATACATGGCGCCGCCTCCAAGGGCTTTATTTTGCCGCCAATGATCGGTGCGGCTATCATAGTACCCTGCTTTCGCGATTACTTCTTTGATGTTTCCATAAGGCTTGGTCTTGGCGTATTCGATAATGGTCTGCGTGTTAGGCTCATGTTGCATGCGATACCCGATCGCCAGCTTCACCTGATTCTGCCGGCAGGCCTTAATCATCGCTTCACACTCCCGTACCGTCATGGCCATCGGCTTTTCACACCACACATGTTTACCGGCCTGAGCCGCAATGATACTGTATTGACTATGTAAACCAGTCGGCAGGACAATATAGACCACATCAATCGCTTCGTTTCTGGCGATGGTGTACATATTGTCATAATTGTAAACATTGTCATCCTCGATTTTATATTTTTCCTGCCATAAGGGAATTTTATGGGGGCTTCCTGTCACTATACCGGCCAAATGACAGTATTTGGTCTGTTGCAGAGCAGGCGCCAAAATATCCGTACTGTAGCGGCCCAGTCCAACCAACGCCACCCCCAGATTCTGCCTGGTATTTGAAAAGGCATTCGGAGGTAGAACAGCAGCCAAAGACAGTGCGCTGACTTGTTTAATAAACGATCTGCGATTTAACATCTAGTCACTATACAATCAACTCAAACAATATTTCATTCTACCTGCTTTTATAAGTTCACATTTGCACCAAAATATAATTTTTTCAATTTCACAAATCAATAGGGGCGGCCGGGGATTTTCAATTCGACGGCAAATACCGCATCACCAACCGCAGGATCGCCTGCAGTGAGGAAAAGCGTCTTCCCCTCGGGTCCGCCGAAAGCCGCATTTGTCAGGCTTGGCGCCACCTCGATGGTACCGATAGCAATCCCGTCTGGATTAAGTACCTTTACCACACCCGCACTATATTGGGTGACGTAAATATTATTCGCACAATCCATCGCCAATCCGTCGACCCCGGCCATACCACTACCGAACTCAGTGCCCGGCGTTGTCACGGTCAGGTCGGCCGTTACCGCATAGCGCACCATACCGCCGGGATGGCCGACATAGAGCCATTTTTCGTCATTAGATAAAGCAATTCCATTGGGCTTGCTGATAGACCCGTCGAGCAGCGTAATAACCCCGTCGGGACTCACCCGGTACACCCCCTCGACGGGCTGCGGATCGGGACTCGGTGCCTGCCAATTTGGATCTGTGAAGAATATAGTCCCATCGCCAGCAATCGTTAAATCGTTGGGCGAATTAAACCGGTGACCCTGAAAGCTGTTCACGATGACGGTCCGCTCCCCATTGGCGGGGTTAAAGCGGCTCAATCCGCCATCGTCGTGGGTGGCGGCAACAATCATCCCGCCGGCATCAACGGCGAGACCATTACTGCCAGAATTGGGAATAACTGTTGTTAAAACCCCGTCAGGCTGCAAGGTTAAAATCGTTGATGGGGGTGTTCTTCCTTTTGAGAAAGAAGAAACATAGAGTGCACCATCGATCCACACAGGACCTTCAACAAGGCCGCCGCTGTAAAGATTACTCGTCGACCCGGCAATGGGCTGCGCTATCACCCTCGAACCAGCAAAAGGTGCGCTCGCATAGGGTTCAGGCGGACACATTTTGTCGATCGGCATATCAAGCACGGCGTTGTTTCCGGTATTATCGGTACCATTGCGCAGTGGCGCTGAGTTCAACGCCGAACATGCCAATCCTAATGCCATAAAAACAAAAGCAGCCATAAAACCACGCCTGCTGCCAGGTACAGAGACACGCCGCGGCATCCGGCACGCACTGAAGAAATAACCAGCGGTTGCATTATTAATCCACTGGTGATTCCGCCAGAACCGGTAAAATTTCCCGAAAACTATCATTTGACTGACACCCGCATGCAATCATTAAAACCAAACACAGATAAATTTAAGGGAATTCGTCCTGGCAGTCAAACATACCGGAAAAAGA